>JANNAV010000215.1:0-4571 GCA_031384695.1 Paracoccaceae bacterium
TGTTTCGACAGTCCGGCCCATAGACCCGTCTAAAGCGGTTTGCCTTCAATCTGAATCAGATTGAAGGCAAACCAAGACAGGCCAAACGCCGGGAATGTTGCGTTTTGCATTTGATCTGCTGATCCAGATCAAATGCAAAACACTGTAACCCACCGCCCCGCCCTACACCGCCTTCACCGCCCCGTTCAGCCGCCGCTCCTCGCGGAACGACATCAGGCGTTTGCGCTGTTCGTCCCACAGATGCATCCGCACCGTGGCAAAGCTTTCGCGGATCGTCAGGCGCTGCGCCTCGGCCAGATCGCGGTGGTCGCGCAGCACTTCGGCCAGCCGATAAAAGGGTATGCGGCTGTAAAGGTGGTGCACATGATGGATGCCGATGCTGCCCGTCATCCAGCGCAGCGGCGCGGGCAGCACATAATGCGAGCTGCCCTCCAGCGCCGCCTCGTGCAACTGCCACTCGTCGTCCTTGGACCAATGGGTTTTCTCGAACTGATGCTGCACATAAAACAGCCATACCCCGATGGTCGCCGCAATCACCGATGTCGGCAGATAGATCAGCAGCACCGGCATGAAACCACCCAGATAGATGATCAGCGCGAGGCCGATGGCGATCATCGCATTGGTGCCCATGGCACTGGTCCAATAGCGCCAGCCCGATTTCATCAGACCCAGCGGCAGGCGGTTCTGCAGGATGAACAGATAACTCGGCCCCAGCACGAACAGCACCAAAGGATGCCGGTAAAGCCGGTACAACAGCCGCCCCAGCACACTCCGCGCCCGGTATTCCGCCACCGTCAGCGTCAGCACATCGCCGATGCCGCGCTTGTCCAGATTGCCATGCTGCGCGTGATGGATCGAATGGGTGCGCCGCCACACATCATAAGGCGTCAGCGTCAGCACCCCCAGCACCCGCCCGACCCAATCGCTGACGGTGCGGTTCTTGAAGAACGACTGGTGGCCGCAATCATGCTGGATGATGAAGATCCGCACCAGAAACGCGCCGTTCAGGCTGGCGATGCCAAAAGCCAGCCAATAACTGATCGACAGCGAAACCCACGCCAGCACCCAAAGCACCACAAACGGCACCAGCGTGAACCCCAGCTCCATCACCGATCGCCGGGTTGAGGGCTCGCGGTATTTCGCCAGCTCCAGCACCCAATCACGGGCGGATCGTCGGTTGCTCAAAGGCTGTACCTGCTCACTGGGGGTCATCTGCGCGTCCTTTTGCCAGTTTTTCGGGGACTTGACGCGAATCATGCTGTGCCACAAGCAATAAAGAAAGCGTCAATTTGCACGCAAAGATTTGCGTTGCTTTTCTGTGGCAGATTTCAACTGCCCGCAGGCGGCCATGATATCCTCGCCGCGCGGGGTGCGGATCGGGCTCGCATAGCCCGCGTTAAAGATGATATCGGCAAAAGCGTGGATGCGGTTGCCCGAAGATCGGGTGTAAGGCGCCCCCGGCCATTCGTTGAACGGGATCAGGTTCACCTTGGCCGGAATGCCGCGCAACAGTTCTACCAGCCGGTGCGCATCCTCTCTACTGTCGTTAACCCCTTGCAACATCACATATTCAAAGGTGATCCGCTCCGAGTTTGAAAGCCCCGGATAGGCCCGCAGCGCCTCCAGCAGCGTGGCAATGTTCCATTTCTTGTTGATCGGCACCAACCGGTCGCGCACTTCGTCGGTGGTGGCATGGAAACTCACCGCCAGCAGGCACCCGATCTCGGTCGCCGTCCGCGCGATCTCGGGCACCACCCCCGATGTCGATAACGTGATCCGCCGCCGCCCCAACGCGATGCCCTCATTATCCATGACAATTTTCATCGCATCGCGCACATTTTCGAAATTATAAAGTGGTTCGCCCATGCCCATCAGCACAACGTTGGAAATCAGCCGGGTTTCCACCCGTGGCGCGCCCTGCACCGGCCACTCGCCCAGATCATCGCGGGCCAGCATCACTTGCCCGACAATTTCCCCCGCCGTCAGGTTCCGCACCAGCTTTTGCGTGCCGGTATGGCAGAACGAACAGGTCAGGGTGCAGCCCACCTGGCTGGAAATACACAGCGTGCCCCGGTTTTCCTCGGGGATATGCACCACCTCAACCTCGTGACCGCCCGCGATGCGCACCAGATACTTGCGGGTGCCATCGCTGCTGATCTGCCGCGTCACCACCTCGGGCAGTTCGATCACGAAATGCTGCGCCAGCAGGGCGCGGAACTCCTTGGCCAGATTGCTCATCACCGCAAAATCGCGAAGGCCCCAGTGGTACACCCATTGCCAGATCTGCCCGACCCGCATTTTCGCCTGCTTCTCAGGCGTGCCCGCTTCGATCAACGCCGCGCGCAACTGATCCCGCGTCAGGCCGATGATGTTGACCAGCCCGCCTTGCACCAGCTTGCGCGGCAGGGTCAGCACATCCTGAGTGATCGGGGCGGTGGCGGGCATGGGCGGTTCCTGCTGCAAAGTCTTGCGGTCATATAGGACAGCCCGGCGCAAAACAAAACAGGTCAATGAAAAGCGCCCCAAGCCGCAAGGCCGGGGCGCCGTCACAAATTGCACGCCCCTACGAACAGCGCTTGGCAGCTTCGTCCATCGAGGCGGTAAAGCCGCGCAGGCTGAAACTGTCCTGGGTCTGGGTGCCCTTGGCCGATTTCGCCGTCATCACCGCCCCGGTGCCCTTTTTCATCGCCGCCAGAATTGCCGCATCATCGTCGGCGGTGCCGGGCCAGGCCCATTCGCCATCGACAATCAGCGCGAATTTGGTGCCGTCAACATCCATCGTCACGGCAGATCCCGGCGCGAAAGGATAGCCGCCGGAAAACGAAATCTCACCCTTGCCGCTGCCGGGGCGGAAGGTCACGAACAGCAGGATATCACCCCGCCGCACCGAAACAGGCGCGCCGTCGCGGGTGTTCACGGTTTCCTTGGGGCTGGAAACGCCCCAGCATTCCTTGGGGCTTTCCTCGGTGAAAACGCTCCAATCGGTGTTGCTTGCCACCCGGTTGGTCGATTCCTGCGCCTGAAGCGCACCCGCCACCAGTGCCATCGCCCCCAGTCCTTTTGCCACAGTCAAACCTGCCCGCGTCATCCAGCTTGTCATGTCTCAGAGCCTCCAGCCGCTTGTGCCTCTGCCCGCATTCACCCGCTTTCACAACGGTTTTTCCGGTGGCGCGGTGCCATTCCACTCGATATGTCCTGCATAACCGAAAACAGACGATCCGCGAAAGCCCCGCTTGTGCACAACGGGCAGAAAATCGCGCAATAGTGACGGGAGATCGCGATGCAATCAGCAGTACCGATGGTAGAATTGTGGCGCGGCGGGCTTTTGGAAAGCACCCACGTGGGCCATGCGGTGATTTGCGATGGCGCGGGTGCGATCACCGCCGCCTGGGGCGACCCTGCCCGCGTGATGTTTTCGCGCTCGTCGTGCAAGATGCTGCAAGCCTTGCCGCTGGTCGAAAGCGGCGCTGCCGATGCCGCACACCTTACCCCCGCGCATCTGGCCTTCGCCTGCGCCAGCCATCAGGGCGAGGCCAAACACACCGCAATGGCCGCCACATGGCTGGGCACGCTTGGCATGGGCGAGGCTGATCTGCGCTGCGGCGCGCACGAACCCTATGACCGGGTGGAGCGCGACCGCCTGATCCGCGCCGATGAAGCTCCCTGCCAGTATCACAACAACTGTTCGGGCAAGCATTCGGGCTTCCTCACCCTGAACCAGCATCTGCGCGGCGGGCCGGATTACATCGAGGTGGATCACCCGGTACAGCGCGCGGTGAAAGCCGCGTTCGAGGAGACCACCGGCGAGACCAGCCCCGGCCACGGCATCGACGGCTGCTCAGCCCCAAATTTCGCGGGCACCATCGCAGGCCTTGCCCGCGCCATGGGTGCCTTCGCCGCCGCAACCGATACCGGCGATACCCGCGCCCGCGCCATGCACCGCCTGACCCGCGCCATGGCCAGCCACCCCGACCTCGTGGCAGGCGAGGGCCGCGCCTGCACCGAGTTGATGCGTGCAATGAACGGCCGCGTTGCCCTCAAGACCGGGGCCGAGGCGGTGTTCGTGGCGATCATTCCCGAAAAACAACTTGGCATCGCCCTCAAGATCGAAGACGGCACCGCCCGCGCCGCCGAAGCCGCCATCACAGCCCTGCTGGTGCGCCTTGGCGTGCTGGAGGCGGGCCACCCCGCCGCGCAAAAGCGCCTGCCCGCCCCGCAAACCAACTGGCGCGGCTTTCACACCGGCGCGTTGCGCCTTGCGCCCGGTTTTGCCTGACCGATTGCTTTGGCTGACGCACCGCTTTGCCACAACGGCCAAAGACCCCCGCCTTCTGGCGGGAGCCTTCGCTTGCAGTAACAAATGCCGGCAGAGTGGGCTGGGTGGGGGCTTTTGACCCACCCTGCCGGGTCGTCCACTTGTTACTGACCTTGGTATGACGGCCAAACACGGCGGGGTTTTGGTGGAGGCGCAGCATTGTCTGGGTGTTTTCAGGGCGAGATTAAGGTTGCCCACAGGCACGGATACTTTGAGGCCTAAAGCGGTTTGCCTTCAATCTGAGTCAGATTGAAGG
>JANNAV010000261.1:0-8812 GCA_031384695.1 Paracoccaceae bacterium
TCACCATTGATGTAGATCGTCGTGCCACCCACGCCGCTGACCCAGCGCACCTGATTGATCGCCGTAAAAGCCGCCGCCCCGATCAGCGTCACCTCCGCCAGCGTGCTTTCCACCAGCCGGATCAGATCACCCGCCTCGAAATCCGTCACCACATCGCGCCCCTTCACCCCGCCAGTGCTGTCGAAATGCGGCACCGCCCCGCCCCATGTGAACACGAAAAGGTCGGCCTCGCTGCCCCCCGTCAGCACATCCGCACCGGTATAGCCAAAGATCACGTCGCTTCCCGCCCCCCCTGTCAGCGTGTCATTGCCCGCATTGCCGTACAGGCTGTCATTGCCGGTGCCGCCGTCGATGCTGTCCTTGCCATCATTGCCCGCCAGCAAATCCCGCCCCGAACCGCCAAACAGCAGGTCGCCCCGGTCGTCGCCAAAAATCGTGTCATTGCCCGCCTCGCCGTAACCCCAGAACGTGCCCGGCACCCCACCCAGCGTGTTGGGATTGAGATCGCGGATCGAGATGCGGTCATTGCCCGTACCACCATAAACCGTATCGTTGCCGCCACTGCCGAGAATCTCGATGTCGTCGTTGCCGGCCCAGCCACGCACCAGATCGTTGCCCCGGTCGGGCGTTGCGGGCAAAAAGGTGATGCGGTCATCGCCACTGAAGATCAGCTTTTCCAGCACGGTTGCCGAACTTGCCCCCAGCACCGAAGCAAAAGACAGCGACAACCCGCTGGCGTAAAGCAGGTTGGTCTCCGGCGCGCCGCTCACCACATTCCACACCGAAACATCGGTGATCGGGTTCAGCACGCTGAAACTGTTGAACGCGCCCCCCGCCTTCACCGCGAAATAGGCGGTAAAAGGCCCGGACGCGCCATGCGCCGTCACCTCGGGCAGGATCAGCCAGCCAAACTGCTGATAGGCCGCACTGCCATCAAACGTTCCTGCCTTGACCGCCTGAATATAGGTGAACAGATCACTGGTCCAATCAAGCCGCGACGGCGGCAAGCCATAGGACAGGTTCACGGCAATTTCCTTTCCCTGAAATTTTGCGCAAAACTACGCCCATTTCCGGTTCAAATCAATCCGCACGCCGGCCGCCAATGCTGCCACCATCACCTGCACGCTTCTATCAAAGCCCCGCTGAGGGACAGAGGTCAGCCTTGCTTCATCTTGTCGGTTGAAAATCGCGGACCGCCATATATGCTCGCCACCGGAGGGTCGGAATGCCATTAACGTCAGTCGAATTCTGTGCAGGTGCGGGTGGTCAGGCGCTGGGGCTGGAGCGTGCGGGCTTTCAACACCGGCTGCTGGTTGATAATGATCACCACTGTTGCGCCACGCTTGCGGCCAACCGTCCCGGCTGGAATGTCGTCCACGCGGATATGGGGGATATCGACAGCTCGGCCTTCGCGGGCACCGATCTGTTCGCCGCAGGCCTGCCTTGCCCGCCCTTTTCTGTTGCAGGCAAACAGCTTGGCGAAAAGGACGAGCGTAACCTCTTCCCCGAAGCCTTGCGCCTGATCAAACAGATTCAACCAAAATTCGTGCTGATCGAAAATGTGCGTGGATTTCTGGATCCGGTGTTTGCCGATTGCCGAAGCCTGTTGCGGGGGCAACTGCGGCTGCTCGGCTATCAGGTCGATTGGCGGTTGTTGAACGCCCGCGATTTTGGCGTCTCGCAACTGCGCCCGCGTGTGGCAATCGTGGCGGCCAAAGATGATTACTGGCCTTACTTCGATTTCCCCGAACCGCACCGCCAACCCGCCCCGACGGCCGGCGCGTTGCTGCAAGACCTGATGGCAGCCAACGGGTGGCGTGGTGCTGCGGAATGGGCGCAGACCGCCAATGACATCGGGCCTACCATCGTTGGCGGCTCGAAAAAGCACGGCGGCCCTGACCTTGGGCCCACCCGCGCCCGTCAGGCGTGGCTGAAACTGGGGGTGCTGGGGTCAACCATCGCCGAAACCGCGCCGGACGCCGATTTTGTCGGGCCGCCGCGGCTGACCACCCGGATGGTCGCGCGCATTCAGGGTTTCCCCGACAATTGGCAGTTCACCGGCAAGAAAACCAATGCCTACCGGCAAGTTGGCAACGCCTTTCCTCCTCCCGTAGCACTGGCGCTGGGTCAACAGATCGCCTCCGCCATCCACGCCGCCAAAGCCGCCCAAACGCCCGCGCGCCGGGCATCGGGCGCCTGAATGGGCATTGCCAAACCCGATAGCGTGTTGCGTACAATCGGTTTCACCAGATTGTACGCAACACGCAACATTCCCAGGCTGATCTTGTCTTGGATTTCCTTCAATCTGCATCAGATTGAAGGAAATCCGCTTTAGGGGTGCCCGCGCCCGGCTGCGCGTGTTTTTCCTTGCGAACATCGGCGTGAAACTCAACTCGGATCAACCGCGCCTGGCGTCCGGTAACATCAGTGAAAGGGGCCGCCGGGTGCGCGAACTGCGCGACGAGGAAGGCTACCGCATCCTCACCCCCAACGATCTCAGCGACCTGAAGCCGGGCGAATACATCCTCAACAGCCCGAAACCCATCCCGGCATTTGAGCGGTCGATCTCGAAGGAAACCCGGGCCTTGGTTCTGGATCGCAACGGGTTTACCTGCCAGCAATGTGGGGCTGTGGCAGGCGAAGCCCATCCTTATGATCTTACGCGCAAAACCCGCCTGCAAATCGGTCACGTGATCGACAAATCACAAGGTGGCTCCGATGATCCAAGCAACCTGCGCGCCCTGTGTTCCGTTTGCACTGAAGGCTCGGCCAATCTGACGCTTGACCGGCCTTCGTTGCACAACCTTCTCGTGCAGGTCCGCCGCGCAACCGCCCCAAATCAGCGCGAAGTGCTGAAGTGGCTGTTGACCAGGTTCCCGCATCTTTGACGCCCCCCCTGCAATCAAGCCCTCCAACGCCGCCTTTCGTGCTGCCTGCCCATGCCCGGCTGGCGCATTGTCCACGGGGCCTTTTCCTGCCGCCCGAAACCTGCTCTATCCTGCGCCAGCCAGCCGATAGAAGGGCATCATGGACCGCGCCGCAATCGTTCACGACAACTTTCTGCGCCGCGTTGCCGCCCGTGATTTACCCGCCGGTGCGCCGCCCTCCGGCCCGTTGACCGGCGCGCAGGCGGTCGAGATTTTCCGCGCCGCCTGCACCAGCCGCGCCCTCGATCTTGCCAGCCGCGCGATGCAGCGCGCGGGGCAGGGGTTCTACACCATCGGCTCGTCGGGCCACGAAGGCATGGCCGCCATAGCCTGCGCCCTGCGCCCCACCGATATGGCCTTTCTGCACTACCGGGACGCCGCCTTTCAGATCGCCCGCGCGGCACAAATTCCCAATCAAACCATAGACATGGACATGCTGCTCAGCTTTGCCGCCTCAACCGGGGATCCGATATCCGGCGGCCGCCACAAGGTGCTGGGCTCGCGCGCGCTGATGATCCCGCCGCAAACCTCCACCATCGCCAGCCACCTGCCCAAAGCCGTCGGCGCCGCCTATTCCATCGCCACCGCAAAGCGCCACAGGCCCGAACACCGCCTGCTGCCCGATGACGCCATCGTCATGTGTTCCTTCGGTGATGCGTCGGCCAACCACTCCACGGCGCAGGGGGCTTTCAACACAGCCTGCTGGACGGCCTACCAGTCGGTGCCGCTGCCCCTTCTTTTTGTGTGCGAAGACAATGGTATAGGAATTTCCACTAAAACCCCCAGAGGCTGGATCGCCGCCAGCTTTCGTGCCCGTCCGGGCCTTGAATACTTCGCCGCCAACGGGCTCGACATCTTCGAGACCTTTGCGATCGCCCAAAAAGCTGCCGAATTCGCCCGCACCCGCCGCAAACCCGCCTTTCTGCACCTTTCCACCATCCGCCTTTACGGCCACGCCGGTGCCGATATCCCCACCACCTACCTGCCGCGCGACGAGGTCGAGGCCGAAGAGGCGGATGATCCGCTGCTGCACGCCGTCCGCCTGCTGGATCAATCCGGCGCGCTGACCCCGGATCAGGCCATTGACATATATAAGGAAACCTGCGCCCGCATCACCCGCCTGAGCGCCGAAGCCATCAACCGCCCGCGCCTGAAAACCGCAGCCGAAGTGATGGCCGCCATCATCCCGCCGCCGCGCCTCTGCAAACCCACCAACGGCCCTTCCGAGGCCGCTCGCGCCGCAGTGTTCGGAAGCGATTTCAAACAGATGGCCGATCCCCAACCGCTCAGCCGCCTGCTCAACTGGGCGATGACCGACCTGATGCTCGCCAACCCCGAGATCGTGATGATGGGCGAGGATATCGGCCTCAAGGGCGGCGTCTACGGCGTCACCCAAAAGCTGCAAAACCGCTTTGGGCCTGACCGGATGATCGACACGCTGCTGGATGAGCAATCCATCCTCGGCCTTGCTATCGGTATGGCGCATAACGGTTTTATCCCGATGCCCGAAATTCAGTTCCTGGCCTATCTGCACAACGCCGAAGATCAGTTGCGCGGCGAGGCGGCGACGTTGCCGTTCTTTTCCAACGGCCAGTTCACCAACCCGATGGTGCTGCGTATCGCGGGGCTTGGGTATCAGAAAGGCTTCGGCGGCCACTTTCACAACGACAATTCCATTGCCGTGCTGCGCGACATCCCCGGCCTGATTCTGGCCATCCCCTCCAACGGCGCGGATGCGGTTAAAATGCTGCGCGAATGCGTGCGGCTGGCGCGCGAAGAACAGCGGCTTGTGGTGTTCCTCGAGCCGATAGCGCTCTATCCGATGCGCGATCTGCATGCCGACAAAGACGGGCGCTGGATGTGCCACTACCCCAGCCCGGATCAAACCATCAAACTGGGCGAGATCGGCCAGCACGGCCTTGGCACTGATCTTGCCATCGTCACCTATGGCAACGGGAATTATCTGTCACATCAGGCACTTGCCGAACTTCAGGCCGCAGGGATCGACGCGCGGATCATCGATCTGCGCTGGCTTTCGCCGCTTCCCGAGGAGTCGCTCGCCCATGCGGTCAGCGAGTGCCGGCACATCCTGATCGTCGATGAATGCCGCCGCTCGGGCGGGCCAGCCGAGGCGCTGATGGCGCTTTTCGCCGAGACTGGCACAGTACCCGTAGCGCGGCTCACAGCCGAAGACAGTTTCATCGCCACCGGCCCCGCCTATGCCGCAACCTTGCCCTCCACGGCAGGCATCCTCGCCGCCGCCCGGGCACTCGTTTCGCTGGGATAATCCTTACGACTGCGGCCGCGTCTTCTTCGGATCATAATGCGACAACCCGACAATCCGCGCCGGCAGCCGCTTTTGCTGCCCGTCCAGCTTGCCCACTTCCACCGCCGTCCCCACAGTCGCATGCGCCACATCCACCCGCGCCAAAGCAATCGTCTTGCCCAAGATCGGCGAGCGCATGCCCGACGTGACCACCCCCACCTGCGCCCGCCCGATATGGATGCTGTCGCCATGCCCGACATCCACCGAGGCATCGACATCCAGCCCGACAAACTTGTGCGATGCGTGTTCCTTGCGGCGGATCAACGCCTCACGCCCGATGAAATCATCGGTTTTCGATTTCAACGGCACGGTAAAGCCGATCCCCGCCTCGAACGGATCGGTCTGATCGCTGAAATCATAACCGGCAAAGATCAGCCCTGCCTCGATCCGCACCATATCCAGCGCCAAAAGCCCCATCGGCTGCAATCCCAGATCGGCGCCATGCTGCCATACCGCATCCCACACCGCTGCGCCGTCCTTGGGGTGGCAAAAAATCTCAAAGCCCAACTCGCCGGTATAGCCGGTGCGCGACAGTACCACCGGCACGCCCTCTGGCCCGCCGACGCGGGCTACGGCAAAGCGGAACCAGCCCAATTCATCCACCGTCGGCTGCACCGGTGCGGTCCAGATCATCCGCCGCATGATCTCGCGGCTGTTCGGCCCTTGCACTGCCAGATTGTGCAACTGATCGGTCGATCCCCGCACCATCACCTTCAGGCCCAACGCCTCGGCTTGCTCGCGCAGCCAGATGCCGGAATAGTCATCGCCGCCGATCCAGCGGAACCGGTCGCGGCCCAGCCGGAACAGCGTGCCATCGTCGATCATGCCGCCATGCGGATAGCACATCGCCGAATAAACCACCTGCCCGTCGCTCAGCTTTTTCACATCCCGCGTCAGGCAATACTGCATCAGGGCTTCGGCATCCGGCCCGGTCACCTCGAACTTGCGCAGCGGCGAAAGGTCCAGCACAACCGCCGTTTCGCGGCAGGCCCAGTATTCCGCCGCCACGCCGGTCGCCGCAAAGGATTGCGGCAACCAATAGCCCTTGTACTCCGCCACATGGCGCGTCAGCGCCGCCGTGCGGGCGTGAAACGCGGTTTCCCTGGTCATCTTCGGCTCCGAATCCTTGGTGGGGCGGTGGGCGATGGCGCGCGGGAAGGCCCCCGCCGCATCATAGGTGCGCACGTGAATATCGCTCAGATACCAGCCATTGCCCGCCGAGGTATCATCCGGGCAGGCCGACGAGACGCAGATCAGATCGGTCAGCGCCCGCATCAGCACGTAATCGCCGGGCCGCGACCACGCCTCATCCGAGATCAGCGCGCCATGCGCGTCAATGCCGGTATTGTAGAAAAAGTTAACCGCCATCCAGCCGGGGCGCGGCGCAACCCCATGTTTCGCCAGCGCATGGTTGAAATTGTCCGAACAGTTGGCGTGTCCCGGATAGCCGATATCATCGTAATACTTTGGTGCGCAGGCCATCGCAAAGGCATCGTGCCGCCCCACGGTGTCCTGCACCACCTCGACCAGCGGCAGCCAATCCTGATCGTAATATTTCGACTGCAGCCCCGGCATCGGATAGGCTTGCCCCGCCAATGTCCGCGATGTCGTCACGTCCAGCGGATGCTCGATCCCCTGATCCAGCTTGCGCGCCGAAAAGCACTGAAAGTCGGTCATCTGCCGCCCGTCAACGTCGATGATCTGGATGTAATCCCCCGCCTTCACGAAATAGGCCCCGGCGGTCGAGGATTTCACCCGCAGATCCAGCACCGGATCGGCCAGCGGCTCGGGTAGGGCAAACTGCCCCAGCCGCCGCAGCACCGCCCTTTGCAAGCAAACCACAACCGGCGTCGCCGTCGCCTGTTCGCCCGGATGCATCGCCTCGGCGGGGGCCGCCACGATCACCACCCCGTCGCGGGTGGCGGTAAAGGTTTCCGCAGCCCCCGCAGGCGTTGCGGTATCAAACAGCGCCACCGCCCCGGCCCCGCCTTGATCAATCCGCCCCAGATCAATACCCCGCCGGGCAATCCCCAGCCGCAAGCCCGCAAGCCCCGCAGCCAGCAACGCCTTCAACCCCGCCGCATCTGAATTGGCCACCGCCCCCAACAGCCCCGCGTCAATCCGCCCCCGCGCGTCCGCCGCCACCATCTCGCAGCGCTGCCCCCCCTCGGCATTGGTGACGGTGATCCTGTCGCCTACAGCCAGCCGGATCAGCACCGCGCCGCCGCCCTCAACCTCGAACCGCTCGCGCCCCGAATGCAACGCCAATGACGCCGGAGACATGATCTGGCTGGGCCGTGGCGGGCCGGGGATCACACGCGGATAAGGGCTGTCCAGCATTGGCGTTGCTCCTTGGTTTTCGCATGAGTGGAATAAATGTTTAATAAAAAGAATAACGCGCCCGCGCCCTTGCCGCAAGCCCCCCGAAAGGGCAAACCTTGCAAAGCAACGGAACCGGGGAAGATCGATGCAGGCACTGCTCTATGGCATGATCGCGGCGCTTTGCTGGGGCCTGCATGATTTTTGCGTCCGCCACCTCAGCCAGCGCCTGTCTTCGGCCGCAATGCTGCTTGCGTGCCTTGTCGCGGGCAGCGCCGTTTTGCTGGCGGTGATCACCGTTTCCGGCCTCTGGCTTCACATGACACCGCAGGTTGCGCTTTACGCGCTGGCCTCGGGTGGCTGCTATGCGATTGCCTGCTTCGGGCTTTACCATGCCTTCGCCATCGGCCCGGTGCGGCTGGTGGCACCGATCTGCGGCGCCTATCCGGTGCTGTCTTTTGCGCTGGCCGCCGCAACCGGCCAACCCATCACGATAGCCCAATGGTTGGCCGCCTTTGCGGTGATCGCGGGCATCGCGGTGGTGGCGCGTCAGTCCGAACCGCAATCAGAATCCAAAACCCGAACCGTGGCAATGGCTTGGGCGGCACTCGGCGCTGTCGGCTTCGCGCTGACTTTCGCCCTGGGCCAAACCGCGGTCGAGGGCGCGGGGCAGCACGCCGGTCAGGCTTGGGCCGAGTTGCCGATCACCCTGCTGTCGCGGTTAACCGCCGTCGCAGTGGTCGCTCTCTGGGTGCTGCGCGCCCGCGTTCCCCTTGCGCCCTTGCGCCCGCATCTGCCGCTTTTGGCGCTAATGGGGCTGCTGGATGTCACGGCACTCACCTTTGTGCTCGCCGCAGGCCGCCTCGCCACCCCCGAGTTTGCCGCCGTCTCGTCGTCCCTCTTCGGGCTGGTCACCATCCTGCTCGCATGGCGGTTTTTGCATGAACCGATGCGGCCCCTGCAATGGGCCGGGGCCGGTCTGGTTTTTGCGGGCATCGGCTGGCTCGCTGCAAGTTGACGCATGGCCGAAATGGCCGGGTCAAGGTCGGAAATGGAACGGTCCTTGCGCCTTGAACCGGCGATAACAGGGTTGCGAACATCCCGAGGCAACCATGCGCTATTCCGGTTTCAAAGTCATCGCCGAGGCCCTTACCGGCCACAAAGGCTGGACGCCCGCATGGCGCAATCCGGAACCGCAAGCGGGCTATGATTATATCATCGTCGGCGGCGGCGGTCACGG
>JANNAV010000288.1:0-20512 GCA_031384695.1 Paracoccaceae bacterium
CGTTGTTGACGGTGGCCACAGTGATCGTAGTTTCCGAAGCGGCGGCTGTTGCAAGCGCGGCCACTGCGCACGCGCCAAGCAGCGCGCGAACACGATAAGTCATCAGTTTCCTCCCTGTGCCCATTGATTGAGCAATAAATCGCTTAGTGGGCAATTACTCACAAATTGACACGCTTCTGTCAACGGGCTTGTCGCGCGATTTGCCGCAATCATTTGGTTGAGGCCGCCAGCAATTTGCGCGCCGTTTGCTCGTCGGTGATCAAACCGTTGAAAATCCTGCCCTTAAGGCCCGCGATCAGGGCAACCAGCTTGTTGGCGCCACCGGCAATGGCAATGGCCGTGCGGCCTTCTTCGGCGGTGACGCGCACGCCTGCGACGCGCTGGTTGATGCTGGTTTCAAGATATTGCCCCTGCGAATCATAAACCCAGCCCGCAACCTCGCCCGCCGCACCCTGGGCTTGCATCTCGGCCAGTTCGGCGGCGGTGATGAAGCCGTCTTTCAACAGGGGGGCGTCGTCGCTCATCTGGCCCACGCCCACAAAGGTTACATCCGCGCCCCGCGCCAGCCGCAGCACCGACTGGATCGGTTTCAGCGAGTGAAACAGATCCCGCTCTTCGGTGCTTTGGGCGATAACCGGCATCGGCATCGGATAGTGCGGCGCGCGTACCCGGTCGGCGATCCGCATGATCACGTCATAGTACGACGCCGATCCGTCAGGCGAAATGTTGCCATTCAAGGACACGATGCGGTGCTGTTCGCATTCCATCGAGGTCAACTCTTCCACCGTCGCCCGCAAGGTGCGACCGGTGCCAAGGGCGATCACCAAAGGCGCGGCTGACCGCAGCACCCGCTCCATTTCCGCCGCCGCAGTTGGGGCGATGCTGGGCAAGGGATCAATATCGAGGCCAAGGCTGGGTGCCACCCGGCACAGCCGCAACCCAAAGCGGCGGGTCATCGCGGCCTCCAGATCAAGGCAACTGGAAACCCTATGCTCAAGCCGAACATGGATCAGCCGTTCCGCCATGGCGCGGCTGACCAGCCGCTGCGCCCTTTGCCGCGAAACCCCCAACTCGCGCGCGATCTGGTCCTGCGTCAGCCCGCCGACATAGTAAAGCCAGCCAGCCCGCGCGGCATCATCAAGCGGGGTGGCGTCGGTATCGGGTTTGTCGGTCAAGTGATGTTCCCTGAAGGCTGTAGAAACTCGGGGTTTTTGTCGAAGAACAACGCAAAATCAGTAAGTTGCCGGTGGGCGGTGGCATCTTCGGGCGCGCTCAGGCTAAGCCCGCGCAAATGGCTGCCACCGGTAAAGCGCCAGACCTCCATCCCGGCGGCAAGGCCCGCGCGCACGCCGTTCAGGCTGTCCTCGATCACCAGACAGCGCGACGGTGGCACGCCCATCCGGGCCGCTGCGTGCAAGAACAGATCGGGTGCCGGTTTGCCACGGTTGACCATGCTGGAGGTAAACACCCGCGCCCCGAAATGCGATGTAAGGCCCACAAGCTGCAACGACTGGCTGACCCGCTCCGGGCTGGAAGACGTGGCCACGCAACTGGGCAGCCGCAGTCGCCCGATGGTTTCCAGCACCCCCGGCATGATCTTCAGATCGCGCGCGAACGCCGCGAGCAACCGTGCGCGGTATTGCACCTCGAAACTGTCGGGCAGCGAGATGCCGAAAGTCTGCCGCACCTCCTTCAGCACCACCGGATAGCTGCGGCCAAGGAATTGCCGGCTGACAAACTCCAGATCAATCTCGACACCGTAAGCGCGCAGCTCGGTGATCAGCATGGTGGCGCTGATCACCTCGCTGTCGATCAGCACGCCGTCGCAATCGAAAATGACAAGCTCTGTCTGGGTCATGGCAGGACCATAGAAGTGCGCCTGCGCCTTCGTCTACCGGATTGTTACGGGGGGTGAAACGGCGGCGCACAAGCCGGCAAGGCGCATCGCTGCCAAAGTTTCACCGCTTTTCACCGTTGCAAGGCGCTTTGTCGGCGCTACCACCTTGATTGAGCCGCCACGGACGTCATAAGAGGCGGGGACTATTCGGGTGGCAGGATGAACGCTGATCTTCGCAAAATACCGACCCACGAGGTTATTTACACGCGTTTGCGCGATATGATCCTGTACGGCGTGCTGGAACCGGGCCAGCCGGTGACGATTCAGGGCCTGACGGCGGATCTTGAGGCGGGCATGACCCCGGTGCGCGAAGCGATCCGCCGCCTGATGGCCGAGGGTGCGTTGTTGCCGCAAGGCAACCGGCGGGTTGCGGTGCCGCGCCTGACGCCTTCGATCCTGGAACAGGTGGCCTTCGCGCGGCTGACCATCGAGCCCCGTTTGGCCGAACTGGCCTGTGCCGCGTTGACTCCGGCGCGGATCGCCCGGCTGGAGCAACTGGACGACAAGGTGGATACCGCGATCCGGGCGGGAGCGGTTTCCAACTATCTGCAAAGCAACCACGCCTTTCACTTTGCACTTTATGAGGCCTCTGAGGCGGCGGTGCTGCTGGATATGGCGCGGTCGTTATGGCTGCGTTTCGGCCCATCGCTGAGGGTGGTTTGCGCGCGTTTTGGCGGCTCGGCCTTGCCCGACCGGCATGAAGAGGCGCTGGCTGCGATGCGCGCGGGCGATGCCGCTGCCTTGGCCCGCGCCATCGAGCGGGATATTGCCCAGGGCGTGGAACAGGTGCGCGCCGCTTTGGCGCAGGGCGAAATTTGATCAAATTTCTTGAACTGCCGGTGATTTGATCATATCCTTGGATCAGGGCGTTGCACTTTCCGGATTCGGAACCGGCGACGCGACAGTATCAGCGCAGTGAGAGCAGCCAGATGAACAAGATCACCAACCACATGCCAACCGCCGAATTGCAGGCATTGGATACCGCGCATCACATGCACCCCTTTACCGACGATGCCGCCCTTGGCAAAAAGGGCGTCCGGATCATGACGCGGGGCAAGGGCGTCTGGCTGACCGACAGCGAAGGCCACCGGATTCTGGATGCGATGGCGGGCCTGTGGTGCGTCAACATCGGCTATGGGCGGCCCGAGTTGGGGGCGGTTGCGGCACGGCAGATGGACGAGCTGGCCTATTACAACACCTTTTTCCAGACCAGCCATGTGCCCGCCATTGCCCTTGCCACCAAACTGGCGGAACTGGCGCCGGGTGATCTGAACCATGTGTTCTTCGCCGGTTCTGGCTCCGAGGCCAATGACACCAACATCCGCCTTGTGCGGCGCTATTGGGATATCAAGGGCCAGCCGGAAAAGCGCATCATCATCGCGCGCAAGAACGGCTATCACGGCTCCACCATCGGTGGCGGCAGCCTTGGCGGCATGTCGGGCATCCACAAGCATGGCGGCTTGCTGGCGGGGATCGTGCATATAGATCAGCCGCATTGGTATGCCGAAGGCGGCGACAGCACGCCCGAAGCCTTCGGGCTGGAGCGCGCGCGCCAACTGGAAGCGAAGATCAACGAACTGGGTGTCGAGAACGTTGCGGCTTTCATCGGCGAGCCTATTCAGGGTGCCGGCGGCGTTATCGTGCCGCCCAGCACCTATTGGCCCGAGGTGCAGCGCATCTGCGACAAATACGGCATCCTGCTGATCGCCGACGAGGTGATCACCGGTTTCGGCCGCACCGGCAACTGGTTTGCCAGCGAAACCTTCGGCATCCGCCCGCATATCATGACCGTCGCCAAGGGCCTGTCTTCGGGCTATCAGCCGATCGGCGGCTCGATCGTGTGCGACGAGGTGGCGGCCGTGATCGCGTCGGGCGGCGATTTCAACCACGGCTATACCTATTCCGGCCACCCGGTGGCCTCCGCCGTGGCGCTGGAAAACATCCGCATCCTGCAGGAAGAAAAGATTGTCGAGCATGTGCGCGACGTGGCGAACCCCTATCTTGTCAGCCGCTGGAACGCCCTGACCGAGCATCCTTTGGTGGGCGAGGCCAAGCTGGTGGGCCTGATGGGCTCGATTGCCCTGACGCCCGACAAGGCCACGCGGGCAAAATTTGCCTCAGACGCGGGCACCGTCGGCTATCGCTGTCGCGAGCGGTGCTTTGCCAACAATCTGATCATGCGGCATGTCGGCGACCGGATGATCATTGCGCCGCCGCTGGTGATCAACCCGGATGAGATTGATATCCTGATCGCGCGCGCGACCAGATCGCTGGACGAATGCTATGCCGGGTTGAAGGCGGACGGGATGATGGTTTCGGCGTAAGCCGCATCTGAGCCGGGCTCAACGGTGATCTGGTAGCGGGTCACGAACACCTCGCCCGCGCGGAAACTGCGGGCGGTGGGGCCGCCAAGGGCATTGATCGGGTTGGGTGCGGCCGAGATTTGGCTGCCCAGATCAAAGGCCGCGCAAACCGGCTCTACCCCAAGGGCCAGATGGCGGCCATTCCACGGCGCAAACTGGCGGCCCCGGTTGCTGAACCACAGCAGCAGGTCGGGAAAATCTGCGGCATTCCAGTTCAGCCGCACCCGGTAGTTTTCGGCCAGATTGTGCAGGGCGGCCTGCCCGCCCACGCCCAGCAATTGCAGCAGGTCTTCGGTTTGGGCGGCAAGGGGCAGGTGGCCGGGATCAAGCATGGTGCCATTGGTGAGGGGGATGGCGTGCCAATCGGCCACGATCTGCCCCGGCGCAAAGATCGAGGAGGCGTCCACCCTGCCCGGAAAGGTTGCTGCGGCATTGGCCTTGATGTCAAGGCGCAAGCCCCCTGGCTGCGCGGGCAGGCGAAACACCGGATGCAGGCCAATGGGCAAGGTGCAATCACGCCGTACGTGCAGGGAAAGGGTGATTTCAAGGCAGGCAACGCCCGGAACCGGCCGTATGCGCCGTTCCAGACGGGCGATTGGGTGATCGCCCGGGTAGTCGATGGCAAGGGCCAGTTCACCCGCCTGACTGGCTATCCGGTGCCAATGGTGGTTTGAGGCAAAGCCGTGCGGATGCGGATCGGGCTCGGCACCTGCATCCGACGCCGCCCAGCCATCACCCGCCAGCCTGTCAGACGCCGCACCGAACGGTACGCAAGGCCACTCGCCGCGCAACCTTTGCAGAATGCCGGGCAGGCCCGCGGTTTGTTCGTCAAACCACGGTGCGATGTGAAACGGGGCGATCTGGCGGCCATCTGGCAGCGTAAAAACGGTTGGCCCCAGCATAGCACCCAGCGTCTCGACCGAGACTATGCCATGCGACCAACTGAGGCTTTGGCTGCCGGAGGGCATCGGTGGCATGGCTACATCACGCCAAACCGCTCGAACGCCTCGACCGTGCTCATCCCGCCCTCAATCGCCAGCCGAACCTTGTTTTCGGTGCTGACCTTTTCAAAGGCGCGGGCTATCGCCTCGGCCTCGGCCTCGTGCGGGATCACCAGAACGCCGTCGCGGTCGCCAAAAATCATATCACCGGGGCGGATGCGCACGCGGCCTACCTCTATCGGCACGGCGTAATCCACCACCTTGCCGCGCGGGCCCTGATCCTGCGCATAGGTGCCATGGGAAAACGTTGGAAAGTTCAGCGCCAGTATGCCTGCACTGTCGCGGCAATAGCCATCGACCACGGCGCCCGCCGCCTTGAGGTGCAGCGCGCGGGTGGACATCAACTCGCCCCACAAGGCATAGCGCGGCGATGATCCCGAGGCGACATAAACCTCGTGCGGTTTCAGGCTGTCGAGGGCGTGAAACATCAGGCCAAAGGGTTTGGTGCTGATTTCGGCATGGCCCGCGCGTTCGGATACGCCAAAAAAGTCGGCCTCCAGCACCGGCATGGCGCGGCCCAGCACCACCATGTCATCTCGCAGAGCGCGGATGTTGGGGGGCAGGAACTGGTGCAAAAACCCCATCGTATCAAGGATATCACCGACAACGGCGGTGAAGAGGCGGGCACGCATGGCGGCAAAAAGCGCGGTGTCATCGGCGTAGGTCATTGCAGTGCCTGCCTTTCACTCATTGCCGTAACCCCGTGCATGACGCCGCGCAACTCGGCCAGACCCTTCAGCCGCCCGATCAGAGAATAGCCCGGATTGATCCGCGCCTTGCCGATATCATCGGCCAGAAGATGGCCGTGATCGGGGCGCAAGGGGATGTGCCAATCGGCGCGGCCTGCGGCTTTGCGGCGCTGTTGTTCCTGCATCAGCGCAATCACCACGGCGGGCATATCGGTGGAACCGCCCAGATGGTCGGCCTCGTGAAACGAGCCATCCGCCTCGCGCATCACGTTGCGCAGATGGGCGAAATGGATGCGGGGGCCAAACTCGCGCACCATCGCCACCAGATCATTGTCGGCCCGCACCCCGAAAGAGCCGGTGCAGAAGGTCAGGCCATTGGCTTGGGCATCGACGGCGGCAAAAATGGTGCGGATATCGGCGGCGGTTGAGACAACGCGCGGCAGGCCATAGAGGCTGAACGGCGGGTCATCGGGGTGAATGCACATCTGCACGCCGGACTCTGCGGCCACCGGGATAATTTCCTGCAGGAAATGGGCGAGGTTGGCGCGCAGATCATCGGGGGTAATGCCGTCATAATCGCGCAGGGCATCAAGGAAACCCGCACGGTCGAATTTGCGTTCGCTGGCGGGCAGGCCCGCGATCAGGATGCGTTCGATAGTGGCGATGGCATCATCCGAAAGCTGCTTCAGCCGCGCCTCGGCCGCCGTGATCTGGGCGTTGGTATAGTCTGCGGTGACGCGTGGACGGCGCAGGACGAACAGATCATAGGCCGCGAAATCGACCGCATCAAAGCGCAGGGCATAGCCTGAGGAGGGCATCTGATAGGTCAGATCGGTGCGGGTCCAATCGACCACCGGCATGAAATTATAGCAGATGGTGGTGATGCCCTGACGGGCCAGCGCGCGGATGCTGTCCTTGTACCAGCCGATATAGCGGCCCCGGTCCGGCCCCGCGATCTTGATCTGGTTGTGGACCGGAATGCTTTCGACAATCGACCAGATCAGACCAGCGTTGGTGACCTGCGCCTTTTGGGCCGCGATATCGGCATCGGTCCAGGGCGAGCCGTCATAGATGTGGTGCAGCGCCGAGACCACCTCGGTGGCGCCGGTTTGCCTGACGTGATCAAGCGTCACCGGATCGCCCGGACCATACCAGCGCAGGGTTTCTCGCATCGGTTCCATTGTGACCTCAAATTCGGCTGGGGCGGATTTGTTTGTTGGACCACATCAACAACTTTTTGGCAAGCCCCTGCGGTTTTGCGGATGATTCTGTCTGTATCCTTAGGGTTTTGCGAATCGCATTGACTGAATGCAAATCTTGGTCCAACAAATAGGATAGCGAAAGGGTTACAGACAGATGAACGACGACAGCATGTTGCTTGCCTCGCTGACAGCAAACGCCGTGCAGGAACCGGCGCGGGTGTCGGCGGTGGACCGGTTGGTGGAACAGGTGCGCGAGATGGTGCGGCAGCGTGGCCTTGTGATCGGCGATGCCCTGCCGACCGAGCGCGAGTTGGGCGATCAGTTTCAGGCGGCGCGCAACACCGTGCGCGAGGCGTTGCAGGTGCTGAAAGCTTACGGGATTGTCGAGGTGAGGCCCAAGATCGGCGCGGTGCTGAGCGACCGTCACGAAGATGCGGTGCGCCGGTTGTTTGCGTTTCAGAACGATATTTCGCCCGCGAGTTTCATCGACGTGCAGGGGTATCGCCGGATCATCGAGGCGGGAATTGGTGATCACATCATACTGCATGCGACGGCGGCGGATCTGGCGCTGCTGGATGAGGTGAACGCGCGGATTCTGGCAAACGCGGGTGTGGACGAGGCGGCGCGCTGCGATTTCGAATTTCACGAGGCGCTGGTGACGCTGGCCAACAACCGTACGCTGCTGGCCAATTACCGCCTGTTGCAACCGGTGATCACCCAGATCATGCGCGTCGGCAAGGCGGCAAGGCCGGTGCAGATTGATACCTTTGAGGTGCATGCGCAGATCATCAACGCGGTAAGGGCCCGCGACCGGGTGGCCTATGCCTATCTTATCAGCCGGCATCTTGAATATGGCCTGCAGTTTGTCGGCTCGGAAAGTGACCGGGGGGGGCGGGCTGGTTGAAGGGGCGGAAGTTTTGCGTGACGTGCCGGACCGAAGGCTCTCTCGGACCCCGGCCATAGCGGCAAGAGAGCATCCTTGGGAGGAGAAAGATCATGATTACCAGACGGAGCATGCTTCGATCAAGTGCTGTGGCGGCATTGCTTGTGGGAACGGCGATGCTGCCCGGCGCGTCGATGGCGCAGGAACGGGCGATTGCGGGGATCGTATTTCAGCAAGACCAGTATATGAAAACCGTGCAGATGGGGATGGCGGCGACCGCCAAAACCTCGGGCGTGGAGTTGCTGGATGCCAACAGCGACAACAAGCTGGAGAAAGAAACCCAGCTGATCGACACCTATATCGCGCGGGGGGTGCAGGCGATTGCGCTGACGCCGCTGAGCGCGGACGGCTCGATCCCGGCCATTCAGAAGGCGGTGGATGCGGGGATAACGGTGATCACCTTTGGCACCACGGTGAACAGCGATCTGCCATCGGCCTCGATCACCAGCAGCAACATCGACCTTGGCAACAACACCGGCATGGAGGCCAGCGCGTTCCTGAAAACCTTTGCGCCGGACCGCAAGGTGAAGATTGCGACGGTGGCGTTCAAATCGCTGTTGCCCGAGCAAAGCAACGACCGGGTAGACGGGTTCCTGGCAAAGGTTGGCGATCAGGTTGAGGTGGTGTCGCAGCAGGATGCCTGGCTGACCGAAAAGGCGATTGCGGTGGTGTCGGATATCCTGACGGCAAACCCCGAGATCGAACTGATCTATGCGGCCAATGAGGGCGGCACGATCGGAGCGGTTCAGGCGGTGAAGAAGGCGGGGCTTGAAGGCAAGGTGTTTGTCTTTGGTATTGATGGCACCGAGCAGTTGGGTGCCATGCTGCTGGACCCCGATAATGTTCTGCAAGCGGTGACGGCACAGCAGCCCTTTGAAGTTGGCCGGTTGGCGATTGAGGCGGCAAACGCGGTTCTGGACGGCAAGCCGGTTGAAAAGAGCCAGTCGGTGCCGGTGCTGAGCCTTTCACGCACCAACCCGGACGGGGTGAACGCCTTTCTTGAGCAGTTGAAGACGCTGCAGTAACATCAGCGCGTCCGGCCCGTATGCAGTGGCGGGCCGGACCCAACCCGAATTTGCGAAAGCAGTGCAACCCCGATGCTGGACGCCATGACCCCGCAGCAACGCACGGGCGGATTGCTTGAGTTTGAGGGCGTCGGCAAGACCTACGGCCAGACGGTTGCCCTGTCGCAGTTTTCGCACCGGTTCGCATCCGGCCGGGTGCATGCGTTGATGGGCAAGAACGGGTCGGGCAAGTCAACGTTGGTCAAGATACTGGCGGGCGTGGTGCAGCCTACGGCGGGCAGCATCCGGGTGAACGGCGCGCTTGCGGCCTTTCAGTCGCCGCATGATGCGTTTGGCGCGGGCGTGGTGACAGTGCATCAGGAACTGTCGCTGATCCCGTCGTTGTCGATTGGCGAGAACATCTTTCTGGGCCGTCTGCCTTTGACGCGCAAATTGGGCTGCCGGGTGGTTGACTGGGCCAGATTGCACAATGAGGCGGCAGTGTTGCTACACGAGATGGGGTTGGATCTTGCATCGCGCCGAATGGTGGCAACCCTGAGCGTGGGGCAGCAGCAGGTGGTCGAGATTGCCAAGGCGATGTCGTTCGGCCCTTCGGTTTTGCTGTTGGACGAGCCGACCTCGGCGCTGGCAACGCGCGAGGTGAACCAGCTTTTCACGCTGGTGCGCCGGTTGCGCGAACGCGGTGTGACCATCTTGTACATCACCCACCGCATGAACGAGTTGTTCGAGATTGCCGATACCTGCACCGTGCTGCGCGACGGGTTGTTTGCGGGATCAGTCGAGATGACCCAAGCCTCGCCCGCGCTGATCGTGGAGATGATGTTTGGCGAGACCGCCAAGGCCAAGCGCCCGGCCCGCAAGGTGATTGATCGGAGCGATGCGCCGGTGCTGGCGGTGCGCGGCCTGACGCGGCAGGGCGCGTTCGACGATATCAGCTTTGATCTGCACCGGGGCGAGATTCTGGGGATTGCGGGGCTGTTGGGGGCTGGCCGCTCGGAGGTGATGCGGGCGATCTTTGGCGCTGATCCGGTGGATGCGGGCCGCGTTACGCTGAACGGCAAAGACATGACCGGGGCCACACCGAAAGCGATGAAGGCGGCCGGGCTTGGCTATACGCCCGAGAACCGCAAGGAAGTGGGGCTGGTGCAGATGCTTTCGACGCATGACAACCTGTGCCTTGCCAGCCTTGCCGACATCGCTCCTTCGGGGATCATCACGCGCACGGCTGAGGCGGCTTATGTACGGCGGCAGATCAGCGATCTTGATATCAAGGTAGCCGCGCCGATGTTGCCGGTGGCGGCCCTGTCGGGTGGCAATCAGCAAAAGGTGGTGATCGGCAACTGGCTGAACACCGCGCCGAAGGTGATGTTCTTTGATGAGCCGAGCCGTGGGGTTGATGTTCAGGCCAAGCGGCAGATCTTTGACATCATTTGGGATCAGGCCGAGCACGGGTTGGCCGCGATCTTTGTGTCCACCGAACTGGAAGAGGTGCTGGAGGTGGCGGACCGCATTCTGGTGATGCGGCACGGGCGCCTTGTGGCCGAAGTGGACCCGACCACCACCACGCTGGCCGAACTTTACCATCTGTGCATGGAGGGCCCCGCGGCATGACCACAGCACTTGGCCAAGGGGCGGGCACGAACCCGGTGTTCCGGCTGATCAAGACCTATCCGATGGAGTTGATCCTGGCGGTGCTGGTGTTGATTCTGGTGTTTACCGCGCCGGGATTTCCCAGTCTGCGCAACCTGTTGAACGTTTTGCGCACGGTGTCGATGCTGGGCATCATCGCGTTCGCCATGACGGCGGTGATCATCGCAGGCGAGATTGACCTTTCGGTGGGCGCGGGGGCGGCGCTTGCCGGGTGCATCGTGGCCTGGTTTGCCGGGGCGTTGGCAGGGCCGTTGGGCGGGACGGCGGCGGTGATGCTGGGGGTTGTGGTGGCGGTGAGCGTGGGGTTTGCGGTGGGCTTTTCGGTTGGAAAGTTCCGCCAATGGTTCAACGTGCCCAGTTTCATCTGCACGCTGGCGCTGTTCACAGCGTTGCGGGGGGCTGCCAACCTGATCACCGGGGGGTTTCCGCTTTCCACCTTTCCAAGCTGGTTCGGCTTTGTCGGTGGCGGCTATCTGTTGGGCATTCCGTTTCCGGTTTATCTGTTCGCGCTCAGCTTTGCCGGGATGCATTTCCTGATGAACCACACCCGCTTTGGCCGCGCGGTTTACGCCGTTGGCGGCAATATGGAGGCGGCGCGGCTGTCGGGGATTGATATCTGGTGGGTCAAGTCGATGACGCTGGGCATCACCGGGGCGGCCACGGCGCTTTCGGGCACGCTGATCGCATCGCAGATCGGTTCGGGCACCGGGACCACGGCGACGGGGATGGAACTGGACGTGATCGCGGCGGTGATCATCGGCGGCACGTCGCTGTTTGGTGGCAAGGGGCGGATCTGGGGCACGCTGATCGGGGTGCTGTTTCTGGGGTGTATCTCGAACGGCATGACGCTGCTGAATGTCAGCGAATATTGGCAGTATGTGGTGCGGGGCGGGATCATCCTTGGGGCGGTGCTGCTCAATCAGGTGTTGGAACGGGTGAGGTAGGCGATGGCGGAGTTCAGCGGCAAAGTGGCTTTGGTCACCGGCACCAGCGGCATCGGGATGGCCTGTGTCCTGCGGCTGGCAGAGGGCGGGGCGCAGGTGCTGGCTTGCGGTATTGATGATGCGGCCAATGCTGCGCTTGGCACGGCCGGGCGGGAGTTGGCCATCCATGTGCACAAGGCCGATGTGGCGGTGCCCGCCGAGGTGGAGGCCGCGGTGGCCGAGGCGGTGCGGCGGTTTGGCGGGCTGGATATCATCGTCAACGCAGCCGCCGTGCATCCTTTCGGCAGCGTGGTTTCGACCGGGTTCGATGTCTGGCAACGCTGCATGGCGGTGAATGTAGGCTCGATCTATTTGACGGCGCATTTCGGGGTGCCGGAGATGGTGCGGCGGGGCGGTGGGGCGATCATCAATATCTCGTCGGTGCAGGGGTTCAACTGCCAGCAGAATGTTGCGGCCTATGTGGCGTCCAAAGGCGCGATCCATGCGCTGACGCGGGCGATGGCGCTGGATCATGCCGGGCAGAAGATCCGGGTGAATTCGGTCAGCCCCGGATCGGTGCGGACGCCCATTCTGGAGCTGGCGGCGCGCACTTATGGTGGGCCGGGTGTCAGCATCGAGCAGGCGTTTGCCCGCTTTGGTGCCGCCCATCCCATCGGGCGCATTGGCGAGCCGGAGGAGGTGGCCGAACTGGTGGCCTATCTTGCGTCAGACAAGGCCGGGTTCTGCACCGGCAGCGATTACAAGATCGACGGTGGCCTGACCGCCGGCATCGGTGTGAAGTAGGAGAAAAGCGCATGAAGATCGGCCTTGGGCTTTACCGCGAATCCCTCACCCCGGATAATTTCGAGTTTGCCGCGCAAGCGGGTGCCACCCATATCGTGGCCCATATGACCAACTATTTTCGCGGCAAAGACCCCAGCATTTCCAGCGGCGACGATGCCGATGGCTGGGGCGATTGTTCGGGCGATACCTATTGGACCTATGACGAAATGGCGGCACTGGTGGCCTCGGTCAGGGGTGCGGGGCTGGAACTTGCAGCGATCGAGAATTTCTCGCCCCGGTTCTGGTCGGATATCTTGCTGGACGGGCCGGACCGCGTGGCGCAGATTGAGGCGATGAAGCGGATGATCCGTGATGCGGGGCGCGCGGGTGTGCCCTGTTTTGGCTATAACTTTTCCATCGCGGGGGTCTGGGGTTGGCGGCGCGGGCCGCTGGCGCGGGGCGGTGCGCAATCGGTGGGCTTTGACATTGCTGCGATCAACCCTGATCTGCCGATTGGCGATGGCATTGTGTGGAACATGCGGTATCGCGCGGCAAAGGCGGGGGTGGCGCCGGTTTCGGTATCGGATGCCGAATTGTGGCAAAGGCTGACCGCGTTCCTGCAAGAGATGGTGCCGGTTGCCGAAGAGGCGGGGGTTCGGCTGGCGGCCCACCCGGACGATCCGCCCGCCGACCATCTGCGCGGCACCGCCCGCCTGGTGAACCGGCCCGAAAAGTATGACCGCCTGCTGGATATCGTGGACAGCCCGGCGAATGGGCTGGAACTGTGCCTTGGTTCGTTGCAGGAAATGCCGGGCGGCGATATCTATGATCATGTGCGCCGGTTCGCGCGGCGGGGCCGCATCGGCTATATCCACTTTCGCAATGTGCGCGGTAAAATCCCCAAATATATCGAAACCTTTGTCGATGAGGGGGATATCGACATGGCGGAAATCGTGCGCATCCTGCGGGATGAAAACTATGGCGGGGTGCTGATCCCCGATCATACCCCCGGCTTGACCTGTGCCGGCCCGTGGCATGCGGGCAAGGCATTTGCGCTGGGCTACATGCGCGCGCTGGTGCAGAATGCGGCGAGCCTTGGGCCGTCGTGGTCTTTGCAGAAATCATTGGCGGCGGAATAGCGATGGCAGATGCGGTAAGGTGTCTGGTGCCCGCAGGCGACAGATGCGGCGAAGGGGCGGTGTGGTCTGACAGCGAGGGCGCGGTTTACTGGACCGACATCAACCGGTTCCTGATCCACCGCCATGATCTTGCGGCGGGCAGCACGAAGTCGTGGTTCTTTGAAGAGCCGGTGGTGGCGATTGCGCTGACCACCGAGGCCGGTCGGATGCTGGTGGCGCTGGCCTCAAAGTTGATCAACTGGTGGCCTGAAACCGATCAGCGCCGCGATTTCGGCTTTGCCTTGCCGGGGTATCCGCGGGTGCGGCTGAATGACGGGCGGGCGGACCCTTTGGGCAATTTCTGGGTAGGCTCGATGAAGAACAACGTGCTGCCGGATGGTGAGTTGGGCGAGGCCGGCCCGGGTGAGGGCGTGCTTTACCGGATTGATCCAGAGGGGGTGGCCAGCGAATGGCGCCGCGATCTTGGGATATCGAACACCCTGTGCTGGAGCCCGGATGCGCGGACGTTCTATTTCGCCGATACTCTGGCCAATGAAATCCGCGCTTATGATTATGACAAGGCATCGGGCGCGATCAGCAATGAGCGCCCGTTTCTGGGCGGCCATGCGCGCGGCTTTCCTGACGGGTCGGCGATGGACAGCGCGGGGTATCTCTGGAACTGCCGGTTCTATGGCGGCTGTATCCTGCGGATCGCCCCGGATGGCCGGATTGACCGGGTTCTGGAGATGCCGGTGCAGAACATCACCACCTGCACCTTCGGCGGCCCGGATCTGAAAACGCTTTTCATTACCACCGCCAGCATCGTGTCGCCCCCCGGCAATCGCCTTGCCGGAAGCCTGTTTGCGCTTGCGGTCGATGTGCCGGGGATGGCGGAAAACCGGTTTCGGGTGGGGCTTGGCCAGAGCCGATTTCCTTCACTCTGATTCAGATTGAAGGCAATCCAAGACAAGATCAGCTTGGGAATGTTGCGTGTTGCGGACAATCGGCTGAACCCGATTGTACGCAACACGCTAAATCGTGATGCCGCCATCGACGCAGATCGCCTGACCGGTCATGAACACCGAATCGTCCGAGGCCAGAAACGCGCAGATGGCTGCGATTTCAGATGGTTCGCCAAAGCGTCCGGCAGGCTGGCGGTCGATGAAGTATTTCAGCGCGGCCGCCTCGCTGCCCATGGATGCGACCAAGCCTGCGATGCGCCCGCGCAGTGACGGGCTGTCGACCGTGCCCGGGCAGACCGCGTTGAAGCGGATCTTTTGCGGCAGGTAATCGGCGGCGCAGGCCTTGGTCAGCCCGATCACGCCGCCCTTGGCCGCGCCGTACGCCGCCCGGTTGGCAAAGCCCTTGATCGATGAGGCGACCGAGGCAATCGTGATCACCGAGCCGCCATGCACCTTCATTTTCGGGATCACCGCGCCCAGCACGATGAAGGCGCTGTCCAGGCTGATCGTCATCGAACGGCGCCAGTCTTCGGGGGTGGTGGCCTCGATGGTGCCGTGATGGACGTACCCCACCGCATGGACCAGCACATCCACCCTGGCAAACCTTGCGGCGTAGGCCGCGACCGCATCCGCATCGGTGGCATCAAGTTCGGCACATGAGGCGACGGCCAGATCCCGCAACAACGCCGCGTCGCGGTCCGAAGCGTGAACCTCGGCCCCTTCGGCGGCAAGGCGTTCGGCAATCGCGCGGCCAATGCCCTGACCTGCGGCGGTGACAATGGCGGTGCGGCCGATCAGGCGGCGGGGCAGTTCAGCGGGGCTCACGGTATTCTCCCAAGGGGTTGCGATCAGGAACATTATACGTCGTATAGCGGGAGGCATAGGGTAATTGCCGCTTTGTTGCGGCGCACGGCGAACCCGCGCGGCCAAATTCGCATCCGGGATGGCAAGATATGGATGCTGCCGACGACCCCGCTCAGGGAACTGAAGGGCCATACGGCCTGCCCCCGGCGCGCCATCTGCGACAGCGCGCCGGGGGTCGCCGGTTGCGTGGGCGCATGATCTGCCCGGCGGGTTCACGCCTTCGGCGCGACGATCTCGGACCAGACCGACCGGGCAACCACGCTTGCCTCGCCGAAAACCCGCACTGCCGTTACCTCCAACTGGTGCGATGGCAGTGTCGCCGAAAGATCGGCCAGCGTACCGTCCGCAATCCTCTGTCTGGCAAGCGAGCCCGGCACCCAGGCCACCGCCACCCCCACCGAGGCCAGTTCCAGTGCTGCCAGCGTCAGCGCGGTTTCCGCCTTGGGCGTCGGGCGGGTGATACTGCGCATCCGGGGCAGGATCAGCCGCTCCAGCATTTGCCCCAGAAACACCTCGCCCGGATAGGCGATGTAAGGCAACTCACCCGACGCAAAGCCCGCATTCAGCGCCGCCCGGGCCGAGGTGGCGATCACCGGGATCAACCGGTCGTGGCCAAACACCGCCGTTTCAACGAAAGCGGCGCTGATCGGGTGATCCTCACCGGGCAAGCGATAAACAATGGCGATATCGGCCTGCCGCGACAGCAGCATTGAAAAGCATTCGTCCAGATTGGCCGACCGCAGCCGCACATAGATATCCTCGCGCCGGGCGTGAATGCCCTTCAGGATCATCGGCGTCAGCGAGGTGGTCAGCGCGTGCTGGCTGGCAATGGTCAGCCGGTTCGAGGCCATCCGCTCGCCCCGCTGCAGATCGGTTACCAACTGGCGCAGATCACCCGCCAGCTTGGCTATCTGGTCACGCTGTTCGGCGGTGGTGGGGCGCAGATGCACCGGCTTGCGGGTGCGGTCGAACAACTCGACGCCAACCTGATCCTCGATATGCTGGATCCGCCGCGAAAATGCCGATTGCGTCAACCGCCTGCGATCCGCCGCCTCCTGAAACGAGCCGGTCTCGGCCACCGCCAGCAAATCCTCCAACCATTCCAGACGCATCTTCACCCCCCTAATATGCAGGTTCTGCATGATATCTGTAGTATTTCGAATTTGCTTTGCAAAGGTCACTCTGCAACTGTCGGATTGATCAAGTCTCGATAAAGGACAACGCAATGCACCTGGCCCGGTTTCCCCGTGTTTTCCTTGCCCACCTGCCAACCCCGCTGGAACGGCTGGACCGGTTAAGCCATGAATTGGGCGGGCCCGAGATCTGGATCAAACGCGACGATTGTACCGGCCTTTCCACCGGCGGCAACAAGACCCGCAAGCTGGAATTTCTGATGGCCGAGGCGCAGGCGATGGGCGCAGATGTGGTGATGACCCAAGGCGCCACCCAATCGAACCACGCCCGCCAGACTGCCGCCTTTTCGGCCAAACTGGGCATGGCCTGCCATATCTTGCTGGAAGACCGCACCGGCTCGAACAATCACAACTATAACCTGAACGGCAACGTGCTGCTCGATCATCTGCACGGTGCTGTCACCGAAAAGCGCCCCGGCGGCGCCGATATGCAGGCCGAGATGGAGAAATCCGCCGAAACCATGCGCGCGTCGGGCCGCAAGGTTTATATCATTCCGGGCGGCGGATCGAACCCGACGGGCGCGCTCGGCTATGTCAACTGCGCGTTCGAACTGCTGGGTCAGGCGAATGACCGCGGCCTGGTGATCGACCATCTGGTCACAGCCACCGGCTCGGCGGGCACGCAGGCGGGGTTGATCGTGGGGCTGAAGGCGATCAGCGCCGGCATTCCGCTTTTGGGGTTCGGCGTGCGCGCGCCGCAACAAAAGCAGGAAGACAACGTGTTCGCGCTGGCGCAGCGCACGGCGGAAAAGCTGGGCTGCGCCGGCATTGTCGCGCGCAGTGATGTGGTGGCCGATTGCAACTATGTCGGGCCGGGGTATGGCGTGCCGCAAGCCGATACGCTGGAGGCCATCCGCATGTTTGCAGAACTGGAAGGCATTCTGCTGGACCCGGTTTATTCCGGCAAAGGCGCGGCGGGGCTGATTGATTATTGCCGCAAGGGGCGGTTCAAAAAGGGCGAACGGGTGGTGTTCCTGCACACCGGCGGCTCGGTGGCGCTGTTTGGCTATGACGCGGTGTTTGCCGATGCGGCCACGGCTGCGGCGGGATAAGCGATGCGCAGGGTTGGCATCCTTGGCGGCATGGGGCCACAGGCCACGGTCCTTCTGATGCAAAAGATCATTACCGCCACGCCTGCGGGCGACGATGCCGGCCATATCCCGCTGATCGTCGATCAGAACCCGCAAGTGCCCTCGCGTATCCACCATCTGATCGAAGGTGGCGGCGAGGATCCCGGCCCGGTGCTGGCGGCGATGGCGCGGCGGTTGCAGGTGGCGGGGGCCGAGGCGCTGGCGATGCCCTGCAACACCGCGCATCACTTCGCGCCGCAGATCAGGGCGGCGGCAAACCTGCCGTTCATCGACATGGTACAGCTTTCGGTGGCGCGGGCGCTGCAACTGGCGGGAAAAGGTACGCGCGTGGGCATTCTTGCCTCGCCTGCCGTGCGGCAGGTCGGCCTTTTCGATGCGGCCTTCGCGGCGGCCGGGCTTACGGCGATCTATGCAAGCGACGAGGCGGCGATGCTGTCCACCATCCGTGCCATCAAGGCGGGCGAGGTGACAAACAGCGCAAGGGCAACGCTTGCGCACGCCTCGGCGGACCTTCTGGCCGAAGGCTGCACCGTACAGATGATCGCCTGCACCGAGTTTTCCCTGATCGCCGATGCGGTGGCCCCAGAGGCCACATCCTTCGACACGCTGGACGAACTGGTCCGCGGTATCATAGCCTTTGCCATGAACCGCGGCGCAGACCATAAAAGGGCGGACCGCTTTCCGCCAATAAAAAGCGCGCAAGCGCCCACGCCTTAACCCAACAAGGAGACGACCCATGACATCCACTCTTGCGAAACTTCTGATCGGCACCGCCGCCCTCGCGCTGACCGCAGGCACGGCTTTGGCCGAAAACGTGATCATCGGCATTTTCGGCAACCCGACGCCGATGCAGGTCGCCCGCGCCGAAGGCAAGTTCGACGCCGCCACCGGCTGGACCATCGAGTGGCGCCAGTTCGGCTCGGGCACCGAAGTGATCGCCGCGATGGCCTCCGGTGATGTGCAGGTGTCCGAACTCGGCTCGTCTCCCCTGTCGATCGGCACCAGTCAGGGCCTTGAGATTCAGCTGTTCATGATCGCCGAGGGCCTCGGCACTGCTGAAAGCCTGATCGCCACCAAAACCTCGGGCATCACCAAACTGGAAGACGTGAAGGGCAAGCGCATCGCCGTGCCGGTAGGCTCGACCGCGCATTACTCGCTGATGGGCGGCCTTGCCCATGCAGGCATCGCGGAAACCGATGTCACCATCATGAACCTGCCCGCCGACCAGATCGCCGCCGCCTGGGATTCGGGCCAGGTTGACGCCGCCTTCATCTGGGAGCCGGTGCAGAACCAGATCCTGCAAACCGGCACCTTCATCCTCGGCGCCGATCAGACTGCGGCCTGGGGCTTTCCCACCTTTGACGGCTGGGTGGTGAACAAGGAATTCGCCGCCGCCAATGCCGATGCGATGGTGGCATTTGCGAAAACGGTGAACGAGGCGAACATGGCCTATCTCGCCGATCCCGCCGCCTGGACCGCCGACAGCGATCCCGTCAAGAAGATCGCCGAAATGACCGGCGCCGCCCCCGATCAGGTGCCGGGCATCCTCAAGGGCTTCACCTTCATCCCGCTGGCCGATCAGCTTGCGCCAGCCTGGCTGGGCGGTGCTGCGGCCAACATGAAGACCACCGCCGATTTCCTGGTCAAGGCAGGCCGGATCGACGCGGCAATCGACGACTATTCGGCCTTCGTCACCACCGCCATCGCCGAGGCGGCAAAGTAGCACCTGCGCCATTGCCGAAAGCGGGCCTTCCCGCCTTCGGCCACCCCGCTTTCGGCAACAGGCTGCGGCACAAGGAGGCATCATGGGCCTGAATATCAGACAAGCATCGGTTGTCTACCCCACCGCCGACGGCCGCCCCCCGGTCGAGGCTTTGCGCCAGATTGATCTCGATATCGTCAACGATGATTTCGTCGTGGCCCTTGGCGCTTCGGGCTGCGGCAAATCCACCCTGCTGTCGCTGATAGCAGGGTTTCTGTCGCCCTCATCGGGCGAGATTCTGCTGGACGGTGCGCGTGTGCAGGGCCCCGGTGCCGACCGCGCCGTGGTGTTTCAGAAACACGCGCTGCTCCCCTGGCTCAATGTTCTCGACAACGTGGCTTTCGGGCTGAAACTGCAAGGCATCGGCCAGACCAAACGCTATGAGATCGCCCGCAGCTTCATCAAACTCCTCGGCCTCAGCGATTTTGAGGACGCCCGCGTCTACAAACTTTCCGGCGGCATGCAGCAGCGCGTCGGCATCGCCCGCGCCCTTACCTGCGACCCCAAGGTGCTGCTGATGGACGAACCCCTGGGCGCGCTTGACGCGCTGACCCGCGAAAAGGCGCAGGAGTTGATCCTGAACATCTGGCACAAGACCGCGAAATCGGTGTTCTTCATCACCCATTCGGTCGAAGAGGCGCTGTTCATGGGCACTAAACTGATCGTGATGTCGCCACGCCCCGGCCGCATCGCCCACCGTTTCGATCTGCCGTTCTCGCGGCAGTTTCTCGGCGGCGCGCCTGCGCGCGAGGTCAAGGCCAGCCGCGAATTTATCGCCCTGCGCGAAGACGTTCTGAAAATCATCTTTTCGGATGAGGAGGTCGAGGCATGACAGAGCATTCCTATCCCAACACCCAAGGCAAGAAAAAGGGCATCTTCTTTTTCCTGATGAAGGCCCGCGCCACCAAACCCGGTGAAACCTACGGCGTGCCGGGGCAGGGCGACACAAGGCTGTTGTCAATCGCCTCGATCCTGACCATCATCTTTGTCTGGTGGCTGTTCACCAGCATGGGCTGGGTCAAACCGCTGTTCCTGCCATCCCCGCA
>JANNAV010000295.1:0-4869 GCA_031384695.1 Paracoccaceae bacterium
CTTTGCCTATCTGTCGAAGACTTCCCACGCGGCGCAACCTTACACCTCGCAACCCCAACATCACGCGGGCAGTGAAATGGAAGCCGCCGTTTGCGCCCAGCTTGGCCTGAAACCCGGCTCTTTGGCGTCCTGAATTCGCGCCAATGGCGCACCGCAACACCGTGGCGAGTGCCCCCGTCACGGTTGCAAGACCCCGAATCGGGTTGGATTGGTATCTGTGTCGTCTCGGGGTCTTGCACCCTCAAAACCGGAGTCCCTCGCGTGAACCAACTCGCCCGCCCGATGCCGCGCCCCACCGCCCAGGTTGAACCTTATGTGCAGATTTTGGGCGTTGATCGGACCATGACCTTTTTGCTCACCTTCGGCGGCGCGCAACTCTATCTGTCCAATGATCCGAAGGGTAAAAGCCAAGTCGAAACGCTGCTTGGCTATGACAAGCTGAAAGAGCTTGCGGCCCGCCCCGGCCTGCAATCGCGTGTCCCTTTGGCCAAACGCTGGCTGGCAGAGATGCTGGACTGGCAAGGGCATTCCGGTGCCCATATTGCCCGTACCCTGCGCGTCACCGAACAAACCGTAAGCCGCTATTTGCGCCGCGAATATGCCCCGTCGCGGGATGGGGCGGACCATGCAGAATGACGGCACATTGGCCCGAGCGCGCGCAGCGCATCGCCTGTTGACCGATGCAAGCGCGGCGATGGAAGGGCTTGTGAACACCCTTTCAACCGGCGTTCAATGCCCCGTTAAAGTGGATGTTGAAGCCGAGCACCGCCGCGAGCATCGCATGGGCCGCCCCGCCAAGATCGACACCGATTCAGAGCTGCAAGCCTTCGTCACCGCCCGCCTTGACACCCTGACCTTCGATCAGATAGCCAAGGAAGTCGCGGCCAACTTCACCCCGGCCCGTCGCGCCAGCCGCTCTTCAATCCACCGCTGGTGGCAGAAAACGCGGGGATATTGACCGCCGCCAATCGGCTGTAACTGGATTTTATCAGCTTATCCCGATGAAGCTGCCCTACTGTCAGACTTTATGGAACAGTACTGTCAGAAGTTATGAACACAGACAAGTCCCCCGCTCTTTGGCACGGGTGCGGGGGCGCGAGTCCCCCGCTTTTGGGCACGGGTGCGGGGGCTCAGGTCCGCCTCAGACCTCCGCCACGCCAACCCACCGCGCCCCCGGCGCCCTGTTCCACAAACCGGTAACCGATCCCCGGCTCCGTCATGATACAGCGCGGGTTGGCTGCGGATGCGGGCCAGCAGTTCCTTCACCCCAAAGGGCTTCACGACATAATCCTGCGCCCCCGCATCCAGTGCCGCAACCGTTCCCGCCTCATCGGCGCGCACCGACAGCACCAGGATCAGCACCTGCCTCCGGCCCCCAATTCGCGCAGCCCCCAACCTCGCGCAGCACCGAAAGCCCGTCGGCATCGGGCGGGCCAGGGTCAAGGATAACAACCCCGGGGCCTAAAGCGTGTTGCGTACAATCGGGTTCAGCCGATTGTCCGCAACACGCAACATTCCCAAGCTGATCTTGTCTTGGATTGCCTTCAATCTGAATCAGATTGAAGGAAATCCGCTCTCGCGCACCACGGCCAGAATACCGTCGCGGGCGGTTCCGGCCTCAATCACGCCTTGCCCCTCGGCCTCCAGCGGGATGCGCAGAAACCGCGGATCGCCGCCGCATCGTCGATCACCAGAATGCGGGTCGCCCGGGTCATGCGGTCACCAGCTGAACTACCGGCTGAACCACCGGCTGAACCACCGGCACGCTCATTACCACCCGCGTGCCGCGGCCTTCGGGTGTTGCGGTTTCGGCGCGGATGGTGCCGCCCATCGCCTCGATCAGCCCTTTGCAGATCGCAAGGCCCAGCCCCTTACCCGCGCACTGCCGATCAGTTCGGCAAGTTCAACCGGCGCCAGTTGCGGGCGAAGCGCGCCATGCCCCAGCCGCGTCATGTCCAGCAGGTTCTGCACATAGCGGTCCAGCCTCTCGCCCTCTTCGCGGATGTTTTCCGCCAGATCCTGCCGCACCTTGCGGGGCAAACCGGGCGTATCGGCCAAAGCGCCCGCCGCCCCGATGATGGTCACCAGTGGCGTGCGCAGATAATGGCTGACCGGGGATAGCAGCGCCGTGCGCAACCGCCCGGTCTCGGACTCAAGCCGCGTCTGCGACAATTCCTCCATCAGCTGTAACCGCTCCAGCGCCAGGGCGATCTGATCGACCAGCGCATCCAGCAGCCGCCGGCCGGTGCGGGCCAGAGCGAGGTCATCGGCAAAGGCGATCCCCATGATGCCTAAAGCGGTTTGCCTTCAATCTGAATCAGATTGAAGGCAAACCAAGACAGGCCAAACGCCGGGAATGTTGCGTATTGCATCTGATCTGCTGATCCAGATCAAATGCAGTACGCTGTAGGCGCTGCGTTTCCGCGACCAGCGGCAGAAAGAACCAGCGCGCGGTCGGCAGCCTGTCCGATCCATGCCCCGCAGGCTCGCCCTTGTCCCAGGCATAGCGCGCGGCAGACTGATCGCGCACCTCCAGCCGGACCTCGGGAGAAAAGCCGCCCACCACCTGCAACACCCCCCCTGCACCGGCATCAGCAAGACGGTTTCGCAACCCAAGGTGCTCGCCACATGGCTGACAGATGCCCGCACCACATCATCCGCAACGCCAGCGGCACAAGGGCCGCAAGGATCAGCGCGTTGAAAATCACCGCCGACAGGATGGCACTTGTGAGCGCGGCCAGCCCCATGATGTTCAACACGCCAAGCCCCGGATAGGCCGCCACAAAAATGGCCGACAACACCACGAAGTACTTCGCCACGTCATTGGCAATCGAAAACGTGGTCAGTGCCCCGCGCGAGATCAGCAGTTGCTTGCCCACCATCACCACCTCGATCAGCTTGGTGGAATCGCTGTCCAGATCGATCAGGTTGGCGGCTTCCTTGGCCGCAGCCGTGCCCGCGTTCATCGCCACGCCCACATCGGCCTGCGCCAGCGTCGGCGCGTCGTTCGATCCGTCACCACACATCGCCACCAACCGCCCGCCCGCCTGTTCACGGCGGATCAGGTCCAGCTTCATCTCGGGCGTGGCTTCGGCCAGAAAATCATCCACCCCCGCCTCTGCGGCGATGGCGGCGGCGGTCAGCGGGTTGTCGCCGGTGATCGTCAGCGCGCGGATGCCCATCGCCCGCAACTCGGCAAACCGCTGGCGCACGCCGGGCTTCACGATGTCCTTCAGATGTACCACCCCCAAGATCACACGCCCCTCCGCCACCAGCAATGGCGTGCCCCCCGGCCGCGCGATGGCGACGAGCTGCCCCGCCAGCGCCCCCGGCTGGGTCTGCCCGGTCAACAGGATCACGGCATCAATCGCCCCCTTGCGAAACCGCCGCCCATCCGCATGGTCGAGGCCCGAAAGCCGGGTCTGCGCGGTGAAGGGCACCACGGCCGCACCTTCCGGCATCACAGACACCGCCCCCAACATCTCGCGCGCCTTCTCAATGATGGATTTCCCCTCCGGCGTATCATCCGCCAGCGATGCCAGCGCCGCAGCCTCCGACAGCCAGCGCACATTCACCCCCGGCACCGGGATCAGCGCATCGGCCATCCGGTTGCCAAAGATGATGGTGCCGGTCTTGTCCAGCAGCAGCGTGCCCACATCCCCCGCCGCCTCAACCGCGCGGCCCGACTTGGCGATGACATTGGCCTTCACCAAACGGTCCATCCCGGCAATGCCGATCACACTCAGCAAACCGCCGATGGTGGTGGGGACCAGCGTGACAAACGACGCCCCCAGCACAACAACCGGAATGGTGGTGCCGGAATAGCTGGCAAAAGCCGGCAACCTCACCACACCGAACAGAAAGATAAGCATCAGGCCCACCAGCAGGATGTTCAGCGTAAACTCGTTCGGCGTCTTCTGCCGCTCCGCCCCTTCCACCAGCGCAATCATCCGGTCGGGAAAGCTTTTGCCCGGCTCCGCCGTCACCCGCCAAAGGCCGAACCGTTGTTGCCGGTGGCGCTGGAACAGGCACAGAGGATCTCGCTGAACCCGTGCGGCCCCGCATCCTGTACCGCTGCAAGCGCCTGCGGCACGGTTGCCGCCACCGCCCCGCCCACCAGAATGCTCAAAGGCATCGACAAAAAGGCCAGCACCGCCAGCCTCACCTCGCGCGCCTCAACCTTGCGGCCCAGGTATTCCGGGGTGCGCCCCACCATCAGCCCGGCCAGAAACACCGCCAGCACCACATAAAGCGGCATGCCGTAAAGCCCGACGCCAACGCCGCCGAAAATCACCGCGCCGATCCGCATGAAGATCAGCATCGCCAACCCCGACAGCGGCATGAAACTGTGTTGCATCGCATTGACTGATCCGTTCGTGGCCGCCGTGGTGGACGCCGCCCACCGCGACGACAGCATCGCGCCAAACCGTTGCTCCTTGCCCTCCATATTGGCCCCCGGCTCCAGCAACGGATTACCCGCAACCCCGGCCCAATCGATCACCGCAAGCCCCGCCAGAAACATCACCGCCATCGCGGCAAAGATCGCCCGGCCCTGCCTGCGGTCCCCGGCCATGCGGCGAAACAATAAGCAGAATGCGATGGGGATCAGCACGATAGACAGGCTTTGCGCCATGTTCGACGCAATGGACGGGTTCTCGATCGGATGCGCCGGATTGACCCCGAAAAAGCCTCCGCTATTGGTGCCAAGCTGCTTGATGGCGATCTGCGCCGCCACAGGTCCGCGCGCGATGATCTGCCAGTGCCCCGCCACCGTCGTGGCCGTCACCGCAGCCTGCAATGTCTGCGGCACGCCCTGTCACGCCAGAAACAGCGCCGGCACTGCCGACAGCGGCAGCGGCAGCGGCAGCG
>JANNAV010000116.1:0-2175 GCA_031384695.1 Paracoccaceae bacterium
CAGCAGGTCACGCAATTCACGACGTGCCCGGCCTTCGGCAAAGCGTTCCAGAAACGTTCCGCCGGAATACATCATGGCCACCACCGCGGCGGCCAGATATTCGCCAAAGATCAGCGCCGCCGACATCGACAGCGCCGCCACGATATCAAGGCCCACCTCGCCCCGCAGCAGGCTGCGCTTAATCTCGACGATCAAGGCCAGCAACACCGGGATCGTCACCCCCAGCCAGACCCACCCCGCCAGATCGGCGCGACCGGTCAGCCAAAGGGCCATACCTGCGGCCAGTCCGGCGGCAGCAAGCGCCAGCAAGGCCGTTGATGAATGCGGTTGCCGCGAGGCTGTCGGCATCTGGCTTATCCTTGTTGACATGCAACACCGACCGCTGCCGATACGCCCCCTGCCATTAGATCACGCCGAAAGCTGCCGCCTTGATGTGCATCAAGATGATACTGCCAAGTTCGGACGCCGCCGGAATCCGTCGTAACAACCCGATCCTTACATCGTCATGGTCGCCCGCGTTCTTCGAACCAGCCTTGGCAAAACTTCACCTCGTGCCGGTCAGGTTTCTTCAATTCGATTTCCTCGGCCGCACACCACTTCCGCCGTTCCTGGTCCAGGTGGCAAGCATCCCATCAAGGGGCAACTGATCGCGCCTGGTGGCAGGTTTCCGGGTCGATCCGCCCCAAACACCTAGCTTGGCCTTCGGTGGACCACAATGAAATGCCGATCAATTTCCAGATCGGTTGCCAGATGAAGTGCGGTGTTCTGGCAAAACTGGGTGGCGCGGATATGGCTGCGTTTGGAAACCCGCCGCGTCAGTTCAAAGCGGCTTTAGCAATGCTGCAAAAGGAACCAAGTCGCTGCGCGAGCACCGCACTTGATCGTGAGCGATTTACACGGTTCGCAGGGGGCTTGGTCTGATGTCGGCGCAAGTCGGCTTGCGCACGGACCTGATCCGGTGACGGCCAACCGGGTTTTTAACACGCAGCATCTGTGCCCTTCCTGGCGATCGCCACCTCGGCCTACACCTGCGGCAAAAGGATCGCGATGCGTTGCTGCATTAACTGGGCGGCGTCAAGAATGTCCGATCTCATCGCCATTTTTTGACTGCCCGAGATCATTGCGGTCATGAAGGGAATCGTTATGGCCGCAATCGCGTGGTCGCCTTGTGTGCCCAAGACTGCTGCCGACAGTTCGGTGATCCCCGGAAGGGCTGGATTCGGCATCTCGGTCAATTCGGTATCAGTCCGGGCATCTTTGGAACTTCTTCGGACACTTTCACCGCCGCCGTTATCTGAAAGCAGATATGGGTTCGGTTGATGCCGTTTTCCCGACGCAGCCATGCACACCCCGGCCGAGCTTTCGCTAACCGGGCTGCGGTGGCCCACCTGCACCGAAATGGAATAGCCTTTGGCGGCTTCGGCTTGGGCCACAACCAGAACCACATCGTTTTGCAGCACCGACAAATGACAGGTGAAGGCCGTCTTCTCCGCCAGCCCCGTTAACACCGGCATGGCCACTTCGGCCAGCCGGTTGTGATCAGAACGGCTGGCACCCAGAACCGAAAGACGGTCGGTCAGGTAATAATAGTCGCCCACACTGCGGCCGATGAATTGGCGTTCCTCCAGAACAATCATCATCCGGAAAATCTCGTTCTTCGACCGGCCCACCCCTGCCGCAATTTGCGACAAAGACATCTCAGTAGCCGCAAGCGACAGCAGCTCAAGAATATCAAGGCCCTTTTCCAGCGCTGGCGCTGAATATTTTTGCAGCTTGGTCAGGTGATTGGGTGCCATTGGTATCTTATTCGGTCTTCAAAGGGGCGTCAGTGCTTCTTTGCCGCGATGTTCCGTCAAACATCAAAAGACGCAAGGGCTGTTTTGTGGCCCTTGCGCCATGGATCAAACCTCAGGGGAGTGTCTTCGGTTTGACCCAATCCAAGCCATGTTACTTCAGCCCGTTACGAACAAGAATGGCATCGGCATTTGCGATGGTGATGGCTTCCGTGCCCATGACCACCTTCTTTTCAACCTTGGCACCGCCCAGATAGGCCAGCGCCTGACGCAAGCCCTCGGCCCCCGGCGTGGGATAAAGGAACGTCGCCGCAAGTTCGCCATTGGCAACCCAGGTAACACCTTCGCCGGGCAAGCCGTCAACCCCGACAAAGAGGATGTC
>JANNAV010000338.1:0-9568 GCA_031384695.1 Paracoccaceae bacterium
CACCGAAGTCGGCCAGCACCAGATGTGGGCAGCACAGTTTCTGGGCTTTGAAGACCCCAACCGCTGGATGACAAGCGGCGGCCTCGGCACCATGGGCTACGGCCTGCCCGCCTCGATCGGCGTGCAGATCGCCCACCCCGATGCGCTGGTGATCAACGTGGCGGGCGAGGCGTCGTGGCTGATGAACATGCAGGAAATGGGCACCGCAATGCAGTTCCGCGCGCCGGTGAAACAGTTCATCCTGAACAACGAACGCCTCGGCATGGTGCGCCAGTGGCAGGAACTGCTGCACGGCCAGCGCTATTCCAGTTCATGGTCTGAAAGCCTCCCCGATTTCGTGAAACTGGCCGAGGCCTTCGGCTGCAAAGGCATCCGCATCGACGACCCCGCCGATCTGGATGAGGCCATCAAGGAAATGCTGGCCTATGACGGGCCGGTGATCTTTGATTGCCGGGTGGAAAAGCACGAGAACTGCTTCCCGATGATCCCAAGCGGCAAACCGCATAACGAGATGCTGCTGGGCGACGCGGATACGGCCGGGGCGATTGGTGCCAAAGGGGCGGTGTTGGTGTGAGGAGGAAATGATGCGTATACGTGGTATTGAGTTAAAAAACTGGCGCAATTTTCAGTCGGCTTCTGTAGAGTTTCTGGAAGATGTTGTGTACATCGTTGGCCCAAACGCCTCTGGAAAGTCAAATTTTCTGGATGCGTTGCGTTTCTTGCGTGATATCGCAAAACCCATTGGAGGAGGCTTACAAACAGCCTTGAATGAAAGGGGCGGCTTTTCAAAGGTTCGATGCTTGCATTCGCGGGGCATTAGAGCAGGCGGCGGAACAGACTTGGGCTTGAAAATCAAACTGGAAGAGGACGAAACAATCTGGGTCTATGACCTTGCGATTAACTTTCCAAAAGTTGGCAGTAGAGATACGCCTTTGGTGGTGCATGAGATCGTAATTAAAGACGGACAAGAAATACTCCGTCGCCCATCTGATGCGGAAAGGAGTGACCCTCCTCAGCTAGGAGTAACATATCTTGAACAATTGGCGCAGAATGTCAAATTTCGCGCGATACCTGATTTTCTTTCGGCAATAACTTATGTACACCTTGTGCCGCAACTTGTAAAGTTTGGAGAGCGAATTTCTGGGCATTTGCTTCCAGACGATCCATTTGGACAGGCCTTTATGAAAAGGATCGCGGACACTGCGAATAAAACGCGTGAGACAAGATTGCGAAAAATATCTGAAGCACTAAAAGGTATCGTTCCTGGCCTAGACGGACTTACCTTCGAGAAAGATAGCGAAGGCAGGCCTCATATAGAAATGCGATACCAAACATTCAGGCCGCATGCTTCGCGGCAGCATGAAGATCAGCTTTCCGATGGAACACTCAGATTGATTGCGCTTCTTTGGCTCCTTCAAGAGAAGCATAAGGCGCCGTTATTGTTAGAAGAACCTGAACTTAGCTTGAACGAGGAAATTGTACGTCAATTGCATCGCCTGTTTGACAAGGTAAGTAAAAAAGATACCCAAGTCATAGCAACGACTCATAGCTACTCACTCCTGTCAAACAAGGGAATTTCAGGAGAATCAATTTATATTGTTAAGCCAACAGAAAACGGGTCAAAAATCTCTGCTCCGGGAAATGCACAACTAGTGGCCATTCGAAACGGCATTCCTCCGGGCGATGTTGTGCTGCGCAGTTCAACGCAACTGCATTTGGAGATATAATGCCGATTACGGAGATTTGCTTCAGCGGCGAAGACTCGCTTTCTGAGTCGCTAGCGTGGCGGTGTGTCGCGTATGCGCTCCCAGATGCGGAATTTATACCCATGCGACCGCAACAGGGTGGAAAAGACGCTGTAGAACAAAATTTCAGGGGCTATGTTGGCACTGCGTCGTCGTTACCTTTCTTCGTTATGCTCGACCTTGACAATGCCGTATGCCCACCGTCTGCTGTGGCGTCGCTTCTGAGAAAATCAACACTTCCAACTCTACCAAAGAACTTGGTGCTGAGTATCGTTAAACACGAAGCTGAATCTTGGCTGCTAGGAGATGGAGCAAGGCTAGCAAATTTTCTTGGCATAGACCATAAACTAATTTCTGATCAACCTGAAACCTTGCGGAACCCCAAAGAAGCGCTTGTTAAGATTGCTAGGAAGAGCAGACAATACAAAAGAGATCTCTGCCCCGCGAATAACTCAAGTGCCTCAGTAGGCACTGGGTATAATTTTGTGTTGAGCAAATTTGTGCAAAATTTCTGGCGTCCTGAAGTTGCCGCAATTAACTGTCCAACCCTAAATCGCGCGCTTCAACGTCTCCGTGCCCTAGAGGAATGAACACATGTCCCCCCTGAACATCAAAAAAGGCTCCAGCAGCCACTCCGCCTATGACCTGCGCGATCCCAATGCCGAGGTGATCGAGACCCATACCCTCGCGGTGGTGGTCGATAACGAAAGCGGCGTCCTTGCGCGGGTGATCGGGCTGTTTTCCGGGCGCGGTTACAACATCGACAGTCTGACGGTCGCCGAGGTGGATCATCTGGGCCACCTCAGCCGCATCACCGTGGTGACCACCGGCACGCCGCAGGTGATCGAGCAGATCAAGGCGTTGCTGGCGCGGATGGTGCCGGTGCACGCGGTGCATGATCTCACGGTGGATGGCCCGTCGGTACAGCGCGAACTGGCGCTGCTGAAGGTGGCAGGCTCGGGTGCCGCCCGGATGGAGGCGCTGCAACTGGCCGAAATTTTCCGCGCCAATGTGGTGGACAGCACGCTGCAATCCTTCGTGTTCGAGATGACCGGCACCCCCGAGAAGATCGACGCGTTTGCCGACCTCATGCGCCCGCTCGGCCTTGTCGAGATGGCACGCACCGGGGTTGCGGCATTGTCGCGCGGGGTGTGACGCCTGCGGGCCATTGGACAGGCCGGGCTTATCGGTTAGGATGCCCGCAAGCGGGGAGGTTGCGCCATGGTTGGTGAATTGGGACATTTCGCGCTGGTGCTGGCCTTCGGGGTGGCGCTGTTGCAAAGTGTCATCCCGATGTGGGGCGCGCAGAGGCGCGATGCGCGGCTGATGGCGCTGGCCGATCCTGCGGCGGTGGTGCAGCTTTTGTTGATTGCGGTGGCGTTCGGGGCACTGATGCACGCCTTTGTCACCTCGGATTTTTCGCTGCGTCTGGTGGTGGAAAACTCGCACACCGCCAAGCCGATGCTTTACAAGATCGCCGGGGTCTGGGGCAATCACGAGGGATCCCTGCTGCTTTGGGTGCTGGCACTGGCAACTTACGGCGCGTGCGTGGCGTGGTTCGGCGGCAATCTGCCGCTGGTGCTGAAAGCGCGGGTGCTGGCAGTGCAGGGGGCGATTGGCGTGGCGTTCCTCGCCTTCATGCTCTTCACCTCGAACCCGTTCCTGCGCGTGGCCGAGCCGCCGATGAACGGCAATGACCTGAACCCCTTGCTGCAAGACCCCGGCCTCGCCTTTCATCCGCCGTTTCTCTATCTCGGCTATGTCGGCCTCAGCATGGCGTTTTCCTTTGCCATCGCCGCCCTGATCGAAGGTCGCGTCGATGCCGCCTGGGGCCGTTGGGTGCGGCCATGGACCCTTGCCGCGTGGATATTTCTGACCATCGGCATCGCCATGGGCTCGTGGTGGGCTTATTACGAGCTTGGCTGGGGCGGCTTCTGGTTCTGGGATCCGGTGGAAAACGCCTCATTCATGCCCTGGCTGATCGCCACCGCCCTGCTGCACTCGGCCATCGTGGTGGAAAAGCGCGAAAGCCTGAAGGCCTGGACCGTCCTGTTGGCCATCATCGCCTTCGGCTTCTCGCTGATCGGCACCTTTATCGTGCGCTCGGGCGTGCTGACTTCGGTGCATGCCTTCGCCAATGACCCCGAACGCGGCGTGTTCATCCTGCTGATCCTCGGCGTGTTCATGGGCGGCGGCCTGACGCTGTTCGCCGCCCGCGCCAGCGCCCTTGAGGCAAAGGGCGCCTTCGCCGTGATCAGCCGCGAAAGCGCTTTGGTGGTGAACAATCTGTTGCTGGCGGTGGCCTGTTTCGTGGTGTTCATCGGCACCATCTGGCCCTTGGTGGCCGAACTGATCTGGGCGCGCAAACTGTCGGTCGGCGCGCCGTTTTTCGATGCCGCCTTCACCCCTTTCATGGTGGCGCTGGCACTTGTCCTGCCTCTGGGCTCGGTATTGCCATGGAAACGCGCCGAACTGGGCCGGGCGATGCGGCCTTTGTGGGGGGCGGCGGCGCTGGCGGTTGCGGGTGCTGCACTGGTGTTTGCGCTGCAAACCGGGCGCTCGGCGCTGGGGCCGGTGGGGGTGGCCTTGGGGATATGGATCGTGCTGGGGGCGCTGTCTGATCTGCACGCGCGCGCCGGGCGCGGTGCCATCCCGGAACGCTTGGCGCGGATCATCCGCCTGCCCCGCGCCGACTGGGGCCGGGTTCTGGCGCATTCCGGCATGGGCATCACGATGTTCGCTGTGGCCGCGATGACCGCCTGGGTCACCGAAGATATCCGCGTGGTGCCGGTGGGCGGCAGCTATCCGCTTGGCCCCTATCAGATCGAACTGCGCGCCGTACACGAGGAAAACGGCCCCAATTACACCGCCAGAATAGCCGAGATGGTGGTGCGCAAAGCCGGGGTCGAGGTCGAGGTTCTGTTCCCCGAAAAACGCTTTTATCCGGTGCAGGAAATGCCCACCACCGAGGCGGCGATTGATTTCGGCCTGATGCGTGATCTTTACCTGGTGATCGGCGATCAGCAGGCCGATGGCACCTGGGCGGTGCGCAGCTATATCAAACCCTTCGCCAACTGGCTGTGGGGCGGCTGCCTGCTGATGGCGTTTGGCGGTGCCATCAGCCTGTCAGACCGGCGCCACCGCATCGCGGCAGGGGCCCGTAAACCCAGCGGAGTGCCCGCCGAATGAAGGGTTGGCTTGTCGCTTTGCTGATGCTCGCAAGCCCCGCATTCGCCGTTCAACCCGGCGAAATGCTGCCCGACCCCGGACTTGAGGCGCGGGCGCGGGCAATCTCGCAAGGCCTGCGCTGCCTCGTGTGCCGCAACGAAAACATCGACGACAGCGATGCGATGCTGGCCCGCGATCTTCGGATTTTGCTGCGCGAACGTTTGGTTGCGGGTGACAGTGACGCGCAGGCGGTGGCCTATATCGTGGACCGCTACGGCGAATATGTGCTGCTGAACCCGACGCTCACCGGCTCAACCGTGATCCTTTGGCTGGCAGGCCCCGCGATGTTGCTGGCAGGTGCGGGCATGGCGCTGGCCGCTTTGCGCCGCCGCGCGCGGCTGGCGGAGCCCGACCTTGTCATCTCGCCCGAGGATAGCGCCCGGCTGGAACGGCTTTTGCGCGACTGACGCAAGGTTCCGCTTCCGGCATACCCCCGCTTCGCTATGCTGGCGCTGAAAACCGGAGGTCACGATGCTCTGCCAGACCATTTCCTATTCATTGCAGGCAGATGTTGGCGTTATCCGCCTCAACCGCCCCGAGGTGATAAACGCGCTCTCCACCCAATTGCGCGCCGAACTGCTGGCCGCAATTCTGCATGCGCAAACCGAGGCGCGGGTGCTGGTGATCACTGGCACCGGCCGCGCCTTTTGCTCAGGGCAGGATCTGGCCGATGCCGTAGCCACCGGCAACCTCGATCTGGAGCGGGTGTTGAACGAGGAATACGTGCCGCTGCTGAAGGCCATCACCGATTGCCCGATCCCCACCATCGCCGCCGTCAACGGGGCGGCGGCAGGCGCGGGGGCGGGTCTCGCACTTGCTTGCGATGTGGTGATCGCGGCGCACAGCGCCAGCTTCATTCAGGCCTTCACCCGCATCGGCCTCGTGCCCGACGCGGGCGGCAGCTACTGGTTGCCACGCCAGATCGGCATGGCGCGCGCCATGGGGGCGATGCTGTTTGCCGAAAAAGTCTCCGCCACCGACGCGGCACTGTGGGGCATGATCTGGGAAGCCGTGCCCGATGCCGATTTCGCGGCCCACTGGCAGGCCCGCGCAGGCCAGCTTGCGCTTGGCCCGACCGTCGCCTACCGCGGCGTCAAGCAAGCCCTGCGCGGCAGTTTCGCCAATGATCTGGACGCGCAACTGGCGCTTGAGGCGCGGCTGCAAGGCCAGTGCGGCACCACGCAGGATTTCCGCGAAGGGGTTGCGGCGTTTCTGGAAAAGCGCCAGGCGCGGTTTGAAGGCCATTAGCGCGCGCGCCGTACACGGCATCGCAACCACCGCCGATCAGGCCCTGATTTCCGAGCAGACCGAAAAAACCATTGCACTACGCTGTAACTACAGGAAAACTACGGAATAACGACAGACCAACCACAGGGAACCTACATGTGGAACAGGCTTTTGCTGGCGGCCTTGCACCGTGCCATCCGCGCAGGCAGGCTTGCCGTTACCCTGCCCGATGGCACCTTGCATCAGATCGGCCCCGATATTGGCACCCCGGTTTACGTCACATTATCCGACCCTGCCAGCCCGCGAAAAATTCTGCTGAACCCGGAAATGGCGATTGGCGAGGCCTATATGGACGGCACTTTAACCATCGCGGACGATGATCTTGCAGGCTTCGTCGCCTTGCTGATCCAAAGTGCCGTGCGCGGCGATCTGCCGGTGCCGCTGCAAATGCTGCGGCAATTGCGCAAAGGCTGGAAGCGCACCGCGCAGTTCAATCCGTTGATGCAGTCTCGCAAGAACGTCGCGCATCACTATGAATTATCAGATGAATTTTACCGCCTCTTCATGGAAGAGGATATGCAGTACACCTGCGCCTACTTCCGCGAGCCGGGCATGACGCTGCAGGCGGCCCAAGCCGCCAAGATGGATCACATCGCGGCCAAACTGCTGCTCAAACCAGGCATGCGGGTGCTGGATATCGGCTGCGGCTGGGGCGGGCTGGCGATCCGGCTGGCACAGCGGCACGGCGTGCGGGTGACAGGCGTGACGCTCAGCCAGTCACAGCTGGCAACCGCCGCGGCCCGGGCCGAACGTCTGGGGCTGGCGCATCTGGTGGAATTTCGCCTGCAAGACTACCGCGAAGTGCCCGATCAGTTTGACCGCGTGGTGTCCGTCGGCATGATGGAACACGTGGGCGCGCCGCAGTTCGATAGCTATTTTGCCAAGGTTTCCAACATCTTGGCGCCCAACGGCGTGGCACTGATCCATTTCATCGGCCGCTCCACGGGGCCAAACGCCCTGTCACCATGGTTTCAGAAATACATCTTCCCCGGCGGCTACGCGCCCGCCTATTCCGAAGTGATGCCATCGGTCGAGAAATCCGGCTTGGTGATGGCCGATCTGGAAGTGTGGCGCGGCCATTACGAGCAAACCCTGCTGCACTGGCGCCAAAGGTTCGAGGCCAATCTGCCTGAAATCCGCGCGATGTTTGACGCGCGTTTCATCCGGATGTGGCGCTACTACCTCGTCAGCGCCGAGATGAGCTTTCGCGGCATGCATCAGGTGCTGTTCCAGTTGCAACTGTCCAAAACCCCACTGGATGTGCCCGTCACCCGCCAGTACCTCTACCCCTAGCGACGCCCCGCCTTTCGGGTGGACAGCAGCAGATTGGTCTCCGACGTCATCACCCCTTCGATGTTGCGGATGCGGTAAATCACCTCGTCCAGTTCCAGCAGGGTCTGCGTGCCCAGTTCCGCGATCAGATCCCACTTGCCATTGGTCGAATGCACCGCCAGCACCGCCGGAATCCCCGTCAGCCGCGCCATGGTTTTCTCCGCCCCGCGCCCTTCGATGGCGATCATCATCAGCCCCCGCACCGGCGCCGCCGTCACATCCGACCGCGTCAGCACCGTGAACCCCGAAATCTCGCCTTGCGCCGTCAGCCGCTCCATCCGGGCGCGGATGGTGGCGCGGGCTACCCCCAGACGCTCAGCCAGTTCCGAAAACGCGGCCCGCCCGTCACGCCGCAATTCGGCAATCAGCCGCTGATCCGTTTCGTCCATCTTGCGCATCCCAGCCGCCGATTTGCGAAAAGCCTTGTGCAAAGCGCCATAAATGCCGCTAGGATTCACCGCAAGTTGAAAAGACACTGCCGCCAGCGAAGGAGGCTCCAATGCCCAAAACGATTCTGATCGGCGCGCCGATTGATGAAGGCCAGCGCCGCCCCGGTTGCGTGATGGGCCCGACGGCCTACCGGGTGGCCGGTATCGCGGCGGGTATCCGCGATCTGGGGCATGGCGTGGAAGACTGGGGCGATCTCTGCCTGCCCGACCTCACTGATGCTACCTGCCCCAATCCTCTGGTGCATTCGATGCCCGAGGTTCTGGGCTGGACGCAGGTGCTGGCCGACAAGGTGGATGATGCCTTAAGTGCGGGCGGTTTGCCGATCATTCTGGGCGGCGATCATTCCTTGGCGCTGGGTTCGGTGGCGGGTGCTGCCGCCTTTGCCAAGCGCGCCGGGCGGCCGCTGTTCCTGCTCTGGCTTGATGCCCATTCCGATTTTCACACCCCCCTCACCACCACCAGCGGCAATCTGCACGGCACCCCGGTGGCCTATATCGCCGGGCGCGAAGGCTTTGCCCCCCTGCCGCCCTTTCCCGCCGTGATCCCCGCCGACCGCATCTGCCTCTACGGCATCCGCTCGGTTGATCCCGCCGAACACGCAGCCCTCTTGCGCCATGATATCGCGATGAACGACATGCGCGTGCTGGACGAGCGCGGCATCGTCGCCCCCCTGCGCGAGTTTCTGGACCGCGTGCGCGCGCAGGGCGGCATGCTGCACGTCAGCCTGGATGTCGATTTCCTCGACCCCTCCATCGCCCCTGCCGTGGGCACCACCGTGCCCGGCGGCATCACCTTTCGCGAGGCGCATCTGGTGATGGAACTGCTGCACGAAAGCAGTCTTGTCACCTCGCTCGATCTGGTGGAATTGAACCCTTTCCTTGACGAGCGCGGCCGCACCGCCAAACTGATGGTGGATCTGGTAGGCTCGCTGATGGGCCGCAAAGTGTTCGACCGCCCGACGCGCAGCTTCTAAGCTGGCACCCCAAGGTTTGAAGGACTGAAAAGATGACCACCCCCTCCCGCCTTGCATTGGTGCCTTTTGTCAGCGTTGACAAGATGATGAAGCTGGTTCTTCACCTTGGCATCGAACGCGTGCTCCGCGATCTGGCGGATGAGATCGAGGCCGATTTCCGCCGCTGGCCGCTGTTTGACAAAACCCCGCGTGTGGCCAGCCATTCGGACGTTGGGGTGATCGAGTTGATGCCCACCTCCGACGGCGAAACCTACGGCTTCAAATATGTGAACGGCCATCCCGCCAACATGAAGCAAGGGTTGCAAACCGTTACCGCCTTTGGCCTTTTGGCCGATGTGGCCACCGGCTATCCGGTGCTGTTGTCCGAGATGACCATCCTCACAGCACTCCGCACCGCAGCCACATCCGCGATGGCCGCCAAATGGCTGGCCCCCGAAGGTGCCACCACCATGGCCCTGATCGGCAACGGCGCGCAGGCCGAATTTCAGGCGCTTGGCTTCAAAGCCATCTGCGACATCACCGAAGTACGGCTTTACGACATCGACCCCGATGC
>JANNAV010000343.1:0-7878 GCA_031384695.1 Paracoccaceae bacterium
CCAATCGCGGCATGTACCAGCCGGTGCAAAAGGCGGGCGGCATCATCAGCACCACTGACCCCGGCTTGGTATAAAAATCCAAGCGTCGCACGCCAAGCCGCAGGGTTTCCAGCGTCGCCGCAGCCGTTGTGCGCAAGTCGCGCCCCGCGTCCGTCAGTTCCACCCCCCGGTTGATCCGGCGAAACAGCGGCTGGCCCAACTGCGTCTCTAACGCCTTGATCTGATGGCTGACGGCGGATTGCGTCATGTTCAATTCGGCGGCAGCCAGCGAGAAACTTTCCAGCCGCGCCGCAGCCTCGAACCCGATCAAGGCCCCCATCGGCAGGTTTCGGTAAAGGGCAGACATGAGAAACCTTCATGCGATAGCGGAGAATTCCGCGTTTGAATAGCACGCCGCCCCTGCCTTACAAAGGGATAACGCAAGGGGAACCCGTTTTCGGCTTGCCCATAAATGAAGCATTTCGATCCGAGGTCGCCCGATGTTGAACCTCACGCCCCGCCAAGCCGGATACATGATGCCCGCCGAATGGGCGCCGCACAAACGCACATGGATGATGTGGCCAACTCGGGCCGAGGTCTGGGACGACATCGCCGCCACCAAGCGCGACTATGCCGCCGTCGCCCACGCCATCCGCGAGTTTGAACCCGTCACCATGGCCGTCCGCCCCGAAGACTTGGCCGAGGCGCGTGCCATTCTGGACAACAACATCGACCTGATCGAAGCGGCTATTGACGACAGCTGGGCCCGCGATGCCGGGCCGATTTTCGTCACTCATGCCGACGGCAGCCGCGCCGCGACTAAGTTTACCTTCAACGCCTGGGGCGGCAAATATCAACCCCACAACGGCGATGCCGCCTTTGGTGCACTGGTGACCGACGCTGCGGGCGTCAAGGGTTTCACCTCGGCGCTGATTGCCGAAGGCGGCGGAGTTTCGGTGGATGGCGACGGCACCATCATCACCACCGACACCTGCTTTCCCAACCTGAACCGCAATCCCGACTGGACCAAAGCGGCGATTGAAACCGAGCTGATGGAGATGCTTGGCGGTCAAAAGGTGATCTGGCTGCCCGGCAACCCGCTGGAGGATGAAACCGATGGCCACGTTGACGGCATCGCCATCTTTGTGGCCCCCGGCGTGGTGCTGATGGAAAGCCCTTCGGATTTGAAATCTGAATGGAACCGCTATTTACAGGCCAATATCGACGCGATGGAGGGCCAGACCGATGCACGGGGTCGTCGCATTCGCATTGTCACGATGCCAGAGGCCGTTGAGGCGCCGTCAAAACACCCGAAGTTCTGCCGGTCCTACATCAACTCTTACCTCGTCAATGGCGGCGTGGTGATGCCCTGCTACGGGGTTGCCGCCGATACCGTGGTGCGCGAGATTTTCCGCTCTCTGTTCCCCGACCGCCGCATCCGCGAGGTGCGGATCGACAACATCGCCATCGGCGGTGGCGGCATCCACTGCATCACCCAACAAGAACCGGCCTGATATGGACCATCGCCCCTGCCTTCAGATGGAACGCGTTGCCCATGCGATATCAACCGTGGGCACCGACGCATTTCCAGAGGCGCTGACGGCGCTGTGCCAAAGCGCCTTTGCGTTCGACAGCTTGTTTGTGTCACTTTTTTCGCAGGAACAGGCGCCAAGGCAGTTGTATTCCAATCTGGATGACGAGGCGACACGCCGCACCATCGGGCCCTACCTCAGCTATGCCTATCTGCTTGACCCGTTCTACGGGCTGTTCAAAGCCGAGGTTGGCACCTCGGTCGTGGGCCTTGACGAATGTGCGCCGGACGACTTCCGCAGCTCTGAATACTACCGCATGTTCTATTCTGACACCGGCCTGCGCGACGAAGTGACGATCTTTGCCGCCTGTGGCGAAGGCAGTAGCATAGTGCTGTCGCTTGGCCAACGCGCCTTTCGCCGCCCGCGCACCACCGAAGCCTGTGATGGGCTGAAGACCCTGTTGCCGGTGGTTGCGTCGCTGTGCCTCAAACATTGGCCCAATGTGCAGGGCCTTCCCGCTGCCAGTGGCCCGGATTTTGACCGGCTGGACATGCCCAAACTCAGCCTGCGCGAGGCCGAGGTGGTGCGGCTGATGCTGAAGGGTCATTCCACCAAAAGCATGGCGCGGGTGCTGGGCAACAGCCCCGAAACGGTCAAGGTGCATCGCAAGCGGATCTATTCCAAACTGGGGATCTGTTCGCAGGGCGAGTTGTTCTCGCGGTTTCTGGGCACGCTGGACGGGGTGCCGATGGCAGAGGCCGCGGGCGCGCAGATGGGCCTGTTGAACTAGGCTCTCTTGGTTGCAGGCAAGTGTTCACCCCTGTTCCGCTATTCAGAAAACGCCCCTGCGGCATCGAACACAGGCTTGCCCTGCAACAGCGTCGCCACAACCTTGGCCGTGCCGATCTGATCCAGCGGGGCCTGAGTGATATCGCTATCAATCACCACCAGATCTGCGAATTTGCCAACCTCCAGCGTGCCCGTCTTCTTGTCCTGATGCAGCAACCGGGCGGGGTTCTTTGTCATCCATTCAATCGCCGTTTGCACATTGGGTGCGCCGTTTGTAGGGCGCTCCAGCGCCGCCTGAATTTTCACCAAAGGCGACAACTCGTCTGCATCAAAATCGCTGCTCATCACCACCTCTGCGCCCAGCGCCTGCAACGCGCCCGCGGGCATCATGTGGTCGGCACGGTCCCCGATGAAGCCGCGGATGAAGTCATTATACTCAGGGTCCAGCGACGACGGGGCCAGCTGGAAATCGGCCACCACGCCCAAGGCTTTGAAGCGGGGATAGTCGGCTTTGTCCAGCAGGTAGATATGGGTCAGCCGGTGCGGGCCGGGGGCGGGGTCAGATTGGGCAATCGCATCCAGCGCCATCCGCGCGCCCCGATCGCCGGTGACATGGTAGTGCAACTGAAAGCCCATGCCGGACAGCACCTTGGAATAGCGGTTCAGCATTTCCACGCCGAAATATTCAAAGCCCGAGGCGAAGCCGTGGTCGATCCCCGGGCCCGGCAGATAGGGCTGAAACACCGCGCCTGTGCGTTGTTCAAGAATGCCATCGACATATAGCTTGGCTTGATTGAACCGCAGCAGGCTTTTGGGATCGTTGGAATACAGCGCCTTCAGGGCGGCAATCTGGGTGTCAAAATCCATATCTGGATAGACATAAAGCGCGTTGGAGGCGCGCACGGTCAGCGTGCCGTTGGCCAAAGCCATCTGCCAGACCTTCACATGGCCTTGCGGCCAGTAGCCGCCGGCATCGCTGACCGTGGTGATGCCATTTTCGGCCATAAACTGCAACGTCGGCAACATGCTGTCATAGGCGAATTGCACATTTTCGGGCGTGTCGGGAAAGGCCAGATTGCGCAGTTTTTGCTGGGCATTTTCCAGGACCACGCCGTTAGGCTTGCCTTGAACGTTGCGCAGGATGATCCCGCCCGGCGGATTGCCCGCCATCTTGTCAAAGCCCGCAGCCTGTATCGCCGCCGAATTGGCCCAAGCCCCGTGGCCGATATCATCCAGGATCAGTACCGGGCGGGTGGGGGAAATCTCATCCAGCAAGGCAATCGGATTGTCGCTTTGATCCAACAGGTTGGTCATGCTGACGCCCGACCCCAGAACCCATGCGGTCTTGCTGGTATCCACGCAATCCTCAACCGTCGCCAGAGTGTTTTCCAGCGTGTCAAACGGTTCAAACTCACACAGGATCTGGTTCACCCCGGCCTCGATCAAATGCATGTGCGCGTCTTGAAAGCCGGGCAGAACCATTTGGCCATGCAGGTCAATCACGTGGGCATCGGGGCCTGCCGTCGCCAGAACCTCGGTGTTGGAACCGACGCCGATGATGACGCCTTGTGCGTCATAGGCCAAGGCCTGCGCCATGGGCGCGCCGGAAACCACTGTGTCAATGACGCCGTTGGTCAGGACGGTTTGGGCGACGGCAAGTGTCGGGCAGGTGCAACACACCAGCAAGGCAAGGCGGGTCAGGTGCATGGCATAGGTCCCTATGGGCGTGTCAGGTGGCGGGCAAAGCTTCATCGGGGAAGAAACACGCTGTCTGGCGTCCCGCAGGCAAAGTTGCAAGCGGCGGACGCTCGGCGCGGCAACGGTCGGGGCTGCCCTTTTGCTGATACAGCCAGCAGCGGGTGTGGAATGGGCAGCCGGACGGGATGGCGGCGTGGCTGGGCACATCGCCGGACAGGATGATCGGCTTGACCGCGTTTTGCGCGTGCAGACGCGGGGCGGCCGACATCAGGGCGGTGGTATAGGGATGTGCGGGTCGCGCGGCCATCTCTGCGGCCGGGGCCACCTCGACAATACGCCCCAGATACATCACGGCGATCCGGTCACACAGGTGGCGCACGACGGTCAGATCGTGGCTGATGAACAGCATCGACAGGTCAATGTCGCGGCGCAGATCAGCCAACAGGTTCAGGATCTGTGCCTGAACCGAGACATCAAGAGCCGAAACCGGCTCGTCCGCGATCAGCAAACTGGGGTCGTTGGCGATGGCGCGGGCGATGGCAATGCGCTGGCGCTGGCCACCGCTGAATTGCGCGGGGTAGCGACTGGCAAAGTTGGGGGTCATGCCGACGCGGGCCAACAGGGCGCTGACGCGGGCATTCATCTCGGCCTTGGGCATGGTGCTGTGAATTTTCAGCGGCTCCATCAGGATCTGGCCGATGGTTTGACGCGGGTGCAAACTGCCGTAGGGGTCCTGAAACACCATTTGCACCGCACGGGCAAACGGCAGACGGGCAGCGCCCCGAAGGCCGGTTACAAGTTGGCCGTTCAGCGTGATCTGGCCCGAGGCAATCGGCACCAACCCGACGATGGCCCGGCCCAGCGTGGTCTTGCCGGACCCGGATTCGCCGATCAGGCCCAGAACCTCGCCTTTGTTCAGGGTTAGAGTGATACTGCCCAACGCCTTGAAAACCGGCGATTTTTCGAAAAGACCCGAGGCTTGACCCGGATAGGTGACGGACACGTCGGACAGGTCCAGCAGGGGTTGTGTCATTTGCAAACCTGCTCGACTTGGGTCTTGGCGGTGTAAAAGCACGCAGCCAACTGGCCAGGACCAACTACGGCATCAGGCGGACCGGCATCACGGCACACCTCGGTTGCCTTGTCACAGCGCGGATGAAAGGCGCAGCCGGACGGGCGTCGCCACAAGCGCGGCGGCGTGCCGGGGATCGGCACAAGCCGGGCTTGCGGCTGGCCCATGTCGGGCCGGGCCGCCATCAGGCCAATGGTTTAGGGATGACGGGGCGCGTCCAGCACCTGCGCCACGGGCCCCGACTCCACCGCACGCCCGGCATAAAGCACAATCAGGTCATCCGCCATTTCCGCGACAACCCCAAGGTCATGGCTGATCAGCAGCAGGGCCATTCCCGTCTCGGCCACCAGGTCCTTTAACAGCACCAGAATCTGCGCCTGAATGGTCACATCAAGCGCGGTTGTCGGCTCGTCTGCTACCAAAAGCCGAGGTTTCAGAACGACGGCCATGGCGATCATCACCCGCTGACGTTGCCCACCGCTCAACTGATGGGGATAGCGCTGCATCATGCCTGCGGGGTCCGGCATGCCGACACGGGCCAAAGCCTCGATCGCGCGCCGCGATGCCTCGGCCGCGCTGATCCTTTGATGCGCGCGCAGGCTTTCAATGATCTGGGTGCCGATCCTTTGCACTGGATTAAGGCTGCTGCCGGGGTCTTGAAAGATCATCGCGATGTCACGGCCTTGGCGGGCGCGTAGGTGCGCCGGGGACAGCGACACAAGGTCGGTGCCATCCAGTTCGACCCGCCCACCAACCTGCAAAGCCTCGCCGTTCAACAGACCCATGACTGCCAGCGCGACCGAGCTTTTACCGGAACCGCTTTCACCGACGATGCCAAGGCAGCGCCCGGCGCTGATCTGAAACGACAGGCCATCCACGATGGGCGCCGTGGTCGCCCCGGCCTTTACGCTGACACTCAGATATTTCACGGCAAGCAATGTCATGGCGTCGTGGCCTTTGTCTCGTGTCATCCGGTCAACGATACCGCAAAGGCAGCCGGGAGGGTGTCCCCCTTAGGGGGTATCGACGCTTCCCCCTTTTGAGCGGAGATTTGGAACATCCAGCACTCCATCAGAATCGGGACATCGCCATGACCGCAGCTTCTTCGCCCCAATTCACCCTTCGCCGCCGATCGTTTCTGACGGGCGGGTCAGCAATGGCGCTGGCCGCCGCAGCTTGGCCCAAAGTCATGATGGCGGCCTCGGTTGATATGGGCGGGCGTGACCCGAAGACATTGGTGGTGCTGGTGGATGCCACAGTCGGCAACCTTGACCCCGCAACCAACGTGGAATGGGCTTACGGCCTGCGCCCCGTTTACGAAACCCTGACTGTTCTGGACGGCACCGAAACGCTGAAAGCCTCACCTTCGCTGGCGACCAAGTGGGAAAGCACTGCCGACGCGTCCAGCTGGACCTTTACGCTTGCCGCAGGTGCGATGTTTCATGACGGCACCGTCTGCGACGCCGAGGCAGTCAAGAAAGCCATCACGCGGTTGCTGACGCTGCCGTCAGGTCAGGGCTATACGTGGCAGATCACGGACCCGGCCACCCAGATCGTCGTCGTCGATCCTGCAACCATCCGTTTTGAACTTGGATCACCGCATCCGTTCTTTGACCTGCAGGTTTCCTCGCAATATGGCTTCTGGATCGCCAGCCCGACGGCCGCCGAAGCCAACTCCAAAGGCCCCGACGACATGGGATCGGAATACCTGCAATCCAATCCGGTCGGCACCGGCCCCTACAAGCTTGAGGGGATGGAGCCGGGCCAGTCCGCCACCTTCGTCAAGAACGATGCCTGGCGCGGCGGCTGGGACAAACCCCACTTTGACCGCGTGATCACCCGAACCTTGCCGCTGTCTGCCACCCGACGCACCCTGCTGGAATCCGGCGAGGCGGACATCACCCTGACGCTGGAGCCTGAAGATATCGTCGCCCTGAAGGCTGATGACCGGTTTGTGCTGACCGACGATCCGACCTTTGTGGTGGAATTCGTGTCTTTTGCCACAGACGGAGTCCTGGCCGATCCCCGCGCGCGGCAAGCGATCTGCCACGCCTTTGATCATGACGGCTATATCCGCGATGTGACGCTGGGCACCGCAGACAAGCCGACCTCCGTTTTCCCGTCCTTGATGCAAGGCATGGACACCACATCACGGCTGCTGCCCTTTGACCCGGACAAAGCGCGCGCTTTGCTGGCCGAGGCGGGAATTGCCGAAGGAACCGACCTGACGATGGCCTATTACGTAGGCTTTGGCGATATCGAGGGGCAGATGCTGCAAGCCTGGCTCGCTGACATTGGCTTGACCCTGAATTTGCAGGAAATGTCCTTCCTGGCCTTCCTTGATGCCTTCTTTGGCGATGCAGATGCCACTGAGCGGCCGGATATGTTCTATTTCAGCTGGTGGCCCAACGTGAACCACCCCTACAGCTATGCCGCCAGCCTGTTCAGCGGCAATTCAACCTCGGCCGACGGCAACTCCGGCCGCTACAACAACGCCGAGGCGACTGGGCTGATCGACGGTTTGAACAATCAACTGATGGATGCGGCCAATGTGGCCAAGTTCCTGCGGCTGGCTGACATCCTCACCACCGAAGATCCGGCCTGGCTGCCCATTCAGCAAAGCCGCACTGCCTTTGTCACGCGCAGCGATATCGTGGGGCTGGTCAACAACCCGATCTATGTCTCGACGCTGGATATGTACGCCCTGTCACGCAGCGCCTGAGGTCAAGGGTGCTGCGCTTCCTTCTTCGTCGCTTGGTGGGCACCGGTCTGCTGCTGGTGGGCGTCATCCTGATGACGTTCTCGCTG
>JANNAV010000135.1:0-17239 GCA_031384695.1 Paracoccaceae bacterium
TCAACAAGTTCGGCAAGCAAGAGGCCGACGGGCGCGGCTTTCGCCCGTTGATCGGCGAGGCGTTGCAGATGGGCGTGCCGGTGCTGACCTCGGTTTCGGGGGCCAACCGCGCGGGGTTTGAAGGATTTGCCGGTGGGATAGGGGTGGAAGTGGCGGCTGACCCTGAGGCGCTGATGGCGTGGTGCACGGGGCTGATGGGTTAGGGTTTGGATGGGGGCATAAGACCCAAGGGTGCCGGGGCCGGTTTGAGCGCCGCGAAGGTGGGGATGGCGGATGTGCGGACGGAGCGGACGTTCGCTGCGCTTGCAGTATAGGCTGACCTGAGCCCGAGAAGTGTGTGTGAAGCGGAGTATGCAGAATCTGGTTGGCCAGCCAATCGGGACGGTTGTGGTCGACATGTTTCTAGGAAATGTATGGAACGTGACGCCCAAAGTTGAGATCAATCATGCTGAACCTTGATCCTGTAGTTTCCAAAATTGAAGAGCTTGTGAAAGAAGATACTGAAGCGAGTATCACCTATGCGGCGTTGGAGTGCCGTCTGGCAATTGAGCGAATTTGTTATGAACGCCTTCGTTTGGCGCACGACTACATTTCTCACGACGACCTTAAGAAATGGCAGCCGAGTGATATTGTCAGAGTCCTTATTCAGCAAGTGGATTCTCAGGTGGCTGAGACGATCACGATATCTATTTCTACGGCTCCCGGACCGGAAGGGGCACAAGAGCCTACCCTCGAAGAGTATCAGGCTATGGAATTTGTGCCAATTGGCACCCAGGTTGGCTTCAACCCCAAAAAGCTGGGCAGCCTCTGGAACGCTTTGGCAAAGCTGGCGCTGCATGTCAGCCTCCCCGTTAGCAAGGCGGATACTCTACCCCACTACGGGAATAAGGACGAAATCAAGAAAAAGGTTTACGAAACACTTGCAGAGATCAAGTGCATTGGCGAGGGAACGCTCGTTTCGACTGGCATGGGTGAAGAATTGTCATTCACCTGCTTTTGCGGCTCAAAGAACAAGCGACGGTTCGAACTTCTCACTGATGGGCAAATCCTAAGTTGCATTAATCCAGCCTGTATTGAGAGCTATAACTTCTTGAAATCTAACCATATATTCGAGCGGAGAACCTTCGAGATTTCTTGTCGAGCATGTGGCACTCAACATGACGTACCCAAGAAAATGATTGAGACGCTGCGCACCGATCAACATATCCATATCGATTGTGAGGGGTGCGGGGAGACTATTCACGTGTCATGGCGCGCAATGCAGACACAGAGAGCGAAGTCAGAAAGTCTGGAATGACCTGCTAGAAACGACTCGATTTCAGCTAGCTACAGTCACGCTACGCGCCAAAGTCTGCCGTGGGCTGGGTGCGGCGCGCCGCACCCGCAGCGTTCGAAGTGGGACTGTGTGTCCGCAAAGCGCCCAGAGCGGCAATCTAAATCACTGCCACAAAGACTGCACCACATGAAACCTGCCCGCTATGCCGATGGGCGGGGGCTTGGCAAGGGGTAGGGTTTCGCGCAGAAGGCGGGCTGGGGATTGGGGAGGTTTTGGATGGTTCGGGGTGGTGGTTTGGGGCTGGGTTTGCGGGCGGTTGGGTGCGGCGGGCGGGTATGACGGATTTGCTGGCGGGGCTTGGGGCGGCGTTTGGGTTGCTGTTCTCGGGCGACGGGGATCTGTTGCAGATCGTGGGGCTGTCGTTGCGGGTCAGTCTGGGGGCAACTATTGTGGCGAGCCTGATCGGGTTGCCGCTGGGGGCGTGGCTGGCAATCAACCGGTTTGCCGGGCGGCGGATGGTGATTGCCACGCTGAACGCGCTGATGGGCCTGCCGCCTGTGGTGGTGGGGCTGATGGTTTATGTGGTGTTTTCAAGGGCGGGGCCTTTGGGAGTGCTGGGGTTGTTGTTCACGCCGACGGTGATGGTGGTGGCGCAGGTGATCATCATCACACCGCTGATCGCCTCGATCGCGCATCAGGCGATCAGGGAGTTGTGGGCGGATTACCATGATCTGCTGATCTCGCTGAACACCACGCGGTTGCAGCGGATCAGGGCATTGCTGTGGGATGGCAGGCGGGCGCTGCTGACCGCATCGCTTGCGGGCTTTGGCCGGGCGATTGGCGAGGTGGGGGCGGTGATGGTGGTGGGGGGCAATATTGATCATGCCACGCGGGTGCTGACGACGGCGATTGCGCTGGAAACCGGCAAGGGCAATTTTGCGATGGCGCTGGCGTTGGGGATCGTGCTGATCGCGCTCGCCTTGGCGGTGAATCTGGCGGTGCATGCCCTGTCGCGCACCGAGCGGGGCAGCCGGTGGTAGCGCTGGAGGCGGTGGAGATCTGGCGGGCCGGCCGGCGGATTCTGGGGCCATTGTCGCTGGGGCTGGCGGCGGACGGGGTGACGATCCTCATAGGCCCCAATGGCAGCGGCAAGACCAGTCTGCTGAGGGCGCTGCACGGGTTGGAGCGGATCAGCGGCGGGCGGATCCTCTGGCCGGGCGATGCGGCCACATTGCGGGCGCGGCAGGCGTTTGTGTTTCAGACCCCGGTGCTGATGCGGCGCTCGGTGGTGGATTGCATCGCGTATCCGTTGATATTGCTGGGGGAAAGCCGGGCTGCGGCGCGGGCGAAGGCGGCGGCGATAGCGGGCGGCATGGGGCTTGGGGCGGCACTTTACCGGCCCGCCTCGGTGCTTTCGGGGGGGGAGCGGCAGAAGATGGCCCTCGCCCGTGCACTGATCCGGGGGCCGGAAGTGCTGTTTCTGGATGAGCCTTGCGCCAATCTGGACACCACCTCCACCCGCGAGATCGAGGCGCTGCTGTCCCGTGCCCGTGCGGGTGGCACGCGGATCATCATGTCGACCCATGATCTGGGGCAGGCGCGGCGGCTTGCCGATGACGTTGTTCTGCTGCATGAAGGCGCCGTCATCGAACAGGGCGACCGGCGGTTCTTTGATGGCCCTGCAACCCAAGCGGGGCGCGCATTTCTGAATGGAGAGCTGTTATCATGAGACTATCACGCTTTGTGGCAAGCCTTGCGGTGGCTTTTTGGGCGCAGGGTGCTGTGGCCGAGGATTTCAAGCTGGCCGTGACCACGTCGTTTGACAGTTCGGGTTTGGCGGAGGTGTTGTTGCCCGCGATTGCCGCCGATCTGGGGTTGCGCGTGCAGTTGCTGGTGGTGGGCACGGGGCAGGCGCTTGAACTTGGGGAGGCGGGGGATGTGGACGCGGTGCTGGTGCATTCGAAGGCTGCGGAGGAAGAGTTTGTGGCGGCGGGCCATGCCACCCACCGGCGCGAGATCATGTACAATGATTATGTGGTGATCGGGCCCAAGGCCGATCCGGCGGGGGCGGCTGCGGCGGGGGCGGCGAAGGATGCGTTTGCGGCGATTGCCAGGGCGGAGGCGCCGTTTGTCAGCCGGGGTGACGATTCGGGGACGCATAAGGCCGAGTTGAAGCTGTGGAAATCGGCGGGGATCGAGCCTGCGGGGGCGTGGTACAGCGCCGTAGGGCAAGGCATGGGGGCGGCGCTGAACACGGCGGCGGGGCTTGATGCCTATATCCTGTCGGACCGCGCAAGCTGGCTGACCTTTGGCAACAAGGCGGGGCTGGTGTTGCTGTTTCAGGGCGATAAGGCGTTGTTCAATCAATACAGCTATTTGCCGGTGAACCCCGCGAAGCATCCACATGTGAAGGCGGTGGCGGCGATGCGGCTGGAGGAGTGGCTGACCGGGCCGAAAGCGAAGGCGCTGATCGACGGGTACAAGATCGAGGGGCAGACGCTGTTTGTGTTCAACGCGGAGTAGCTGAGGGCTTGGCAAAGGTGCCGGTTTCGCGCAGAACCCCCCCGATAACGGGAGGCCGCAATGGCAGATGAAACCGGCGCAAAATCCTTTGGCTTTGCCCTGCGGGCAACGGATGGGCGGGCGCGTACCGGCGTGATCACCACGCCGCGCGGCGAGGTTCGCACGCCCGCATTCATGCCGGTGGGGACGGCGGCGACGGTGAAGGCGATGCTGCCGGAAAACGTCCGCGCCACGGGTGCCGATATCTTGCTGGGCAACACCTATCATTTGATGCTGCGCCCCACCGCCGAGCGGATCGCCGGGCTGGGCGGGTTGCACAAATTCATGAACTGGGACCGGCCTATCCTGACCGATTCCGGCGGCTTTCAGGTGATGAGCCTGACGGGTTTGCGCAAGTTGACTGAGGCGGGGGTGACCTTCAAGTCGCACATCGACGGATCATCGCATATGCTGTCGCCCGAGCGGAGCATGGAGATACAGGCGTTGCTGGGGTCTGATATCGTGATGTGCTTTGATGAATGCACGCCCTATCCGGCCAGTGAAGCGGTGGCGCGGGCCTCGATGGAGATGTCGATGCGCTGGGCGGCACGGTCGCGGGCAGCGTTTGGCGACCGGCCGGGGCACGCGCTGTTTGGCATCCAGCAGGGCAGCACTTTTGCCGATCAGCGGGCGGAAAGTGCGGGTGCGCTGCGCGAGATCGGCTTTGACGGTTATGCCGTGGGCGGCCTTGCGGTGGGCGAGGGGCAGGAGATGATGTTCGGCGTGCTGGATTATGCGCCCGCCATGCTGCCCGAGGATAAGCCGCGCTATCTTATGGGGGTGGGCAAGCCCGATGACATCGTGGGCGCGGTGGAGCGCGGGATTGACATGATGGACTGCGTGCTGCCCTCGCGCTCTGGCCGGACGGGGCAGGCGTTCACCCGGCGCGGGGTGGTGAACATCAAGAACGCGCGGCATCAGAATGATCCGCGCCCGCTCGATGAGGCTTGTGGCTGCCCGGCCTGCCGCAGCTATTCGCGCGCCTATCTGCACCATGTGACGCGCAGCCACGAGATCATCGGCGCCATGCTGATGACATGGCATAATCTGCATTATTATCAGGCATTGATGCAGGGGTTGCGCGATGCGATTGCGGCAGGTGCGCTTGCCGGTTTTGTGAAATCCTTCCACGCTTTGCGCGGCGCGGGCGATATCGAGCCGATGTGAAACCGCAACGATAAAGGTTTTCGCAACAAAACCTGCCGATTGATCATCAATTGCCGCCGATTGCCTGCTTGCCTCAATTTCGCGTGCGGCGCATGATCTTGGGGGTCAGGTGGTTGACACCCCCCAAAAGCAGCCCCAGATATGGGGAACTGAAGTGGGGAAAGCCGTGCTGCCGAATGCCGGGGTTGCGCTTTCCTGCCAGATAAGGAAACCAGATGAGTGAAGTTCTCGCCGTAAGCTATCCCGTGTTGCCCTTGCGCGATATCGTGGTGTTCCCCCACATGATTGTGCCGCTGTTTGTGGGGCGCGAAAAATCGGTCCGCGCGCTTGAAGAGGTGATGGCGGACGATAAGCAGATCCTGCTGTCATCGCAGATTGATCCGACGGTGGATGATCCGGCGTCGGATGGCATCTACCGTATCGGCGTTCTGGCCAACGTGTTGCAATTGCTGAAACTTCCCGATGGCACGGTGAAGGTACTGGTGGAGGGCAAGGCGCGGGTGAAAATCACCGGGTTTGTCGAGAACCCGAGTTATTTCGAGGCCTCGGCGGTGCTGCTGGAGGAAACTCCGGGCGACAAGCCTTCGGTCGAGGCGCTGGTGCGCGCGGTGGCCGACGAGTTCGAGCGTTACGCCAAGATCAAGAAGAACATCCCCGAAGAGGCGCTTTCGGCGGTGTCGGAGACCCGTGAGCCTGCACGGCTGGCGGACCTCGTGTCGGGCCATCTGGGCGTCGATGTGGCGTTGAAGCAGGATTTGCTGGAAACGCTGGACGTGGCCGAGCGGCTGGAAAAGGTTTATGGCCAGATGCAGGGCGAGATGTCGGTGCTGCAGGTCGAGAAAAAGATCAAGACGCGGGTGAAATCGCAGATGGAGCGCACGCAGCGCGAATATTATCTGAATGAGCAGATGAAGGCCATTCAGAAGGAACTGGGCGACGGCGAGGAAGGCCAGAACGAGGTGGGCGAACTGGAAGCGCGCATCGCCAAGACCGCCCTTTCCAAGGAGGCGCGCGACAAGGCGGAAGCCGAGTTGAAAAAGCTGAAAAACATGAGCCCGATGAGTGCTGAGGCGACGGTGGTGCGCAACTATCTGGATTGGCTGCTGGGCGTGCCCTGGGGCGTGAAAAGCCGGGTGAAGAAAGATCTGGCGGCGGCGCAGAGGGTGCTGGACGGCGATCACTACGGGCTTGAAAAGGTCAAGGAGCGGATTGTCGAGTATCTGGCGGTGCAGGCGCGGTCGGCCAAGATGAAGGGCCCGATCCTGTGCCTTGTAGGCCCGCCGGGGGTTGGTAAAACCTCGCTTGGCCGTTCGGTTGCCAAGGCCACGGGGCGCGAGTTCATCCGCATCAGCTTGGGCGGATTGCGCGACGAGTCGGAAATCCGGGGGCACCGGCGCACCTATATAGGCTCGATGCCCGGTAAGATCATTCAGGCGCTGAAGAAGGCAAAAACCACCAACCCGTTGATCTTGCTGGATGAGATCGACAAGATGGGCCATGATTTCCGGGGTGATCCGGCGTCGGCCATGCTTGAGGTGCTGGACCCGGAGCAAAACGCCACTTTCACCGACCACTATCTTGAGGTGGAGTATGATCTGTCGAACGTGATGTTCATCACCACGGCGAACAGCTACAACATGCCGGGGCCGCTGCTGGACCGGATGGAGATCATTCCGCTGGCGGGCTATACCGAGGACGAGAAGCGCGAGATCGCCAAGGGCCATCTGATCAGCAAGCAGATCGAGGGGCATGCCTTGAAAAAGGGTGAGTTTGCCATCACCGACGGCGCGCTGACCGAGGTGATCCGCAGCTATACCCGCGAGGCGGGCGTGCGCAACCTGGAGCGGGAGATTGCCAAGCTGGCGCGCAAGGCGGTGACCGAGATCGTGAAGAAAACCGCGAAGTCGGTGGTGGTGACCGAGGATAAGCTGGAAGGCTATCTGGGGGTCAAACGCTATCGTCACGGCCTGGCCGAGTTGGAGGATCAGGTGGGGGTGGTGACGGGCCTTGCCTGGACATCGGTGGGCGGCGAGTTGCTGTCGATCGAGGCTTTGCGCCTGCCGGGCAAGGGGCGGATGAAGACCACCGGTAAGCTGGGCGATGTGATGAAGGAATCCATCGAGGCGGCGGCCAGTTTCGTACGCTCCATCAGCCCCGAGATCGGGGTGAAGCCGCCGAAGTTCGAGACGATGGATATCCATGTGCATGTGCCCGAAGGGGCGACGCCGAAGGACGGGCCTTCGGCTGGTGTCGGCATGGTTACGTCGATTGTGTCGGTTCTGACGGGGATTCCGGTGCGCCGCGATGTGGCGATGACCGGCGAGGTGACGCTGCGCGGCAATGTTCTGCCAATCGGCGGCTTGAAGGAAAAGCTGTTGGCGGCACTGCGGGGGGGGATCACCACCGTGTTCATCCCGCAGGAAAACGCCAAGGATCTGACCGAGATACCCGAGAATGTGAAATCGGGGTTGACGATCATCCCGGTGAGCCATGTGCGCGAGGTGTTGCGGCAGGCCTTGGTGCGGCAGCCCGAGCCGGTGGAGTGGGACGAGGCCGCGGAAGAGGCGGCGGCGGCGGCGCGGCTGGCGCGGTCGGATGTGCCGCCGTCACTGACCGCGCACTGAGGATTTGCGATGTGATTGGTAAAGGCGCGCCGGAAGGTGCGCCTTTACGCTTTGTTAACCCGTGTGCGGTTAGAACGGGTGAGACAAAGGGCGAACATCATGCGGTTCCTGGGGTTCATTGTTGGGTTTTTGGCGTTGATGGCCGGGTTTGCCAGCGCCGGGCCGCAGGCATCGCAGGATCCTGATGTGATCACGCTGATGGAAACGCTGCCCGAGAAAACCATCAAACGCCTGCGCGAAGCACCGGCGCGGTTTCGCGAAGAGGCTTCGGTGCTGATCTATGGTTACGGCCGCGACGGGGGGATTGATGCCGCGGGGCTGGAGCGGTTCATCCTGTTGGAACGGGCCGAGGCGCGGGGCGCGGTGCTGCGGCGGTTTGCCGATGCCGATCTGGACAATGATGGCTTTGTGCGGGCGGCGGAACTGGCGATCAAGGCCGATACGCTGGCGGCCTCGGGGCGCGGGCGGATGCGGCTGGCGTTTCAGCAATCCGATATCGACCGGGACGGCAGCCTTTCAGGTGCCGAGATGCGGGCGCTCGCGGAGATTGGCGCGATGGATCGCCTGTCCGAGGCGGATGCCGATATCCTGCGGGCGTTCATGTCGTTTGATCTGGATGGCAGCGGGCAAGTGACGGTGGAGGAGGTGGCGGCGGTGGCGAGGCTGCTGGCACCCGACGCGTGAACCGTGTCAGGGCAAGATGAAATCCAGCAGCAGTTTCAGGTTCAGCGCGATGATCACGATGGCTGTCAGCACCGCGATGGCCCCCAGCCAGACCGGGGCAATCAGGGCGCCCATCTTGCGGCGGTCGGTGGTGAACATGACCAATGGCACGACGGCGAAGGAAAGCTGCAGGCTGAGGATCACCTGCGTAAGGATCAGCAGGCGGCCGGTGCCACTGTCGCCGTAATAGATCGTAACACCGGCGGCCGGGATGATGGCGATGCCGCGGGTGATCAGGCGGCGCGCCCATGGCGGCATGCGCAGGTTCAAAAAACCCTCCATCACCGCTTGTCCGGCCAGGGTCGCGGTGACGGTGGAGTTCAGACCACAGGCCAGCAGGGCGATGCCGAACAGCGTTGGGGCGATTGCCGCCCCCAGCAAGGGCCCGAGCAATTTGTGGGCATCGCCAAGTTCCGCCACCTCGGAATTGCCGGTGGCGTGGAAACTGGCGGCGGCAAGGATGAGGATCGACGCATTGATGACCAGCGCGAAGGTAAGGGCCACCGTGCTGTCGATGGTGGCCCATTTCAGGGCAAAGCGCTTTTCCGGCAGACTGTCGCCGTAAGCGCGGGTTTGCACGATTGCCGAGTGCAGATAAAGGTTGTGCGGCATCACCGTGGCGCCCAGAATGCCAAGGGCAAGGTATAGCATGTTGGGGTTGGTGATGATTTCGACCGTCGGCGCAAAGCCCAGAATGACGCCGGCCCAATCGGGATCGGCAAGGGCGATCTGAATGCCGAAGCAGACGGCGATCACCCCAAGGAGGGTAATGATGAAAGCCTCAAGCCAGCGGAAGCCCTTGGCTTGCAGCCATAATATCAGGAACACGTCCAGTGCGGTGATCACCACACCCAGTTCGAGCGGAATGCCGAACAGCAGGTTAAGGCCGATGGCGGTGCCGATCACTTCGGCGATATCGGTGGCCACGATCGCCAGTTCCGCCATGAACCACAGCGGCAGGTTGACCCAGGACGGAAAGGCATCGCGGCAGGCCTGCGCCAGATCGCGGCCCGAGGCGATGGCGAGGCGGGCGCACAAGGATTGCAGCACGATGGCCATCAGGTTCGAGACCAGCGCCACCACCAGCAAGGTATAGCCGAACTGCGAGCCGCCGGCGATGCTGGTGGCCCAGTTGCCGGGATCCATGTAGCCCACGGCCACCATATAGCCCGGCCCGAAAAACGCCGCCGCCCGCCGCCATGTGCCACTGGGCACCCGGACTGTGCCATGCACGTCTGATAGTGCCGGATCGCCCCGTTCCCGCCGCCAGTTTCCACCAAGATTTCGCAGATCGAACGTGTCGGGATCGGGGGAGGTGGACATGCGGTTTCCTGTGAATGCGAATTATTCGCAATATATGGCATGGCCCGCAGGCTTTGGCAACAGCAATGGGCGGCGGGCTTGCCGGGGTGTAAAATCCCCCTCGCCCCGCTGGTTGGCATTGCCTATAAGCGGGGCAGTGTTTGCAGGAGTGCGCCATGGCCGCCGAATTATCCCCGATCGACAAAGCCAAATTCGTGGCCGCCAAGCGCGCGGTAGATTTCGTGCAGCCGGGGATGAAGGTGGGGCTTGGCACCGGATCGACCGCCGCCTGGATGGTGCGCTGTCTGGGCGAGCGGGTGCGCGAGGAGGGGTTGAAGATTGTCGGCGTGCCCACCTCGACGCGCACGGCGGAACTGGCGCGGCAGGTGGGGATCCGGGTGATCTCGCTGGACGAGGCCAAATGGCTGGACTTGACGATTGACGGGGCAGACGAGTTTGACCAGAATCTGGCGCTGATCAAGGGCGGCGGGGCGGCGCTGCTGCAGGAAAAGATTGTGGCGACGGCGTCGGACCAGATGATCGTGATTGCCGATGCGGCCAAGGAAGTGGCGCAGCTTGGGGCCTATCCGCTGCCGGTGGAGGTTGTTCCCTTTGGTTGGCAGACCACCAAGGCGCTGCTGGAGGAAACGCTGGTGTCGCTGGATGTGCTGAACCGCGATGTCACGTTGCGGATGAATGGCGAGCGGCCGCTGATAACCGACGAGGCGAATTACATCTTTGATCTGCATCTGAAGCGCATCGGTAATCCACGGCAGTTGGCGCTGGTGCTGAACCAGATACCGGGGGTGGTGGAAAACGGCCTGTTCATCGACATTTGTGATATCGTGGTGATCGGGCATGGCGACGGGCGGGTGACGGTGCGCGATATCAATGCGGGGTCCGAGCAGGATGACCGGATCGAGTTCGCGCCGAGCGACAATATTTTCGCCGATATGGGCGAGTGATGGCGTTTGATTTTGATCTGTTCGTGATCGGTGGCGGGTCGGGCGGGGTGCGCGCGGCGCGGATTTCGGCGGGGGAATGGGGGGCCAGGGTTGGGCTGGCGGAAGAAAGCCGGCTGGGCGGCACTTGCGTGATCCGGGGCTGTGTGCCGAAAAAGCTGATGGTTTATGCCTCGGGGTTTGCGCATCAAATGGAGGATGCGCGCGCGTTCGGGTGGGATGCGCAGGCGGGGGCGTTCAATTGGCTGCGGTTTCGCGCCAGCCTTGCGGCGGAGTTGGACCGGCTGGAGGCGGCGTATCGCCGCACGTTGAACGCGGCGGGGGTGACGGTGTTTGATGCCCGCGCCGAGATGGTGGACGCGCATGGCGTGCGGCTGGCGGATGGGCGAACCGTGACGGCGCGCCATGTGCTGATCGCAACCGGCGGGCGGCCGTTCGTGCCGGATATTCCGGGGCGCGAACTGGCGGTGACGTCGAACGAGATGTTCGATCTGCCGGAGTTGCCCAGGCGGGCGCTGGTGGTGGGGGGCGGCTATATCGCCTCGGAATTTGCCTGTATTCTCAATGGTCTTGGGGTTGAGGTTGTGATGTATTACCGGGGCAGCCAGATTTTGCGCGGCTTTGATGACGAGGCGCGGGGGCATGTGGCCAAGGCGATGACCGACGGTGGGATCGAGATCAGGTGCGATACCGATGTGGTGGCGCTTGAGCGCGTGGCGGGCGGCATTCGTGCTATGGGGTCGGATGGATCGGCGCGGGAGTTTGATCTGGTGCTCTATGCCACCGGGCGCAAGGCGAATACCGACGGGCTGGGGCTTGGCGCATTGGGCGTGGCTTTGGGGCGTGACGGCGAGGTTGTGGTGGACGGGTGGAGCCAGACGGCGGTGCCTTCGATCTATGCGGTGGGCGATGTGACCAACCGGGTGAACCTGACGCCGGTGGCGATCCGCGAGGGGCATGCCTTTGCCGACACGGTGTTTGGCGCAAGGCCTGCGCAGCCTGACCATGCGCTGATTGCATCCGCCGTGTTTACCCAGCCCGAGTTGGGGATGATTGGCCTGACCGAGGCGCAGGCGCAAAAGGCCGGGCCGATCGAGGTATATGCCGCCAGTTTCCGCCCGATGAAGGCGATGTTCGCGGGGCGCGAGGACCGGGTGTTGATGAAGCTGATAGTGGATGCGACCAATCGGCGCGTGCTTGGCTGTCATATCGTGGGGCCGGATGCGGGCGAGATGATTCAACTGGTGGCGATTGCCATCAAGATGGGTGCCACAAAGGAAGATTTCGACCGCACTGTGGCGGTGCATCCGACCATGTCGGAAGAGTTGGTGACGATGAGAAAACCGGTGCGCATGTTGCCTGTGGCTTGATTATCGGCGCGGAATACCCAGATAAGCAAAGAGAAAATAAGGAAGGTAGTCAGAATGGCGGGTGGCGGAGGTCCATGGGGCGGCAATGGTGGGTCGGGCGGCGATGACCGGGGTGGCGGCGATGATGAGCGGCGCGGCAAAGGCAACGGGCGGCGTCCGGGCGAGGGGCCGCAGATCCCCGAAATCGAAGATCTGATGCGGAAGGGCCAGGAGCAGTTACGCGTGCTGATGGGCGGGCGCGGGCGGGTGCCGCCGACGGGCGGCGCAGGCGGTGGCGGCGGCAATCCGCTGTTCACGCGGCAGGGGCTGGTGCTGGGCGGGCTTGCGGCGGTGGCGCTGTGGGGCTTCGTTTCGTTCTACACGGTCAAGCCGGAAGAACGCTCGGTCGAATTGTTTTTGGGTAAGTTCAGCAGTCTGGGCGAGCCGGGTCTGAACTTTGCGCCATGGCCGTTCGTGCGCGCCGAAATTGTGCAGGCCACGGGCGAGCGGCAGACCGATATCGGCACGGGTGCCGGGGGCGAGATGGATACCGGCCTGATGCTGACCCGCGATCAGAACATTGTCGATATCGAGTTTCAGGTTGTGTGGAACATCACCGATCCCGCGAAATATCTGTTCAATCTGGCCGATCCTGCCGACACCATCAAGGCGGTGGCGGAATCGGCGATGCGCGACATCATAGCGCGGTCTGAACTGTCGCCGATCCTAAACCGCGACCGGGGGTTGATCACCACCAACATGCTGGCCGCGGTGCAGGGCACGCTGGACAGCTATGATGCCGGCATCAAGGTGGTGCGGATCAACTTTGCCCAGGCCGATCCCCCGCGCGAGGTGATCGACGCCTTCCGCTCGGTTCAGGCCGCACAGCAAGAGCGTGACCGGCTGGAGAAAGAGGCCGATGCCTATGCCAACAAGGCGACGGCGGGGGCGCGCGGCGAGGCGGCCCGGTTGGGCGAGGAGGCCGAGGCTTACCGCGCGCGGGTGGTGAACGATGCCGAGGGCGAGGCGAGCCGGTTCCTGTCGGTCTATGCCGAATACGTGAAAGCGCCGGAGGTGACGCGCAAGCGGATGTATCTGGAAACCATGGAGCGGGTGTTGGGCGGCATGAACAAGGTGATCCTTGACGGGGTTTCGAACGAAGGCGGGCAGGGCGTGGTGCCGTTCCTGCCGCTGAACGAGTTGAACCGGATGAACACCGCCGGGGCAGCGGCTGCGGGAGGAACCAACTGATGCGCAATGCTTTGATCCTTCCGGCCCTTGCGGCGCTTGGCGCGCTGGCGCTGTCTTCGGTGTTCATCGTGGACGAGCGCGAGCGGGTGCTGGTGCTGCAATTCGGGCAGGTGAAACAAGAGATTTCCGAGCCCGGCCTTGGCTTTAAGATTCCGCTGATCCAGGAGGTGGTGCGCTATGAGGACCGCATTCTGGGCCTGCCGACCCAGCCTTTGGAGGTGACACCGCTGGATGACCGCCGGTTGGTGGTGGATGCTTTCGCGCGCTGGCGGATCGTCAACCTGAGTGCGTTCCGCCAGGCGGTGGGCGTGGGGGGCGAGCAGGCCGCGCGCGACCGGCTTGACCGGATCATCAATGCAGCGATCCGCGAAATATTGGGCTCAGTGCCATCGCAGCGGGTGTTGTCGGAAGACCGCACCAGCCTGATGAACCAGATCCGCGATATCGCGCGGCGCGAGGCGGCGGCGCTTGGGGTTGAGGTGATTGATGTGCGGCTGACGCGCACCGATCTGCCGAACCAGAACCTTGAGGCGACGTTTGCGCGGATGCGGGCGGAACGCGAGCGTGAGGCGGCGGATGAGATCGCGCGCGGTGGCGAGGCGGCATCACGGGTGCGGGCCACGGCAGACCGGACGGTGGTGGAACTGACCTCGCAGGCGCGCAAGGAGGCCGAAGTGATCCGGGGCGAGGCGGATGCCGCGCGCAACGCGATTTATGCCGATGCCTTTGGCCGCGACCCGGAGTTCTTTGCCTTCACCCGCTCGATGACATCCTACGAGCGGGCGTTGCAATCGGATAATTCGTCGATCGTCTTGTCGCCGACCAGCGAGTTCTTTGAATATCTCGGCTCGGAAAAGGCGCCGGTGGTGGCACCCGAAGCCGGGCAGTGAAAGGGCTTGCGGGCGGCGGGTTTGCCGCCGCCCGGGTTTTGCTGCTGCCTGCGCCGGGGCGGGCAATCCGGCGGCTATCGGCCATGGTTTGCACCCCCCCCGGGCCTGGTGGTGATGCCGGGCAAACAAGTTGCTTCACATGCAGTTGAGTCGGTGCGATGATGATTGTATTGCGTCGGCATACGCCTAAGTCATAGGGCGAAGATGACCCGCAGCGACCCTGCCATCGCAAGGTTGCGCACCACCAGAGGAGTTCGGCTGTGCTTCAAAGTCACCGCGCCTTGGCGCTTTCCCTTACCTCTGATCCGGCCCGCAAGCCCGGCCGCCGCAGCCTTGCGGCACTTGGGCTTGGTCTGGCCCTTGCCCTGTCGCAGGCGCCGGTGGCGGATGCCCGTGGCGCGCCCGACAGTTTTGCCGATCTGGCCGAGGCGATCAGCCCTTCGGTGGTGAACATTACCACCTCTGCGATGGTTGCGGCTTCGTCCGAAGGCGGGCCGATTGTGCCCGAAGGCTCGCCGTTCGAGGACTTCTTCAAGGAGTTCACCGACCGCAATGGTGGCGATCAGCCGCGCCGGTCCGAGGCGCTGGGGTCTGGGTTCGTGGTGTCGGCGGACGGCTATATCGTGACCAACAACCATGTGATCGAAGGCGCCGATCAGATCGAGATCGAGTTCTTCTCGGGCAAGCGGCTTGAGGCCAAGCTGGTTGGCACCGATCTGAAAACCGATATCGCCCTGCTGAAGGTGGAAAGCCCGGAGCCGTTGCCGTTTGTGGCCTTTGGCGACAGCGATGCAATGCGGGTTGGCGACTGGGTGGTGGCGATGGGCAACCCGCTTGGTCAGGGGTTTTCGGTTTCGGCCGGAATCGTTTCGGCGCGCGGGCGCGAGTTGTCGGGCACCTATGATGATTTCCTGCAAACCGATGCGGCGATCAACAAGGGCAACTCCGGTGGGCCGTTGTTCAACGTTGACGGCCAGGTGGTGGGGGTGAATACCGCGATCCTGTCGCCCAGTGGTGGGTCGATCGGCATCGGCTTTTCCATGGCTTCGAATGTGGTGGCCAAGGTGGTGGACCAGTTGAAGGAGTTCGGCGAAACCCGGCGCGGCTGGCTGGGGGTGCGGATTCAGGATGTAACCCCGGATGTGGCCGAGGCGCTGTCTTTGGCCGATGCCAAGGGGGCGCTGATCACCGATGTGCCCGAGGGGCCGGCCAAGGCATCGGGCCTGCTTGCGGGGGATGTGATCCTTTCGTTCAACGGCAACGACATTGATGACGTGCGTGATCTGACGCGGACGGTGGCGGACAGCCCGATTGGCGAGGCGGTGCCGGTGGGCATCTTGCGCGAAGGCAAGGCGGAGACGGTTTCGGTAACGCTTGGCCGCCGCGAAGAGGCCGAGAAGGCCGAGGCGGTGCCGGCGGCGGCGACGCCGGCACCGGAGCCGAAAGAGGCCGAGGTGTTGGGGATGACGGTGGTGCAGATGACCGACGAGGTTGCAACCACGCTTGGCTTGCCCGCTGGCAGCACCGGGCTTGCGGTGACGGCTGTGGATGCGGCGTCGGAAGCCTCGGCAAAAGCCATGGCGCCGGGGGATGTGATCGTGGAGGCGGGGCAGCAGAAAGTTGTGCGTTTGCAAGACCTTCAGGACCGGATCGCCGAGGCCAAAGACGCCGGGCGCACGTCGTTGCTGCTTCTGGTGCGGCGGGGCGGTGATCCGCGCTTTGTGGCGCTGGCGGTTGAATAAATCTGCCTGAGGGCGGGTTTTGGGGGCGGCGGGGCAACCCGGCCGCCTCATTTATTAGCCGATTTCGGCCAGCAGGCGGGTGCGGAACGACATCAGCCAATCGGCCCGCGCCTCGGCCATCGCGCGGCCGGTGGCGGTTTGCATCTGCGCGGGCAGCAACAGCAGTTTGGTCGCGATATGATCAAGGGCAAAGCGGCGGTCATCAGGCGCGCGGTGCAGGGCCATCGGATCCTCGGCGCAGAACAACTGCCCGCCGGTGGCACCCGCCACATAAAACATCCGCGCGATGCCGATGGCGCCCAAAGCCTCCAACCGGTCGGCGTCCTGGATGATCTTCGCCTCGGACGTTTCCGGTGCTATGCCCGCCGAAAAGCTGTGGGCGGCGATGGCATGGCAGGTGGCGGCAATCTGCGCCGCCGTCATGCCCTCGGCTTGCAGCAGCGGCACGGCGGCCCTGGCCGACAGGCGCGAGGCGGTGGCGCGGTCGGGCGACGATTTCGGCAGGTTCACCAGATCATGCAGCATGGCCGCCGCCAGCAGAACCTGCATGTCCGCGCCAGGTTCTTCACGGGCGATGGCGCAAGCGTTGGCCCAGACGCGGCGCAGATGCCCCAGATCATGCGCACCGTCGGCAGGGCCTGCGGCCCAACTGGCCAGAACGGCCGCCTCATAGCGGGCCTGCGCCGCCTTCATAATTTGGCCAGATCGGTGGAAACCAACCCCAACTCGCGTGCCGCCGCCAGCGACAGCGTGCCACTGTCAAGGCCGCGCAGGGTTTGAAACCGCCGGATCGCATCGGTGGTAGGCGCATCCAGCACGCCGGTCAGCGGCAAGAGATAAAACCCGCGCGCCTTCAGCGACCGTTGCAGGGTGGCTATGAACCCGACGTCGAAAACCTCGGGGCAGGGGGCGCGGAACCAGACCTCTTCGCGGTCTTGCACGATGCGCTGGCGGGTTTCGGTGCGGTAACGGGCAGGCGAGATCACGCTGCCTGCGGCATCTTTGACCTCGGGTTCGGCCAGAACCTGTTCGGTCACCGTCTCGATCACGGCGGGGATGGTGGAGCCGCTCCAACAGGCATCTTTCGGGCCTTTGGGGGGGCCGGGCTGCGTGAGCCGCACCACCTCGATGCCCAGATCGGCGCGGCCGGGCGGCTGGTTTTGCCCGGCTGTGCAGGCGGCCAGCACCAGCAGGGCGCTTATGAGACGTGGTTTCGCCATGCAACTGCCCGATTTGCGGCCCGGATTTTCCAGTGCCGGTTTCGCGCGGTGACCATAGCGGGAATTCGGACAGGTGCAAAGCCCAGAGCGTGTTGGGGGGAAAAGAGTGGATAAGAGAGGAGGGCACAACCAAAAAAAAAAAAAAAAGATATTTGAATATTATGAAAAAAA
>JANNAV010000362.1:0-11011 GCA_031384695.1 Paracoccaceae bacterium
CAAGCCCTCCGAAACGCCGGAAAACCCGCCAAAGTCGCCATCACCGCCCTGATGCGAAAACTCATCGAACTGGCAAACACACTGGTCAAAGCCGATCGACTTGGGCAGCCAAAAGGGGCTTGATCAAGACGGATACTCTAAGCTGCGGCGCAAATCTTGTGTCAGGATCTCAGGTTGACCACGCCCCGCGCGATCTGTTCCGACAGATAAATCGTCAAGGGATCGGCCTGCATCAGCCAACCACCCACCGGCTCGAACCCTTCGCCCGCCAGCAACTGTGCCACGCGCAATTGATAGGTATCGGCGCCGGTATTCTGATAGATCACCGCCTTAAGCCCGATGGCCGCAATGACAATGAACAGCAACGGCAACAGCGAGAAGCGGCGCTTCTGCGTTTTGCGCATGTAGTAAGACCGGCCAAGCGTGCCCGTGGCTTCAAAGCCAAGTCCCTTGGTGTGCGCGCGTTCGATCCGCGCGATTCGCCCGTAGAAATCAACCAAATTCAGGTCGGACATGACCAAACTCCACTTATCCGACCCCCACCATATGTGTGTCTAAGCCCGAAATGTGGCGATTTTAGGGCAAAAACGTCAAGCGCAAGGCGATATTTCCGGGCAGACCTTAGTTCCGCCGCAGAACCAGCGCCGCCCACTCGCCCAGATCCTCGCGCGATTGGGGGGTAAATCCGGCCGCCACATAGGCTGCGGTCACCGCCTCGGCCTGCACCACCAACAAGCCGGAAAGGATCACCAGCCCGCCCCGCGCCAAATGCACCGCCATGTCGGGCGCAAGTTCGATCAACGGACCCTTCAGGATATTGGCGAACACCAGATCAAAGGGGGCCGCCGCCGCCAGATGCGGATGGCCAAAGCCCGCAGCCTCCAGACATGCGATCCGGCCTTCAAGCCCGTTGATCGCCACATTGGCCACCGCCACCGCCACCGCTACCTCGTCTATATCAGACGCAATCACCCGCGCCTGCGGCAACACCTTGGCCGCAGCCATCGCCAGCACCGCCGTGCCACAGCCAATATCCGCCACCGAGGCCGGCCGCACACCCGCGCCATAAAGCGCATCGAACGCCTTCAGACAGCCCAGCGTCGTGCCGTGATGCCCGGTGCCAAACGCCACCGTCGCCTCGATCTGCAAGGCAACCCGCCCCTCGGGCACCTTATCGGCATCATGGCTGCCAAACACGAAGAACCGCCCCGCGTCCACCGGGCTCAACTCCCGCCGCACCTTGGCAACCCAGTCGATCTCGGGCAATTCCGAAAGCACGAACGGCTTAGCCCCGAAGGCCAGCGCCAGCACAGCCAGAAGCGCCTCACCCGGCGCTTCGAGAAAATACGCGCCCACCTCCCAAAGGCCGGAGTCGTCCTCGATCTCGAACACGCCAACACCCGTCGGCTCTGGCTGCATCTTTTCAATGGCTTGCGCCAGCGCGTTGGCCGCGTCTTCACCGATCAAGGTGGTCAGGGCAGTATAGGTGGGCATCGCGGCATCCGATCCAAAATCACCCGCCTGCCCTATGCGATGGCCTCACGCAACGCAAGTCTAGCGTGCCGCAACCCCCACTCCGATCGGGCAACTCACCCCCGTGCCGCCAATGCCGCAATAGCCATCGGGATTCTTTTGCAGATACTGCTGGTGATAATCCTCGGCGAAATAGAACACCGGCGCGGGCAGGATCTCGGTGGTTATCGCGCCACGCTTTGCCACAGTCAGCGCCGCCTGATAGACCTGCTTGCTGGCCTGCGCCGCATCCTCCTGCGCCGCATCATAAGCATAAATCCCCGACCGGTAGGTCGAGCCCATGTCATTGCCCTGCCGCATCCCTTGCGTCGGGTCATGGTTTTCCCAGAACACCTTCAGCAACGCCTCATAGCTGATCACCCTGGGATCAAAGATCACCCGCACAACCTCGTTATGGCCGGTCAACTGGGTACAGGTCTCTTTGTAGGTGGGGTTGGGCGTATAGCCGCCCGCATATCCCACCATCGTCAGCCACACGCCGGGCAGTGCCCAGAACTTGCGCTCCACCCCCCAGAAACACCCCATGCCGAACATCGCCTCGGCCATCCCCTCGGGCACCGGCGCCTGCAACGGCCTGCCCGATATAAAATGCCGCTCGGCCGTTGGCAAAGCCTCGGCCCGCCCGGGCAAGGCATCCGCAGGACGTACCATTTCCAGCTTCCGACGATCCGTGAAAAACATCGCTAACCTCCGAGATTTCTGCATCCCACTATGTAGCAAAATCACCCGGAACGTCCAGTCACGCGCGCGCGCCCCGCAGCACAGTCTCGTGACCCGCCTCCGGGTGGCGCGGGATAAGGAACGACAGCGCCAGCGACGTGGCCGCCATCGCCGACGCAAGCCCGAACACCGCCCCCGGCGAAGATACCCACAAATACCCCAAAGCCGCAGGCAGGAACACCGCCGTGATATGGTTGATGGTAAAGGCCACCGCGGCGGTGGGCGCGATATCGGCAGGGTCGGCGATCTTCTGGAAATAGGTCTTCAGGCTGAACGACATGCCGAAAAACATGTGATCAATCACATACAGCGCCGAGGCCAGCCAAAGCCCCCAGCCAAACGCATAAACCCCGGTATACATCAGGAACACCATCAGCAAACCGGCGTGTTCCACCATCAATATCCGCCGCTCGCCAAACCGCGCCAGCCAGCGGCCCACAAAGGGCGACAGCAGCAGGTTGGCCAGATAATTGATCAGGAACAGCGCCGTCAACTCATGCACCCGCAGCCCGAACCGCTCCACCATCATGAAGGCCGCGAACACCACGAAAATCTGCCGCCGCGCCCCCGCCATGAACTGCAACAGATAATAAAGCCAATAGCGGCGGCGCAGCACCATGTGTCTGTGCTGGCGCACCGGGGCCTCGAACTGCGGATAGGCAAACAGGCAAAACAGCGCAATCACCGCCGTCAGCCCCCCCGATGCCAGATAAACCATGTTGTAATTCAGCCCCAGCGGCGCCCACAAAACCACGATCAGCCCGTAAGCCAGCAGCGACGCTCCCGCCCCCGCAGCCGTAATCCAGCCCAGCATCTGCGGCGCCCGCGCCTTGTCGATCCATTGCAACTGCAAGGATTGGTTGACCGTCTCGAAATAGTGAAAGCCGATGGATGACAGCAGCGTCAGCATCAGAATGCCGCCCAGACTTGGGAAATACGCGGTCACTGACGTCGCCACCCCCAACAGGATCAGCGCGATCATCCCCAGCACCTGCTCGCGGATGAACAGGATCAGCAGGATCACCCCGACGGCCAGAAAACCGGGTATCTCGCGCACGGTGTGCAACCAGCCGATCTCAACCCCGGTAAACCCGGCCACTTCGATGACATAGTTGTTCAGCAGCGCCGACCAGGTGTTGAACGCAATCGGCATCGCCGCCGCGGTGACAAACAGCAACGCCTCGGGCCTGCGCCAAAACGGCAGACGGGCGGCCTCGGCCAGGGGAACGATCTTGCGGAACATAATCCGTTGCCTAGCCGTTCAAACTCAGCTGCGCGAGCGTAGAATTGTGCTGCACACAATCGGCACCCCGCCCGGCGGCAAAACCCCGGACGCCCCTTTACAGAAAGCTTTGCGGATCAATATCCACTGCCAGCCGCACATTCGCGGGGCATTTCAACTGCCCCACCCAGGCCACCAGCGCGCCTTGCAAGGCCACGGTTTTCTCGGCCTTCACCAAAAGCCGCACCCGGTGGCGGCCCCGCACCCTGGCAATAGGTGCCGGTGCGGGGCCGAAAACCTGCGCCCCCACCGCGCGCAACGGCCCGTCGCGCCGCGCCAGTTCGGCGGCAAAATCGAACACCGCCGCCACGTCAGGCGATGACAGGATAACCCCCGCCATCCGCCCATAAGGCGGCACCCCCGCCGCGCGGCGCTCGGCGGCTTCCGCGCGCCAGAATGCCTCCTCGTCGCCGCCCAGAATGGCGCGGATCACCGTGTGGTCCGGCTGATGCGTCTGCAACCACGCCTCGCCCGGAATGGCCGCCCGCCCCGCCCGCCCCGCCACCTGGCGCATCAGTTGAAACGTCCGCTCTGCCGCTCGCAGATCCGATCCCTGCAACCCCAGATCGGCATCAATCACCCCCACCAGCGTCAATAGCGGAAAGTTATGCCCCTTCGCCACGATCTGCGTGCCGATGATGATATCCGCCCCCCCCGCCGCAATCAGCATGATCTGCTCTTTCAGCGCCCTTGCCGAGCCGAACAGATCCGATGACAGCACCGCCAGCCGCGCGTCCGGAAACCGCGCGGTCACCTCTTCGGCCAACCGCTCCACCCCCGGCCCCACCGCCGCCATCCGGCCCTCCACCCCGCAGGCAGGACAGGCCAAAGGCACAGGTTTGGTGGCACCGCACTGATGGCACACCAGCCGCTTCAGGAACCGGTGCTCCACCATGCGCGCATCGCAATCGTCGCAGCCTACCTGATGCCCGCAGGCCCGGCACAGCGTCACCGGCGCATAGCCGCGCCGGTTCAGGAACAGCATCGCCTGCTCGCCCCGCGCGACGCGCGCCGCCACCTCACGCGCCAGCGTCTCCGATATCCAGCGGTCATTCGCAAGCCGCTCGGCCCGCATGTCGATGGCCTTCATCCGTGGCATCTCGGCCAACCCATAGCGCGCGCCCAGATCAAGCCGGCCATATTTGCCCGCTTCAACATTGGCCCAGCTTTCAAGGCAAGGCGTGGCCGAGGCCAACACGATCGGCACCGCGCAGATCGCCGCGCGCAGCACCGCCATATCGCGTGCATTGTAAAGCACGCCGTCCTCTTGCTTGTACGAGGTGTCGTGCTCCTCATCGACCACGATCAGCCCCAGATCGCGGAACGGCAGGAACAGCGCCGACCGCGCCCCCACCACCAGCCCCGCCTCACCCTGCCCCACCATCCGCCAAACCCGCCGACGCTCGGTCATAGTGACGCCCGAATGCCACTCCGCAGGCCGCGCGCCAAACCGCGCCTCTACCCGCGCCAGAAAATCCGCCGTCAACGAAATCTCTGGCAGCAACACCAACGCCTGCCGCCCGGCGCGCAAACACTCTGCCACCGCCTCAAGGTAAACCTCGGTCTTGCCCGACCCCGTCACCCCTTTCAGCAGCGTACACGAATACCCCCCCATCGCCACCGCCGCGACCAAGGCATCCCCCGCCGCCACCTGATCCCCCTCAAGCCGAAAACCGCCCGCCGGATCAAGCGGCGCAAACGGCAGATCGCGCGGCGCGTCCACCTCCAGCACCACCCCAAGCGCCACCAGCCCCTTGATCACCGCTGGCCCGCACCCCGCCTCCTCGGCCAACTCGCCCAACGTCACCGACGCCCCGCCAAACCGCCGCAGCGCCTCAACCACGCGAAACCGCGCCTCCGTCATCCGGTTGGGGATGGTGTCGCCCAGCCGGTAAATCCGCCGCATCGACGGCGGATCGCTCAGGCCCGGCGCGCGGGTGGCCAGCCGCAGCATCGCCGACAACGGCGTCAGGGTATAATCCGCCGCCCGCACCAGAAAGCTGCGCAACTCCGCCCGCATCGGTGCCACATCCAGCACCCGGTTTATCGCCCGGATGCGTGCCGGATCAAAACTGCCCTCGCCCGGCCCCCAAACTACCCCGATCACCCGGCGCGGCCCCAGCGGTACTTCGACAAAATCACCCGTCCCGCAGCCCCCCTCCGGCGCGCGGTAATCCAGCACGCGCCCCAGCGGTTCCGTGGTTAGCACCGCCACCAGATCGCCCGCCTCAAACACCCGTTCCACCACTTGCGCCTGCCCATCTATCGCTTTGCCCGGAATTGGGGTAATAGCGCGCAAACCGTCTCACAACCAGCAAGGACCGCGTTCATGAAATTCTTTGTCGATACCGCCGATGTCGCCGCAATCGCCGAATTGAACGATCTGGGCATGGTGGACGGTGTCACCACCAACCCCTCGCTGATCCTGAAATCGGGCCGCGACATCATCGAGGTCACCAAAGAGATCTGCAGCATCGTCTCGGGCCCGGTTTCCGCCGAAGTGGTGGCGCTTACCTCGGACGAGATGATCGCCGAGGGCCGCAAACTGGCCGCCATTGCCCCGAACATCACGGTGAAAGTACCGCTGACATGGGATGGCCTGAAAACCTGCAAGGTGCTGACGGGCGAAGGCTTCATGGTCAACGTCACCCTCTGCTTCTCGGTCAATCAGGCGCTTATCGCCGCCAAAGCCGGGGCCACCTTCATCTCGCCTTTCGTTGGCCGCCTCGATGATATCAACATGGACGGCATGGAGTTGATCGGCGATATCCGGCAGGTTTACGACAACTATGGCTTTGATACCCAGATCCTCGCCGCCTCGATCCGCACCGCCAACCACGTCACCCAATGCGCCCTGCTGGGTGCCGATGTGATCACCGCCCCGCCCGCCGTGATCAAATCGCTGGCCGCCCACCCCCTCACCGACAAGGGGTTGGAGCAATTCATGAAAGACTGGGCAAAAACCGGGCAGAAAATCCTGTAAACTGGTGTATGATCGGGCGGCAATAACCAATAAACGGGCAGCAACGGCATGATCGAACAAGATTTGCGCGACCGCATCATCGCGGAACCCGAGGTCATCCTTGAAGACCGTGACGTGATGAACGCGCTGATCGGGGCCAATGAGCGGCTGATGGGCTCCAACATCGTCGATCTGCGCGGCATCGCGATGGAACGGCTGGAAGGGCGGCTTGACCGGCTGGAAGATACCCACCGCACGGTGATTGCCGCCGCCTACGAAAACCTCGCGGGCACCAATCAGGTGCACCGCGCCATCCTGCAACTGCTCGATCCCCTCAGTTTCGAGGATTTCCTGCAAACCCTGATCGCCGAAGTGGCGCAAACCCTGCGGGTGGATTGCGTCCGCCTGGTGCTGGAATCGGTGCAGGATGCCGAAGACCCCAGCCTGCGCAAACTGGGCGAGATTTTGCATGTGGCGCAGCCCGGTTTCGTCGCCGAATACGTCTCGGGCGGCCGCAACGTGCCGCTGCGCCCGGTGGTGCTGCGGCAGGTGATGCCCAGTTCCGACGCGCTTTATGGCGAACGGGCCGGCTGGATCCGCTCCGAAGCGCTGATGAAGCTGGATTTCGGCAAAGGCCGTCTGCCGGGCATGCTGGTGCTGGGCGCCGAGGATCCGCATCAGTTCAAGCAAACCCACGGCACCGATTTGCTCGCGTTTTTCGCCGGCGTGTTCGAGCGGACAATGCGCCGCTGGCTGTCGTGACGGCACCGGCCTGGGCCGATGGGCTGGACCGCTGGTTACAGCAGTTGCGCGCGCTTGACGGGGCAGCCGCCAACACGGTCGCGGCCTACGCCCGCGATGTGACGCGCTTCCTCACCTTTCTGGCCGCCCATCGCGGTGGCCCGGAAGGCCTGAATTCGCTGTTAACCCTCGATCAGACAGACCTGCGCGCCTGGATGGCCGCTGAACGCGCCCGCGGCCTCTCGGCCCGCTCGCTTGGCCGTGCCCTATCGGCGGTCAAGGGCTTCATGGCCTTTCTGGCCGACCGTGACGGCACCGATCCCACCACCGTGCTTTCCGCGCGCGGCCCGAAATACCGCCGCAAACTGCCAAGGCCGCTTACCGTCGATGGGGCCGTCGATCTGATCCGCACCGTTGGGGATCAGGCCGCCGAAGACTGGATCGCCGCCCGCGACATCGCGGTGCTGACGCTGCTTTACGGCTGCGGCCTGCGGATATCCGAAGCCCTCGGCCTCACCGGCCGCGATCACCCCCTGGGCGACGTTCTGCGTATCACCGGCAAGGGCGGCAAACAGCGCATCGTGCCGGTGCTGCCCGCCTCCCGCGACGCGGTCGCCCGCTACACCGCCCTCTGCCCCTACCCCGCAGCAGCCCAGCAAAGCCTGTTTCGCGGCGCGCGCGGCGGCTCCCTCAATCCGCGCCTGATCGCCCTCGTGGTGGAAAAAGCGCGCCTCCAACTGGGTTTACCGGCAACCGCCACCCCCCACGCCATGCGCCACAGCTTTGCAACCCACCTGCTTTCGGCAGGCGGCGATCTGCGCGCCATCCAGGAATTGCTTGGCCACGCATCGCTTTCAAGCACTCAGGTTTACACGGCGGTTGACGCAACCCGGCTGATGGAAGTTTATGAAATGGCGCATCCGCGCGCCTGACAGGCTGGCCCCCCCATTGCAAGATCGTCAAAACTGCGCGAGTAACCCTGATGGATATCCGCCTCAAAGCCCTTTCCGTCCACCTGATCACCGCCTCGGGCGCCGTGCTTGCCATGCTGTCGATGCTGGCAGCGGTCGAGGGCAAATGGAGCCTGATGTTCCTCTGGCTGGTCGCCGCCCTGTTTGTCGATGGCATCGACGGGCCGCTGGCACGCCGCTATGACGTGACGGCGAACTGGCCCAATTATGACGGCGTGCTGATGGATCTGATCGTCGATTACCTCACCTATGTGTTCATCCCCGCCTATGCCCTGTTCAAATCAGGGCTGCTGGTGGGGTGGACAGGCTGGCTCTCGATCATCGTCATCGTCTACGGCTCGGTCGTCTATTTTGCCGATACCCGCATGAAAACCAAGGATAAAAGCTTTTCCGGCTTCCCTGCGTGCTGGAACATGGTGGTGCTGGTGCTGTTCGCGCTTGCGCCTTCGCATTACACCATCCTTGCCATCGTGATCGCCCTGACCATCGCAATGTTTCTCAACCTGAAATTCATCCACCCCACCCGCACCAAGCGCTGGCGGCTGATCTCGCTGCCAATGTCCTGCGCCTGGGTGGTGTTTGCAGGCTGGGCGGCCTGGGTCAACTTTGGCGAAGGTTCGTGGGCGCATTGGGGGCTGGTGATCACCTCGCTTTACCTCACCTTCGCCGGGATCGCTCAACAAATCTTCCCCGAACGCAAAAGCGCGATCACCTGAGCCACGCTGCGCATTCGGCCATGCACAACCGATGCATATGCCTGTGCACGTCGGGCGAAGATACCCGACCGGGGGTGCGAAGGCGCGCGGCCGCCGCCTTTGGCGGCCTCAGATCAACAGCGACGCGGCTCCTTCATGGCGCAGCATAAACACTTTGCTCTCCACCCCGCCCCGCGCCGAAAACCCGCCGAGGCCCTTTGCCCCGATCACCCGGTGACAGGGGATCAGAATGGGGATCGGGTTGGCCCCGCAGGCCTGCCCGATGGCTTGGGCCGGTGCGCCAAGGTCACGGGCCAGATCGCCGTAGCTGCGGGTTTCGCCGTATGGAATTGCCGCCATCGCCCGACGCACCTGCGCCTGAAACCCCGCGCCGAAATCAAGCGGCAGATCGAACGCCGTCAGGCGGCCCGCGAAATACGCCACCAACTGGCGGCACGCATCGGCCAGCAGGAGCGAACCTTTGCCCACATCGTCCCGCCAGTCCAGCGCGGTGATCACCCCGCCCACCTCGGTTACCGTCATCGGCCCAAGCGGGCCCGCCACCACCGCCCGCAGGCTCATCCCAGCGCCGCATCACAGCGCGCGCAGGTGTGGGCGTGCCTGTGCTGGCCCACATCGGGCAATATCTGCCAGCACCGCTCGCATTTGTGGCCCACGGCAGGCGCAAACACCACCGCCACCCCCGGCACATCGGCCAGCCGGAACGCGGCCTCGGGTGCCGGATCGGTGGAAAGCCAGACGCAGGACGTGATGCACAGTTCTTCAAACGGCACGGTTTCAAGCAGCGCCATCATGCCCGGCTCCACGTAAACCACCGGCGCCGCCTCAAGGCTGGCCCCGATCACCTTGGCCGTGCGCTGCACCTCCAGCGCCCCCGTCACCACCCGGCGCACCTGCCGGATCTGCACCCATTTCGCAGCCAACGCCGGGTCAAGCCAATCTGCCGGGGTTTCCGGCATATCCTGCAGATGCACCGATTGCCCCTCGCCCGGAAAGCGCGACAACCAGACATCCTCCATCGTGAACACCAGCACCGGCGCAAGCCAGGTGGTCAGGCGGTGAAACACCAGATCAAGCACCGACCGCGCCGCACGCCTGCGCAAACTCGACGCCGCATCGCAGTAAAGCGCGTCCTTGCGGATATCGAAGTAGATCGCCGAAAGATCGGTGGTGCAAAACGCGAACAGCTTTTGAAACACGCCCTGAAAATCATAGGCTGCATAGCCGCTGCGCACTTCGCGGTCCAACTCCGCCAGCCGGTGCAGGATCCAGCGCTCCAGTTCCGGCATCTGCGCTGGCTGAACCCGTTCCGCCGCGTCAAACCCCGCAAGATTGCCCAGCAGGAACCGCATCGCATTGCGCAATCGTCGATAACTGTCCGCCGTGCCTTTCAGGATTTCGCGGCCGATCCGCAGATCGGCGGTGTAATCCGACTGCGCCACCCAAAGCCGCAGGATATCCGCGCCGTACTCGTCGATCACGGTCTGCGGTGCGGTGGTATTGCCCAGCGATTTGGACATTTTCATGCCCTTCTCGTCCAGCGTAAAGCCGTGCGTCAGCACCCCCCGGTAAGGCGCCCTCCCCTTGGTGCCGCAGGCTTGCAGCATGGAGGAATGAAACCAGCCGCGATGCTGATCGGTGCCCTCAAGGTAAAGATCAGCCAAGCCGTCAACCGAGCCATCCGCCCGGTCGCGCAGCACGAAAGCATGGGTGGAGCCAGAATCAAACCACACATCCAGCACGTCAAATATCTGCTCATAAGCCTCAGGATCAACGATGCCCGACAGCATCTTTTCTTTGAAACCCGCCACATACCAAACATCGGCCCCGTCCGCCTCGAACGCCGCGATGATCCGGGCGTTCACCACGCCATCCCGCAACAGGAAATCCGCATCGGTCGGCTTCGCACCCTTCCTGACAAAACAGGTCAGAGGCACACCCCAGGCCCGCTGCCGCGACAGTACCCAATCGGGGCGCGCCTCGATCATTGAATACAGGCGGTTGCGCCCGGTTTGCGGCGTCCACTGCACCAGCTTGTCGATCGAGGTCAGCGCGCGTTGGCGGATGGTATCGCCGTACTCGCCCA
>JANNAV010000154.1:0-2751 GCA_031384695.1 Paracoccaceae bacterium
ACGAACACCGGCAGTTTGACGTGCAGCTTCACTTCGCACATCTCGAACGGGGTGGAATGCCAGTGCCGCATCAGATAGCGGATCAGGCCCTCATCGTTCTGCACATGCTTGGTGCCCGCGCCATAAGACACCCGCGCCGCCTGCACGATGGCGGCGTCATCGCCCATATAGTCGATGACGCGGATGAAGCCGTGATCGAGGGCGGGTTGGGCGCGGTAAAGATGCGCCTCCATGCCCTCAGACACCGCGCGCAGGGTGGTGCGCGGGGTGGAACGCTGGGCGAGGGTTTCGGCAAGCTGGTCCGGGGTCAGGGGCATGGCGGTCTTTCGCGGTAAGAGACGGGCGGGGATGAGTCGCGCCCCACTATATCTATGACAGACCCAGATCGGAACCGCTATATCGGGTGGGGTGAGCAGAGATGCCACGGTGGGCAGGGTTTTCCGGCGCGGGCGTTGACTTTTAACGTGGCGCGAGGGATTCTGCGGGTAATGAGGCAAAGCCCGGGCAGTCTGATATGAAACATTTATGCGCGATCCTGTCGCTGGTGGGCCTTGCGGCCTGCGGTGGTAATCCTTTTGTCGATGGCGGTGGCGGCGGTGGCGGTGTGCCCCCTGATCCCACCGATGTCGTAGTGCCGGCGGCGCTGAAGTTCGATGTGCAAAGCGTGAAATACACGCCGGGTGCGACGCGGGCAACGGATACGCTGGAAATCCAGATCACCGGGCTTGATACCACGCCGGTGGTGGCGACATGGGCGCGGCGGCCTTCGCTTGATACAGCGGGCTACACGGCCTTCGCGGTGCAGGAAGACGCGCTGGACCGGTTGTTCATCGGCCTTGCAAAATCCAGTGCGGATAACGGGGCTGCGGGCAGCAGTGCCGCCAATTCGGTGAGTGCGGTGGTGGCGGGTGATGGGGGGCAGTTCAACCGCGTGTTCTCTGGGGCGATTTACGCGCGCAACGGGGTCTATGATGCGCCTGAGGCGACGGGCGGCGGGCCGGCAACCGGGCAGGTGTCTTATACCGGGCGCTATGCCGGGTTGCAGAATGGTGGCGGTTCGGGTGCCGAGTTGTTGCCAGTGCCGCCGGGCACCGACCCGAACACCGTGCCGCAGCAGGCCGGGCGGGTGACGGGTGATGTGTTTATCAACGCCAACTTTGCCGACAATCTGGTGAACGGCGTGATCTTTAACCGGGTTGCGGTTGACGGCGGCTTTGGCCTTGAGTCGGTGATTCTGGTACCGACAAGCATCCTGACCAACGGCACCTTCACCGGCGATACCGAACGCTCAAAGGCCGAGTCGGGCACGGATACCATCAACGGCAGCTATGGCGGCGTGTTCGGGGGTACGGACTCGTCGGCGGTGGCGGGGGCGATCTCGCTCGACAAGGTTTATGACGCGAACAATGATGTGGTCAAAGACCTTTTGGAGCGCGGCATCTTCGTGCTGAACCAGTGCGGCCTTCCGGGGGTGGCGGTCGATCCGTTATGTGCCGGTACAGCCCCCTGACGCGGATGCGGTTTTGGCTGGCCATCGGCGCGCTTTTTGTGGCGCTGATGGCGGCACCGCTTTGGGCGCAGGTTGATCCGAACCCGGCAGGGGTGATGCAGCTTTCCCCGGCCGAGGCGCGCGCGGCGGGGCTGCGCGCCATTCAGGTGCAGCGCCCCGATATCGCCCTGCAGATAGCCTATGCACTGCTGGCCCGCGACGCCAAAGACCCCTTCGCGCATTTTCTGATGGCCTCCGCCCTCAGCGCGCTGAACCGCCTGCCCGAGGCGCGGGCGGCAGGCAAGCGCGCCTTCCGCTTTGCCCAAAGCCCCGAGCAGAAGTTTCAGGCCGCCCGTGCCACGGCACTTGCGGCCTATGACCAGAACCGGCTGATCGCGGCGCAGTGGTGGTTACGCCGGACCATCCGTGCGGCCCCCGATGCGGCGCGGCGCGAACGGTCGGTGGCGGAATTCCAGTCGGTGCGGGAAAAGAACCCGTTGGTGCTGGGCCTGCGCTTTGCGGCGGCACCTTCGGACAATGTGAACAGCGGCAGTTCCAGCGCCTTCAACACCATCGACGGGGTGCCGATCGTAGGCACCTTGTCGCCGGACGCGCAAAAGCTGTCGGGGTTGGTGTTCGAGGCGGGGCTGGATCTGCAATACCGCCTGCGCAAGGCGGCAACGGGCAACACCAGCCTTGGTCTGGTGGCCAGCATCCGGGATGTGCACCTGAGCCGGGCCGCCAAAACCCGGCTGGGGGCGGTGAACGCGCCGGACCTTGCCTCGCAACAGATCGAGATCAGTCTGCGGCAGAGCTACACGCCCAAGGGGGCGAAATACCGGCTGAGTTTTGCCGGCGCACTGGGGCGGCGCTGGAAAGACGGGGTAGAGCCGCAAGATCTGGGCCGGGTGACGCTGGGCTATGCCAGGGCATTGGGTACGCGGGATTATCTGGAAATCAGCACCTCGGCCGAACAGCGCAGCCGGACCGGCCCATTGCCGCGCGGCGACCGGGTTTACAGCCTGCGCGGCAGCGTCGTGCACCGCATGAAGAACGCCGACCGGCTGACCGGCACGCTGTATTCCAGCACCTATGATACGGCGCGCTTTGGCCAAAGCTCTACCACGCTGGGGTTTCAGATCGGCTATGAATTGGCGCGCGCCGTCGGGCCCTTGCGTCTGACGGTCAATTTCGGCGCGCAGCGGTCGGTGTTTCGCGGCTACAGCATTGCCGGGATACCGGTGCCGGGTGGGCGGCAAGAC
>JANNAV010000052.1:0-7450 GCA_031384695.1 Paracoccaceae bacterium
TCATCGCCACCGGTTCGCGCTGGCGGCGCGACGGCATCGGCGTGCTGAACATGGAACCCGGCAGCTTCCCCCATGCCCTGACGCCCGACGATATCTTTGCCGGAACCCCCACCCCCGGCCCCATCGTGATCTATGATGACGAGCATTACTTCATGGGCGGCGCACTGGCCGAACGGCTTGCCCTTGCAGGCCACAAAGTCGCCCTCGTCACCCCGCACGCCACCGCATCCTACTGGACCGCCTTCACCGACGAGCAGGGCCTGATCCAGACCCGCCTGCTCAATCTCGGCGTCACCCTGCACCTCTCGCACCACGTCACGGCGCAATCCACCACCACGGCGCAGATCACCTGCGCCTTCACCGGCACGGCACAAACCATCCCCTGCGCCACCCTGATCCTCGCCACAGGCCGCTTGCCGCGCGCGCCGCTTTACGATCAACTTCTGGGCCAACTGCCGAACCTCACCCGCATCGGCGATTGCCTGCAACCCTCGTCCATCGCCGATGCGGTCTATTCCGCCCACGCCTACGCCCGTACCTTAGGCGAACCCGAAGCCCCGTTGCGGCGCGAACGCCCGCCTCACGATGAAGCCAGATGACCCGCACCCGCCGCCCGCCCCGCAGCACCACCACCATCCCGCAAAACCCCTTCGGTCAGGTGCCGCGCGCCTATGCCCCCACCGAAGTGCTGTCGTCCGATCAGATCAACACCCTGCACCATGCGGCCCTCAAGGTGCTGGCCACCACCGGCCTGCGCGTGCTGCACGCCCCCGCCCGGGCGCTTTACCGTGCCGCAGGCGCTCAAACAGACGCCGAAATGATGGTCCGCTTCGATCCCGCAATGATCACCGAACGCCTCGCCACCGTGCCCGCAACCTTCACCCTACAGGCGCGAAACCCCGCCCATAACCTGCATTTCGGCGGCCAGAACATGGTGTTCGCCTCGGTCGGCGGCCCCGCCTATGTGATGGATATCGACAAGGGCCGTCGCGACGGCACCTATGCCGAGATGTGCGATTACCTCAAACTGATCCAATCCCTCAACGTGATCCAGCAAGAAGGCGGCGGCCCGTTCGAACCGCTGGACCTCAACCCCAACACCCGCCACCTCGATATCTATCTGGCGCAAATCACCCTCTTGGACAAAAGCTGGCAAACCCAGACCCTCGGCCACGCCCGCACCATGGACGGGTTGCAGATGGCCGCCATCGCCATGGGCTGCACCGTTGACGCCCTGCCGGCCACGCTGCTGGGTATCATCAACACCAACTCCCCCCTGCAACTTGATATCCCGATGGCCGAGGGCCTGATCACCCTCGCAACCCACGGCCAAGTCAACACCATCACCCCCTTCACCCTCGCCGGAGCGATGAGCCCCGTCACCCTTGCAGGGGCCTTGGTCTTGCAACATGCCGAGGCGATGGCGGGCATCACCCTCACCCAGATCGTGCGCCCCGGTGTGCCGGTGATCTACGGCGGCTTCACCTCCAACGTCGACATGCGCTCCGGCGCGCCTGCCTTCGGTACCCCGGAATATGCCAAGGCCGCACAAGCCTCCGGGCAGTTGGCGCGCCACATCGGCGTGCCGTTCCGCTCATCGAATGTCACCTCCGCCAATGCGGTGGATGCGCAAGCCGCTTACGAATCGCAGATGGCGCTCTGGGGCGCAGTGATGGGCGGCGCGCATCTGATCGAACATGCCGCAGGCTGGATGCACGGCGGCCTGACCGCCAGTTTCGAGAAGCTGATCCTCGATGCCGAGATGCTGCAAATGATCCAGGCCTACCTTACCCCCATCGCCACCGATCCCGGCTCCCTTGCCCTCGATGCCATCGCCGAGGTCGGCCCCGGCGGGCATTTCTTCGGCTCCCAACACACGATGGACCGCTATGAGCACGCCTTCCACACGCCGATGCTGTCGAACTGGGACAATTACCCCCAATGGCTGCAAAAAGGCTCGATAGAGGCGCCCCAGCGTGCCAATGTCATCTGGAAACAACTGCTCGCCGAATATCAGCAACCGCCGCTGGACCCTTCGATTGCCGAAGCCCTTGCCGATTATGTTGCCCGCCGCGCTGCCGAAGGCGGTGCCCCCATGAACTGAAGGCCAAACCATGCCCCTGATCCTTTACACCACACTCGGCACCGCCGATATGGCCCGCTCCACCCGGTTTTACGGTGCGGTATTGGCACCGCTTGGCTATGCCCAGAATCCGGGCACCGCAGAAGACTGGACAGCTTACGGCGCCCCCTCCTACGATGCGGGCGTCAGTCTGCAGATATGCCTGCCCTTCGATGGCCAACCGCCAAGCCCCGGCAATGGCGCGATGACCGCCTTCGAAGCCAAATCGCCCGCCGAAGTGCGCGCCTTCTACACCGCCGCCCTCGCCCATGGTGGCACCGATGAAGGCGCGCCCGGCATCCGCGCCATGTATAGCCCGGATTTCTATGTGGCCTATGTGCGCGATCCCGATGGCAACAAACTGGCTTGCGTGTTTCACCACTATGATGCAGCCAAAGATATCTGAACCAAAGGCTGCCAAGGAACCAACATGTCCGAAACCCTGCCAATCTTCGACGGCCACAACGATTTCCTCTACCGCCTGCTGCACGATCCTGCCAACCGCGAAACGATGTGGCTGCAAGGCGATGGCAAAGGCCACCTCGATCTGCCCCGCATGCAAGCGGGCCATTTCGCGGGCGGCTTCTTTGCCATCTATGTGCCCTCGCCGGTCACGGCGGATGCGCCAGACTACATGGCGCTGATGGATACCCCGCCCTATGATCTGCCGCTGCCAGACCTGATCAACCATACCACTGCCCAGCCCATTGCCCTCACCATGGCCGGGCATCTGATGTGGATGGAGCGTGCCGCCAAAGGCGCGTTCAAGATCTGCCGCAGCACCGCAGAACTGCGCGATTGCCTCGCCAAAGGGGTGATTTCAGGCATCATGCACATGGAAGGCGCTGAGGCCATCGGCGCTGATCTTGACGCGCTGCACCTGTTTCATGCCATGGGCCTGCGCTCCATCGGCCCGGTCTGGTCGCGCCCCACCGTGTTCGGCCATGGCGTGCCGTTCCGCTTTCCGGGCGCGCCCGACACCGGCGATGGCCTGACGGCGGCGGGCCGTGCGCTTGTCGCCGCCTGCAACGACATGCACATCATGCTGGACCTCTCACACCTGAACGAGGCCGGTTTCAACGATGTCGCACGCCTGTCGAACGCACCCTTGGTTGCCACCCATTCCAACGCCCATGCAGTTTGCCAAAGCACCCGCAACCTGACGGACCGCCAGTTGCACATGATCCGCGACAGCGACGGCATGGTCGGCCTCAACTTCGCCACCTGCTTCCTGCGCCCCGACGGCCGCGACAGCCCCGAGATGGATTGGGAAGTACCCCTGCGCCACCTCGATCACCTGATCACCCAACTGGGCGAAACCCGCGTCGGCTTGGGATCAGATTTTGATGGCGCCACCGTGCCTCAGGGCATCAAGGACGTCGCGGGCCTGCCAGCCCTGCAAGCCACAATGCGCGCCCACGGCTATGACACTGCCCTGATGCAGAAACTCTGCTTTGAGAACTGGTTCGCCCTGCTCGGCCGCACCTGGGGCGATTGACCCAACTCTGCGCGGATGGGCGAAACCGCGCGCGTTTTTCTGCGGGCCAGCGCGTGACAGCCCGCGCGCAATATGCTTTGCCTGACCCATCCGACCGCCCCGAAGGAGCAGCCCTTGTCCGAACATGACCGCACCCTGACCCCGATCGAAGAACTGCGCCAAACCGTCGCCGTGCCCTTTGCGCAGGCCCGTTCGATGCCAAAATCGGTCTACACCTCGCCCGAATTTGCGGCCGAAGAGCGCGCCCATATCTTTGCCCGCGACTGGCTTTGCGCGGGCCGGGCCGATGCCTTGCCCAACCCCGGCGATTATCTGACGATGCAGATCTCGGGCGAGCCGGTGATCGTGCTGCGCGATGCTGCGGGCACGCTGCGCGCCATGTCGAATGTCTGCCGTCACCGCATGTCGACGTTGCTGGAAGGGCGGGGGAACACCCGGTCCATCGTCTGCCCCTACCATGCCTGGACCTATAATCTGGATGGCACCCTGCGCGGCGCACCGGCGATGGCGCTGAACGCGGCGTTCTGCAAGGATCAGATATCATTGCCGGAAATCCGCTGTGAGGTCTGGCTGGGCTGGGTCATGGTGACGCTCAACCCCGATCTGCCCGCGCCCCACGCCCGCCTTGCCGGGGTGGAGGATCTGATCGGCAGCTACCATATGGAGAATTACCGTGAGGCGTTCCGCGAAGAGTTTCACTGGGCCACCAACTGGAAGGTGCTGGCCGAGAATTTCATGGAAAGCTATCATCTGCCGGTTTGTCATGCGGGCACCATCGGCGGCCATGTCGATCTGTTGAAGATGACCTGCCCCGAAGGCCTGCCCGCCTTCAACTATCACTACATCATCAAGAACGACGCGCTGGATCTGACGCTGGCGCATCCCGACAATACCGTGCTGCAAGGCGAGGCGCGGCGCACGACCTGGCTTTTGTCGATCTATCCGTCGCTGATGATCACCCTGTCGCCGGGGTATTTCTGGTATCTGAGCCTGACCCCCGACGGGCCGGGCCATGTCAATGTGGTGTTCGGCGGCGGCTTGGCACCGGAATTCGTGGCAGACCCGCAGGCGCAGGACAGCTTTGCGCGGCTGAAGACGCTGCTCGACGCGGTGAACGTTGAGGATAAGGGCTGTGTAGAGCGGGTCTATCGCGGCCTCTGCGCCCAGATGTCGGCACCCGGCCCGCTCAGCCATTTGGAGCGCCCGAACTATGATTTCGCGCGCTATATCGCGGGGATGATACCGGCATGAGGTGCGCGTGATCAGCGGTAATCCGAAGGCGCCGCAAAGCGGCATTGTTTTTGCCTCGCCATCCAGGCTTCGCCCGGATCGGCTCAGGATTGGCACCAGACCACGGCGGATTCGATGCGTCCGGTACTGATTGTGGCGCATGGCCAGCCTTCGGACCCCGCCCCGGCGGCGGCGGATCTGGCGTGGCTGGCAGCACAGGTGGCAGGGCATCTGCCGGGGCGGGTGCTGGGTGCCGCAACACTGGCCGAGCCGCGGGCGCTGGCTTTGGAAACCCGGCGGCTGGGGCAGGGGGGCGTGGTCTATCCGCTGTTCATGGCGGGGGGCTGGTTCACGCGGGTGCAGATCCCGGCGCGGCTGGCAGAGGCGGGGGCAGAAGGCTGGCAGGTGCTGGAGCCTTTCGGCTGCGATCCGGCCCTGCACGATCTGGCAGCGGTGATCCTGCGCGAGGCCGGTCTGGGCGCGCAGGTGCTGCTTGCGGCACACGGATCGTTCAAATCTTCGGTTCCCTCGGATGTGGCGCGCCATGCCGCGCGCGCCATTGCCGCCGCCACTGGCGCTGCCGTCGCCGCCGCCTTCATTGATCAGGAACCGCAATTGGCGAAGGCCACGGGTTACGGCGCGGATGCGCTCTGCCTGCCGTTCTTTGCCGCGGCAGGCGGCCATGTGACCAGCGATATCCCGGCGGCTTTGGCCAATGCCGGCTTCAAAGGCCGCCTTCTGCCCGCCATCGGCACCGACCATCGGGTGCCCGCCCTGATCGCGCGGGCCATCACCGCAGGCCAGCCCGTCTGTCAGACGGTGTGCAGGTACAAATCGTAATCCACCTCGGACACCGTCCGCGCCACCCGCGCATATTCCGCCGCCAAAATCGCGGTGAAAGTACGGTGCATATCGGCCCCCAACGCATCCTTCAGAAACGCCGAAGCCTTCGCCGCCTCAATCGCTGATCGCCAATCCACCGGGATCGGCGGCGCGTCCTGCCCCTCGGCATAGCCGTTGCCGGTGGTTTCCGGCCCCGGATCAATCTTGTTGGCCATGCCGTAGCGGATCCCCGCCAGCACGGTTGCGGCCACGAGGTAAGGGTTGGCATCCACCCCCGCCGGGCGATGCTCGATCCTGCGCGCCGCGATACTGCCCGCAGGAATGCGCAGCGCCACCGACCGGTTGTTCACCCCCCAGGTCGGGGATACCGGCGCGTAGGAGTTCGACGCAAACCGCCGCCAGGAATTGGCATGCGGCGCGAACACCAGCATCGATTCGCCCATCGTGGCCCGCAAGCCGCCCAAGGCGTGCAGGATCAACGGGTTCCACACCCCCGCCTCTGCCTCGATGAACACATTCTGCCCCGCCGCATTCATCATCGACACATGCAGATGCATCCCCGATCCGGCATAATCCTCGTTCGGCTTGGCCATGAAACACGCCGTCCGCCCGTGCAGCCGCGCATGCATCCGCACGATCCGCTTGAGGCGCAGCAGATCATCTGCCGCCTGCATCACATCGGTGCGGTAATGCAGCGTCAACTCGTATTGCCCCGGTGCAAACTCGGAAATCAGGGTTTCCGCCCTGATCCCGGCCAGTTTCGCCCCCGCATAGATATCGTTGAACAACGGCAACATGCCGTGCAACTGATCTACCGAGTAGACATCGGTTTTCCGGTTCGCCCGCCCGTCCAGCACATCGCGCGCGGGCACCATCTTGCCATCGGGCCCGCGCGCGTTTTCCAGCAGGAAAAACTCCAGCTCGAACGCCGCCGAAGGATAAAGCCCCTCGGCGGCCAGCGCGTCCACCTGCCGCTGCAAGGCGTGGCGCGGGTCGGATGTCATCGGGGTGCCGTCCAGATTATAGACGGTCATCAACATTTCGCCCCGGGGCGGCGTCACGCCATGCAGCGCGACCAGCGACCCTGGCACGGGCCAGGCGCGGCGGTCGCCGTCGCCCTGATCCCAGATCAGCCCGGTTTCGTGAACATCCTCGCCGCAGATGTCCAGACCCAGGATGGACACGGGCAAATGGCGACCATTCTTGTAAACTGACAAGAGTTCATGCCGTCGGATGATCTTTCCCCGGCCGATTCCGTTCGAATCGTGCAAGACGATGTCGAAGGCTTCGATGTCGGGATGGGCGTCAAGAAAGGCTTCGGCTTCGGTTACGGTGGAACCGGAGGGGCTGGTCTGGGTCATTTTGGGCCTAGTCAAACAGGTGGGTCAGGACTTCGTCAAACGCGGCAATCAGCCGGTCGACCTGACGTTTTCGGGTGGCGGGGCTGATCAGCATCATGTTGTGAAAGGGCGCGATCAGGCAGCCCCGGTTGAGGAGCGCCACATGCACCGCAGCCTCGACCTCATGCACATGGGCCAAGGCCGCCTCGGCCCCGTTTTTCAACGGCCCGGGCGCACAAATGAACTCGACCCGCGCGCCGACCCGCACCACATGCCAAGGCGCGCCATGCGCCTTGATCGCGGCGTCCAACCCTTGGGCCAACCGCTTGGCCCGCGCCTCCATATGGGCATAGGCCTCGGCGGTCATCACTTCAGACAGGGTGGCGCGCAGGCAGGCAAATTGCATCGGGTTGGCGG
>JANNAV010000066.1:0-1556 GCA_031384695.1 Paracoccaceae bacterium
GCGGCGCGCAACAAGATGTCTGGAGCTTTCTATGGAAATGCAAGACATAAGGCGGGCTTGTCGCGCCTTGCCATGCTGTGGTCAGGAAGACAGCGTATCGAGCCGATGCCCTGCAGACTGTTGCGGCCCGAACCGCCGCCGCTTGCCAAATGCCCGGAGTAACCTTGCCGCGATGACCGATGCCCTGACGCCAACCGCACCCAGCCTCGCCCGCGTTGCCCGGGGCGACCTTTGTTCCGGCTGTGGCGCCTGCGCCGGGCTCTTCCCCGGTCAGGTGAAAATGGCGGTGGTGGGGCCGGGTTATCTGAGGCCCCGGCAGACCGCAGCCCTGACAGCGGCAGAGGATGCCCGAATTGCCCGCGTCTGCCCCGGACTCGGGCAGAGGGTGGAGGCGGCCGGGCGCCTTGATCCGGTGCTCTGGGGGCCTTATGTGGCGATGGAAACCGGCTGGTCCACCGATCCGGCCATCCGGTTCGCGGGCTCCTCCGGCGGCGGGCTTTCGGCGCTGCTCGTCCACCTGCTGGCGACGGGGGTGGTTGATGCCGTGGTGCAGACCGCTGCCGCCCCGGATCTGGCGATCGGCAATGCGACGGTGATCACGGAAGATGCCGCGGCAATCCTGGCCGCAGCCGGATCGCGCTATGCCCCCTCCGCCCCGCTGGAACGGTTGAGCGAGATGGTCCGGTCTGGCCGCAAGCTGGCGTTTGTCGGCAAACCCTGTGATGTGGCCGCCCTGCGGGCGCTGTGCCGCGCGGATGCGGCGGTTGCAGCGGCCTTTCCGGTGATCCTGTCGTTCTTTTGTGCGGGCATTCCCAGCCATGCCGGCGGTCGGGCGGTGCTGGCCGCACTCGGGACCAGCCTTGCCGCCACCGAAAGCTTCCGCTTCCGCGGCAATGGCTGGCCGGGGCGGGCAACGGCGCGGCTTAAGGACGGCAGCGAACGCTCGATGAGCTATCCCGACAGTTGGGGTGGTATCTTGACGAAACATATCCAGCATCGCTGCAAGATCTGCGCCGATGGCACCGGAATGGCTGCCGATATCGTCTGCGCCGATGCCTGGGAGTGCGACGAGACGGGATATCCGCGGTTTGACGAGGCCCCCGGCATCAGCCTGATCGTGGCGCGAACGGCTCTGGGGGCGGGGCTTGTCGCGGCGGCGCGGGCCGCCGGGGCGATCGAGACCCTGCCCTTCGATGTGGCGCATCTCGCGGCCATCCAGCCCGGCCAGCGCGAGCGTCGCCAGGTATTGGCCGCGCGGCTTGCGGCGTTGCGGCTGCTGGGCAGGCCGGTGCCGCGATACGAGGGGCTGCAGATCATGGCGGCGGCGCGCCAGAGCACGCTGCGGCGCAGCCTGCGGAACTTTCTGGGCATGTTGCGCCGGTCGCTCTGGCAGAAAAAGCCGTAAGATCAGGCTGCCCCTTGTGCCGCTCATGCCCGGTTCCACTGCGCTGACAGCCGGTCGGGGTTGCCGCCGCAGAGCAGCCACACCATCAGCCCGGCCCGGTAAAGGCGAATGCGGGCAAGGCACAGCAAGGCCAGCGCCCGGTTGCGCAGGC
>JANNAV010000071.1:0-1644 GCA_031384695.1 Paracoccaceae bacterium
GCCAAATCGGCAGAATCCGCTTGCAGAGGCCCGGCGCGCCTCCTACCCCTTGCGGCATGAGCCAGGATACAACAGCCCGCCGCAACGTCATGGTCCTCGTGGCCGCCCAAGCCATCCTCGGCTCGCAGATGCCGATGATCTTCATCGTGGCGGGCCTCGCGGGGCACAGCCTGTCGCCCAACCCCTGCTGGGCCACCCTGCCGATCTCGCTGCTGGTGATAGGCTCGATGCTGACCGCGACGCCAATCTCGGCCCTGATGACGCGCTATGGCCGCCGCGCGGGCTTTGTGTTCGGTGCCGCCGGAGGCGCATTCGGCGCCGCAATCTCGGCCTACGGGCTGCACGCATCGTCCTTCACGCTGTTCTGCCTTGGTGCGTTGTTCTCCGGCATCTACATGTCGGCGCAGGGTTTTTACCGCTTTGCTGCCGCCGATACCGCGTCTGAGGCTTTCCGCCCCAAAGCGATCAGCTGGGTGATGGCGGGCGGTCTCCTCTCGGCGGTCGTCGGCCCCGAACTGGTGAAACTGACGTCCGAGGCGATGGTCTACCCGTTCCTTGGCACCTACCTCGCCGTTATCGCCCTAAACTTCATCGGCGTGTTCCTGTTTGCGGCCCTCCGGATCCCCAAACCTGCCGCCACCCTTGCCGGTGCCCCGCAGGGCCGCAGCCGGGCCGAGCTGATCCGCACCCCGCGCATCGCCGTCGCCGTGATCTGCGCCACCGTGTCTTACGCGCTGATGAATTTGGTCATGACCTCGTCGCCCCTTGCCGTGGTCGGCTGCGGCTTTCAAACCGCCGATGCCGCCAACGTCGTCACTGCCCATGTGCTGGCAATGTACGCGCCCTCGTTTGTGACCGGCCACATCATCCTGCGCTTTGGCGTCGAGCGGGTGATGGCCACCGGCCTTGCCATCCTCGCCTGCGCCGGGGTAGTGGCGATGGCCGGGGTCGCCCTGCCCAACTTTTTTGGCGCGCTGATCCTGCTGGGCATCGGCTGGAACTTCGGCTTCATCGGCGCCACCACCATGCTGACCTCGGCCTACCGCCCCGAGGAGCGGGGCCGCATGCAGGGCCTGAACGATCTGATCGTGTTCGGCGGCGTGACGCTGGCCAGCTTTTCCTCCGGCGGGTTGATGAACTGCTCGGGCGGCTCGGTGCAGGCGGGGTGGTCGGCGGTGAACATGGCGATGATCCCGTTCCTGACCCTTGCAGGCGGCGCGCTGATCTGGCTGGCGCTGCGCCCCAAGGAAACCACCGCCTGAGGCTGGGCAGCCCGCCGGGGCAAAGGCGGCACCGTGCTGGCATAGCTTTGCCGGCTTGCAACCCGGTCCCACCCTGCCCGCAAAACCGGAAACCGAGCCAGCGCCGCGCGCCCTCCGGCGCTTGCACAAAATACCCCAGCATCGGCGCAAGATGGCAATCGGCCTGCGTCATCTGCCCCGCCAGAACCACGCCGTCCTGTGCCAGCCGCTCCAACGCCGCCAGCACCCGCTCTGCAGCTACAAGCCCCGCCCGCACCTGCGCCGCGTTCGCAGCCTTGCCGCTCAGCGGGCGAAACACCCGGTGCGCAAACACCTGCCGCACCATCGGCCAATAGGCATAGCTGTCGGCGATACCGATCACCTGCGCCATCCGCGCCTGCGC
>JANNAV010000072.1:0-5163 GCA_031384695.1 Paracoccaceae bacterium
AGGCTTTGCCCCGCGATCAGCAGCGCCGTCCCCAGACCCGTTTGCAAGAATTCCGCCATGATGCCTCACGTCCCCTTCGTCCCGGCCTAAACCGTTGGTATTCCCTGCGCACCGCAATCGCGCACCGCCACTTCGGCGTCAATCGTCTTGAACCCGTCGGGCAGTGCCGCCGAGATGGTGTAAACCGCATCGCCGCGCCAAGTGCCACCCTGTTTGTTCACATTCGTACGCACATGCCGCGCGAATCCGAACCCCCGGATCAGCGCGTATTGCGCCGCTGCACACAGCGCATAGTCCGCCACATCCTGCCGCCCCCGCGCACCCTGCATGGCGACGCGGAAATTCACGAGGTCTCCGTCCAGCAGAATCGTCTCGATCCCCTGATAGCTTGGCGCGAAATCGCCTTGCGCCACCGCCCCCTGATCGGCCCCCTGATCGGCGCAAGCCGACAGCACCGCCAAGGCGCCCCCGGCCAGACTGATCAGGTGCCGCCCCACCGCCTACTCCGCCGCCAACGGGGTTTTCGCCCGCTCCGCCGCCATCGCCGCCAACTCGCCCATCACGCTCGATGCCCGCGCAATCGGATTGGTCAGATAGAACTCCCGGAAAGCAGGCCGGAACTCCGCGCGACCCATCGGTTTCACTTCCAAAGCCGCCCCCTCATTGACCGGCACCGCATCAATCCGCCCCAGATGCGGATGCGCCTTGATCAACGCCGTGCGCAGCGCCGCCAGACTGTCCCAAGGCAGCACCTGCCCCAACTCGCCCGACAATGCCCGCAAAATCGCCCAGTTCTCCTTGGCCTCGCCCGGCGCGAAACCCGCCCGCATCGCCAGTTGTGGCCGCCCCTCGGTGTTGACGAACACGCCGCTTTCTTCCGTGTAGGCCGCCCCCGGCAGAATGATATCCGCCCGCGCCGCCCCCCGGTCGCCGTGGCTGCCCTGATAGATCACGAACGCACCCGCTTTGATCTCCACCTCATCGGCCCCAAGGTTATAGATCACCTCCGCGCCCTCAACAGCCTCGGCCAACCCTCCCTCGGTGACAGCCCCCACATCCATCGCCCCCACCCGGCCCGCCGCTGTGTGCAGCACCAGAAGTTTCGAGTCCGAATTTTCCGCCAACCGCATCGCATGCGCCAGCACCGCCGCCCCATCCGCTTCGTTGATCGCCCCCTGCCCAACGATCACCAGCGTCGGCTTGGCCTTGGTCTCGTCCGAAATCACCATCGACGACAGCTTTTCCAGCGCCGCCCGATCCGTGCCGACATGCGCATACTCATACGTCAGATCAACGGCCTCGCCCACCAGCCCGATCTGCGCCCCGTTGATCCAGGCCCTGCGCAGCCGCGCGTTCAACACCGGCGCTTCAACGCGCGGGTTGGTGCCGATCAACTGGATCATCTTTGCGCCGTCGATATCCTCGATCCGCGCCGTGCCGACATAGCCAGCCCGGTTGCCCGCAGGCAGCATCGCGCTATCGGTGCGGCACTCCACATGACCGCCCATCGCCTCGATCATCGCCTTCAGGCTGAACGCCGCCTCCACCGGGGCCAGATCACCCACCAGCCCCGCCACCTTGCGCCCCCGCATCGCCGCCGCAGCCGCCGCCAGCGCCTCGCCCCACCCGGCTTTGCGCAACTTGCCGTTCTCGCGGATATAGGCTGTGTCCAGCCGCTGACGGCGCAAGCCGTCCCACACAAACCGGGTCTTGTCGGAAATCCATTCCTCGTTCACCCCGTCATGGTTGCGCGGCAGAATGCGCATCACTTCGCGCCCCTTGGTATCCACCCGGATATTGCTGCCCAGCGCGTCCATCACGTCGATCGTCTCGGTCTTGGTCAACTCCCACGGCCGCGCGGTAAAGGCGTAAGGCTTTGATGTCAAAGCCCCCACCGGGCACAGATCAATGATGTTGCCCTGCAGATTGCTGTCCAAAGTCAGGTTCAGATAGCTGGTAATCTCGCTGTCCTCGCCCCGCCCGGTCTGCCCCATCTGGGTGATCCCCGCCACCTCCGAGGTAAACCGCACACAGCGCGTACACGAAATACACCGCGTCATCGCCGTGGCAACCAATGGCCCAAGGTTCAACTCCTCGCTCGCCCGCTTCGGCTCGCGGTAGCGGCTGAAATCGACACCATACGCCATCGCCTGATCCTGCAAGTCGCACTCGCCACCCTGATCGCAGATCGGGCAATCGAGCGGATGGTTGATCAGCAGAAACTCCATCACCCCCTCGCGCGCCTTCTTCACCATCGGCGAGCGGGTTTTCACCACCGGCGCCTCGCCATTCGGGCCGGGCCGCAAATCCTTGACCTGCATCGCACAAGACGCCGCAGGCTTCGGCGGCCCGCCCACCACCTCCACCAGACACATCCGGCAATTGCCCGCGATCGTCAGGCGCTCGTGATAGCAAAAGCGCGGTATTTCCACCCCGGCCACTTCCGCCGCCTGAATGATGGTCATCGCCCCATCCACTTCAACCTCGATCCCGTCGATGCTGATCTTCTTGAGGTTGCTCATCGTCTCATCTCCAGTTCAGCCATTTTATCTTGCATCGCACCGCCGCTGCCTTACAACCTGATGCGCACCTTGCCAACCGCGCCCCGCGCTTACCGGTAGGAACACCGCCCCTGCAACACCAGCGCCCCCGCCGCGTCCGCCACCAACTGGCCCGGATCGGCCACACCCGCCGCCCCCCACTCAATCGGCGAACCGCCATAGCTCCGCGCGCAATACACAACCCCCTCGTACCGCCCGGCCCGCTGGGCTGCATCCAGATTGCCTGCCGCATCGCGCACCGTCACGGTGAAATCGCGCCGCTCTCCCCGCGCCGCACTGACGCTGGCCTTGTATGCCTGCCCGTCAAACAGCACCGCCTGCTTCTTGCTGCACCCCGCAACCCCCAGCACCAGCCCCAGCATCAGCACGGCCACCAAAAGCCCGCCGCAAGCCCGCTTCATTCTGCCGCCCTCAAAGCCCATGCGCATCACTCACCCTCGGCCTGCCGGCTCATTTCCACGATTTCAGCAAACTGCCCACCAGCGTCGCCTTGGCAATCTCGTCGCGCCCCACCTTGCAATAGCTTTCCTCGTCGCCCTCCACCGCCCCCGCCGCCGCAAGGTAAGCCTGCGCCAGCCCCTTGATCCGCGCCTTCTCAACCGGGTCTTTCAGGAAAACCTTCACATCCGCCTCGGCATAGCCCTTGCCGCGCGCGTAATCCTCCAGCGCGTTCAGCTTTTCCAGCACCACAAACATCCGCGCCGAAATCGACGGGCAGATCTTGCGGATGGTGTCGCCCACCTTGCCCGCCACCAGTTGCGCGTTGATATGCGCCTCGCTGTTCAAAGGCTCAAGCGCCAGCACCGGCCCCGCCCCCAACAGCGCCGCAACGCTGGCAATCATCATAAGTCTGGTCATCTCGGGCCTCCTTGGCATTGACTGGCCGGAAACTGCACCCAGACGCCCTGATATGCCATGACAAGCGCCGTCAAATGGCACGATATCGCCTGACGCGCGGAAAAACCTCATGCGCAACCCCCGTCAAAAAGCCACGCACCACCCACAAACCGCCCCAAACTGCCCGGAGCCAGCCGCCGCTCGCGCCCGGCGCAAAACGCCTCCGCCACCCGCTTGGCCTCCAGCCCCTGATCATAGCTGAACGCCCCCCCCTCGCGGGTAACAGCCAGACTTGCCCCGCCCACCAAAGGCTGCAAATCCGCAACATAGCTCTCACCGCCCAGCGCCACCGCCACCGGCCCGCTTTCGGCAAGTGCCAGCGGCCGGGCAACCGGCACCCCGCAAGCGGCCAGCAAGGCCAAAGGCATGATCACCGCTCCCCGCACCCTATTCCGCCGCCATCGCACCCATGCGCCCCGATTTCTTCGCCTTGATCCGGTCCTCGATCTCTTCGCGGAACGCCCGCACCAGCCCCTGAATGGGCCAGGCCGCCGCATCGCCCAGCGCACAGATCGTGTGGCCCTCAACCTGCTTGGTGACGGAAATCAGCATGTCGATCTCCTCCACCTCGGCCTCGCCGCGCACCAGACGGTCCATCACCCGCATCATCCAGCCCGTCCCCTCGCGGCAGGGCGTGCACTGCCCGCAGGATTCGTGCTTGTAGAACTTGGAAAGCCGCCAGATCGCCTTGATCACATCGGTGGAGCGGTCCATCACGATCACCGCCGCCGTCCCTAACCCCGAGCGTTGCTCGCGCAGCCAGTCGAAATCCATGATCGCATCATCGCACTGCGCCAGCGTCAACAGCGGCACCGAAGACCCCCCCGGTATCACCGCCTTGATGTTCTTCCAGCCGCCCCGCACCCCGCCGCAATGCCGCTCCAACAGCTCTTTCAGCGGGATCGACATCGCCTCTTCCACCACACAAGGCGCATTCACATGGCCCGAGATGGCGAACAGCTTGGTCCCGGCATTGTTCGGCCGCCCAAAGCCCGCAAACCACTCCGGCCCGCGCCGCAGGATCGTCGGCACCACCGCAATCGATTCCACGTTGTTCACCGTGGTGGGGCAGCCATAAAGCCCCGCACCCGCCGGAAACGGCGGCTTCATCCGGGGCATGCCCTTCTTGCCCTCAAGGCTTTCCAGCAGGGCGGTTTCCTCGCCGCAGATATAGGCCCCAGCGCCGTGATGCAGATAGATATCGAAATCCCAGCCGGATTTGGCGGCATTCTTCCCCACCAGCCCGGCCTCATAGCACTCGTCCATCGCCGCCTGCAGCGCCTCACGCTCGCGGATATATTCGCCGCGAATATAGATGTAACAGGCATTCGCCCCCATGGCGAAGGCGGCAATCAAGCAGCCCTCGATCAAGGTGTGCGGATCATGTCGCATGATCTCGCGGTCCTTGCAGGTGCCCGGCTCGGATTCGTCGGCGTTGATCACCAGATAGGACGGGCGGCCATCCGATTGCTTGGGCATGAAAGACCATTTGAGGCCGGTCGGAAACCCCGCCCCGCCCCGCCCGCGCAAGCCCGACGCCTTCATCTGCTCGACAATCTTGTCACGCCCCCGCGCAAGAATGTCGGCGGTGCCATCCCAATGCCCCCGCGCCAGCGCCCCCTTCAGGCTGCGGTCATGCATGCCATAAAGATTGGTAAAAATTCGGTCCTGATCCTTGAGCATTTCGCCCCTTCCTTCAACTCCG
>JANNAV010000074.1:0-7594 GCA_031384695.1 Paracoccaceae bacterium
GCCTCCGGCCTAATGGGCAACGTCCCGAGAAACTCTCTCCCAGAGAGTTTCCAAGATCGGTCCGGGGCATCCCCCCCCTCACGCCCGCACCACCACATCCACCAACCGCGATATCCCGGCCACGCGCTGCCCGGCCCGCACCTCCACCGCCGCCCCCTCAAACCCCTGCGCCTGCGCCTCGGCATAGGTCGCCGCATCCGTCAGCGCGCGGGTTTTCTGCACCTTGTTGGCCCCTTCCAGCTTGGCCGCCAGATTGACCGGATTGCCGATCACGGTGAATTCCAGCCGGTCCGCAGACCCCACAGCCCCCACCGTCACCCCGCCACTGGCCACCGCCACCCCGATCTGAAACCGCCCCGGCCAGCCCATGGCACCAAACGCATCCCCCGCAGCCTCCAGCGCCGCGATCACCGCCACCCCCGCCCGCAGCGCATCGGCGGCATAGGTTGCGCTGGGCTGCACCGCGCCAAACGTCGCCAGAATCCCGTCGCCCAGAAACTTGTCGATCTGCCCACCGCAACGCTCGATCTCGGGCAGGACCATCTCTTGATACCGCGCCAGAACCTGCATCACCACCGCAGGCTCCAGCCGCTCGGCGGTGGTGGTAAAGCTGCGCACATCGACAAACAGGATCGCCGCATTGCGCGCCTCGCCCCGGCCCGCACTTGGCAGATTGTCGGAAAGCGTGATGGAATCCGCCACCTCAGGTGCAAAGAACCGCTTCAGATCATCCGCTGCCGTCTGGCTCTGGATCGAGTTGAACAGCACCTGCCGCCCCCGGTACTGCGCCAGAGACAAGATCACCGTTACCCCAAGGATGGCCAGTATCTTGTCGATCTCGGCCCCGATCAGGATGGAATTCGAGGTCATGTATTCCACATAATCGCGGGTGATGTGCATGCGGCCCATATCCGCCGTCAGCGCATAACCCGCCAGCGCGGTCCACCCCAACGCCGCCGACAATCCCGTCATCAACACGAATCGCGGGTCCGACCGCAGGGTGCGCAGGGCGATGAAGATATAGAAATAGGCGATGGTGGGGGCCTTCAGATAGAACGCCGGGTGCTGGGCATATTGCACATGAAACGAAAAGATCAGCCCGCACAGCAGCAGCGTATCGACGATGATCGAGACCACCAGATACCAGTTCGGCAAGGTGATCCGGTAAGACAGCGTCAGGCGCAGCACCGTGAAGGCGAAATACCCCGCCAGCACCAGCGGCACGAAAGATATCCCCAAAGCCCCCTCGGCGCGCGGTGCAATCGAATAGAGCGCCCCGAAGAACAGCACGATGGAAAGCTGCACCCAACCGATCAGCCGCTCGGCCTTGGCCTCGCGCCGGTCGATCTCCATCATCACCCGTGGCGGTATGCCATCATCCGTCGGCCCGCCGTTGCGCACATAGCGCAGGAACGCCCAAACCCTGTTCTGCTGCTCCGCCAAACGCCCGCTCCCCATCCGAATGCCCGGATGATACGCACAAACCGCGCGAAAGGCTGTAAAGGTTACACCGCCTCACAGCGGATTGAGCATTGTAACAATCAGCGCGCCGAATTGTGTCCTTAACCGGCGTTCAGGTCGGCAAAATAATCCTCGTCGACACCCTTGATCACATAGGTGGTGCGTGCCCGCACCCCCACGCCGTAGCGGATCATCAACCGCGCCAGTTCCTGCCCGTTGATCAGCACGATCCGGTGCTGCACCTTGCCCAGAAACCCCTTCGCCTCGACGGAAAAATCCGAGGTGGTCACAAACACCCCTTTGGTCGCGCCCTCGCCGTTCAGGGAGCCTACAAATTGCTGAATGGCCGGTCGCCCGACCTTGTTTTCCGGCGCATAACGTTTGGCCTGAATATAGACCGCGTCCAACCCCAGCGCGTCCTCATGGATGATCCCGTCAATGCCACCGTCACCACTGGTCTTGGTCATCAGCGCCTTGGAAAGATCGCCACCGCCATAGCCCATCGCCGACAGCAGATCGAGGATAAGCCGTTCAAAGCGGACAGGCGAGATATCCTTGAGGATCAGCAGAAGCTCATCACGCAACGCCGCGTCCAGAATCGACTGCGCCACCGCCATGGCGTCTTCAGGGCTTTGCGCGGCAGTCGTGAAGGCCGAGGTTGCGGGTGTCAAAGAGGCAATGTCGCCCGCCGCGTCGCCCTTTGGTTTTGCAACCCAATCCTGAAATCCTTCGAATGCCGCCAGCGTGAGGTTGTCGATCTTGCCGGGATTCTTCGCCAATACCTCCCGCCCGCTTTCGGTGATGACGTGTTTGTTGCGGCTCGGCGACCTCAGCAACCCTGCCTTGGAAAGATAAGTTCGTGCCCAATGCGCGCGGTTTGAAAAGTAAGTCTGCGTGCCACTTGGCATCAATTCTTCAGCTTCCTCTTCGGTGATCCCAAAATGTGCCTTCAAGCCCGGCATGCAGGCGGCTACATTGGTCGCCCCATCCCTGAAAAGCACCAGCACAGGCAGCATCATCGTCTGATAATCAGGAACTGCCATCGCTCACGCCCGCTTCCCCACTACCGCCACACCCAGCGTTTCCAGTACTTTGGCCTCGATCTGCCCCGCGTCCATCCCCGCCACCCGGTACATCGCTTCGGGGCTGGCCTGATCAATGAACACATCCGGCAGCACCATCGAGCGGTATTTCAAGCCACGGTCAAACACCCCCGCCTCGGCCAGCAATTGCGCCACATGGCTGCCAAAGCCGCCGATGGCGCCTTCCTCTACCGTGATCAGCGCCTCGTGATCACGCGCCAGCGCCAGGATCAACTCCCAGTCCAGCGGCTTGGCAAAGCGCGCGTCCGCCACCGTTGGTGCTATCCCCCGCGCGGCCAAAGCCTCCGCCGCCTTCAGAACCTCGGCCAGCCGGGTGCCATAGGACAGGATCGCCACCCGGCTGCCCTCGCGCATCACCCGACCCCGGCCAATCGGCAGGGGCACGCCGCGCGCGGGCATCTCTACCCCCACACCTTCGCCACGCGGAAAGCGGAAGGCAATCGGCCCCGTATCATGCGCCGCAGCCGTCGCCACCATATGCACCAGTTCCGCCTCATCCGCCGCCGCCATCACCACGAACCCCGGCAGATTGGCCAGAAACGCCACATCGAACGCGCCGGCATGCGTCGCGCCATCCGCCCCAACCAGCCCGGCGCGGTCAATGGCAAAGCGCACCGGAAGGCGCTGGATCGCCACATCATGCACCACCTGATCATAGCCGCGCTGCAGGAAGGTGGAATAGATCGCGCAGAAGGGCTTCATGCCGCCCGCAGCCAGCCCCGCCGCAAAGGTGACTGCATGCTGCTCGGCAATCCCCACATCAAAGCACCGCGCCCCGAACCGCGCCGCGAACTGATCAAGGCCGGTGCCATCCGGCATCGCCGCCGTGATCGCCACGATGCGCGGATCGGCTTCGGCCTCGCGGATCAGGCTTTGTGCGAACACCTTGGTATAACTCGGCGCGTTGGACACCGCCTTGGCCTGCACCCCGGTCAGCACATCAAACTTGCCCGTCGCATGGCCCCGGTCGCGCGCCGCCTCGGCGGGGGCATAGCCTTTGCCCTTCTTGGTCAGCACATGGATCAGCATCGGCCCCGTCGCCCGCGCCTTGACCGTGCGCAATACCAGCAGCAACTGCTCCATATCGTGGCCATCTATCGGCCCCACATAGGAAAATCCCAGCTCCTCGAACAAGGTGCCGCCCACGGCGAGGCCCTTCAACAGCTCTTTCGCCCGCCGCGCGCCTTCCTGAAACGGCTCGGGCAACAGCGAAACCATCCCCTTCGCCGCCGATTTCAACTCCTGAAACGGCGCCCCCGCATACATCCGGCTCAGGTAAGCCGACAGCGCCCCCACCGGCGGGGCGATGCTCATCTCGTTGTCATTTAGCACCACGAACAGCCGCTTTTTCAGGGCACCTGCGTTGTTCATCGCCTCAAACGCCATGCCCGCCGACATCGCACCATCGCCGATCACCGCAATCGCATCGCCTGCGTCGCCGCCCAGTTCCGCCGCCATGGCAAAGCCCAGCGCCGCCGAGATCGAGGTGGAAGAATGCGCCGCCCCGAACGGATCATAGGGGCTTTCCGAACGCTTGGTGAAGCCGCTGAGGCCGCCCTCGCTGCGCAGGGTGCGGATCCGGTCACGCCGCCCCGTCAATATCTTGTGCGGATAGCACTGATGCCCCACATCCCAGATGATCTTGTCGCGCGGCGCATCGAAAACCGCATGCAGCGCCACCGTCAACTCCACCACGCCAAGGCCCGCCCCCAGATGGCCGCCGGTTACCGACACTGCCGAGATCGTCTCCGCTCGCACCTCATCGGCCAGTTGCCGCAGTTGCGCCTCGGAAAACCCCTTAATATCCGAAGGCAGCTTTACCCTGTCCAGCAGCGGGGTCTTGGGTCGCTCGCTCATCTTGCCCTCCGGCTCAGTTTTCGCGCGCAATCACAAAGCGCGCGCAGTCGATCAGTGTCACGGCATCCGCCCCATAGGGGTGCAGATGCGCGCAGGACTCTTCTACCAAGGATTTCGCCCTTGCGCGTGCGGCATCAAGACCCAGCAGGGAAACAAAGGTCGCCTTGCCCGCCGCCGCATCCTTTTGCAACCGCTTGCCCGCCTTGGCGGCATCGCCCGTGACATCCAGAATGTCATCGGCAATCTGAAACGCCAGCCCAAGGCAATCGCCGTAGCCCTGCAACGGTGCCGCGTCTGCCCCCGCCAGCCGCGGGCCCGCCACGGCCGCCCAGGTGATCAGCGCCCCGGTTTTGCCCGCCTGCAACGCGGTGATCTGATCAAGGTTCAGCGCGGCCCCGGCGGTTTCCGCCGCGATATCGGCCATCTGGCCGCCCACCATGCCCCGCGCCCCCGCCGCCTGCGCCAAACTCAGCGCCAGTCCGGCCCGCGCCTTAGACGCGCAACCGGTGGACAGCACCAACTCGAACGCCAAAGCCTGCAAAGCGTCGCCCGCCAGCACCGCCATCGCCTCGTCCCATTTGCGGTGAACGGTGGGCTGGCCGCGCCGCAGATCATCATCATCCATGCAGGGCAGATCATCATGGATCAGCGAGTAGGCGTGCATTGCCTCAATCGCCGCCGCCGCCGGAGCCGCTTTGCTTGGCAAAATCCCGTGCAGACGGGCGGATTCCATGACCAGAAACCCGCGCAACCCCTTGCCGCCTTTGGTGGCATAAAGCATCGCCTCGGGCAAAGCCCCGGTCAGCCTGGCAAGCCGGTCCACCAGTTGCGCCTCAACCAGCCCGCGCGCGCGGGTCAAAGCGGCATCGAATGAGGCCGCCGCAAGCGTCGCCGAATCGTCAGGCACTAAAGCCCCTCCACCGGGGTTACCCCCACCGCGCGGCCCTCGGCGGCGCGGATCAGTTCCACCTTTTCCTCAGCATCGCGCAGCTTGCCCGCGCAATGCGCCTTCAACGCCGCGCCGCGTTCATACAAGGCAATGGACTGCTCCAGCGCCACTTCGCCGCGCTCCAACTGGCTGACGACGGCTTCCAGTGCCGCCATCGCCTCTTCAAAGCTCATCCCGGCCACCGCTTTGTCGCTCATCCGCCCCGCTCCTGCAAAACACCCACATGTGCCGCGACCGAGGCCGCCAGCGCGTCCAGATCATAGCCGCCTTCCAGCGCCGATACCACCCGCCCGCCCGCATGCACCTCCGCCAGATCGCAAATCCGCCCGGTCAGCCAGCCGTAATCTTCTGCCTGCCACTCCAGCCCCGCCAAAGGATCATCCGCATGCGCATCAAACCCCGCCGAGATCAGGATCAACTCCGGCTTCCATGCCTCCAGCGCCGGGAACACCAGCGCCTCATAGGCCGCCCGCATCGCCGCACCGCCCGAGCCTTCGCGCAACGGCACGTTCAAAATCTGGCCATGCGCGCCGCTCTCCGAGGCCGAACCCGACCCCGGATAGAGCGGCATCTGATGGCTCGAAACAAAAAGACACCGCCCCTCGTCCCACAACAGGTCCTGCGTGCCATTGCCGTGATGCACATCGAAATCCACCACCGCCACCCGGCCCAAACCGTGCAGATCCAGCGCCCGCTTTGCCCCGATGGCCACCGACCCGAACAGGCAAAACCCCATCGCCTGCGCCCGCTCCGCATGATGCCCCGGCGGGCGCGCCGCCACAAACGCCGTGCGCGTCTGCCCCGCGATCACCGCATCCACCGCCGCCCCCACGCCGCCCACCGCCCGCAAAGCCGCCTCCAGACTGCCCGGCGAAAGATAAGTATCGCCGTCCATCTGCGCCCAGCCCTCCACCGGCCCCGCCAGCACCACCCGCGCCAGATAATCCGCCGAATGACAGCGCAACACCTCCGCCTGCTCCGCCAACGGCGCGCTCCGCCGCTCAACGGCAATCCCCGCCAACCCCCGCTCCACCGCCGCCAGCCGCTCCACCCGCTCCGGGTGCCCCAGCGGCGTCACATGCCCCGCAAAGCCCTCATGGCCAAAAACCAGCATCTCCCAAATCTACCCCTCAATCCGGCTGCAACATATACCCCTCGCCGCGCACCGTCTGCAAATAGCGCGGCTGCTTCGGATCGGCCTCGATCTTGCGGCGCAGCCGGGTGATCTGCACATCCACGGCGCGCTCCTGCCCGCCGCCATCGCTTTCGGCCACCTCGCCCACCAGCCGATCCCGGCTGAGCGCCGCACCGGGGGCCTGCGCGAACATCCGCATCAGCCCGGCCTCCGTCGCCGTCAGCCGGATCAGATCGGCGCCGCGCCACAACTCGCCCCGGTCCATGTCATAGCGCACCGGCCCCATATGCAGCACCTTCGGCACCGAAGCCTCGGACTTCACCACCGGCACCCGGCGCAGGATGGCGTTGATCCGCAGCAACAATTCCTTCGGCTCGAACGGCTTGACCAGATAATCATCCGCCCCCGCCTCGAACCCCTCGATCCGGTTGGCAGCCTCGCCCTTGGCCGTCAGCAGCAGGATCGGCAGTGCCATGCTTTGGCGCAAATGCCGGGTCAGCGCGATGCCGTCCTCGCCCGGCATCATCACATCCAAGACCAGCATGTCGAACTCCAGCCCCGTAAGGATCCGCCGCGCATGCGCCGCATCGCGGGCCACCGTCACCAGAAAACCGTGCCGGATCAGGAACTTCTGCAACAAGCCGCGAATGCGCTCGTCATCATCCACCACCAAAAGATGCGCCTGCACCTCGCTCATTTGCCGCTCTCCTTCAGGCCTTGATACTGCCTGCGCATCTCCGGGTCCATCATCGCCTCCAGCACGGTGCGAAACCCCTGCACCGCCTGCGGCCCCGCCGCCCGGTACGCCGCCCGCATCCGCGCCCGCTGCGCATCCGACAAGGCCCGCTCCAGCGCACTCCCCTTCTCGGTCAGATACAAATGCCGCTCGCGCCGGTCCTTCTTGCCCACCCGCGCCTCGACCAGCCCGTCTTCGAACAACGTCCGCAACACCCGGTTCAGCGATTGCTTGGTCACCCCCAGCACCGCCAGCAAATGCGACACCGTAGCGCCGGGAGAGCGGTTGATGAAATGCACCGCCCGGTGATGGGCGCGGCCATAATCCATCCCGTCCAAAATCCGGTCGGGGTC
>JANNAV010000110.1:0-4146 GCA_031384695.1 Paracoccaceae bacterium
CACATCCCGCCTGTCCGGGTTTTGCAGCAGTCGCAGCAGGAAATCATTGTGCCCGTCGAATACCGGCAAAGCCTCGTTCATCCCAACATCCTGTCGGCACTCGCGGCAAACAGCGCCCGCGCATAATCGGTCTGCATCGCAGCCCCCGCCAGCGCCTCGCGCGATAGCTCCTCCACCGCACGGCCATGCTGCATCACCAGAATCCGGTCGCACATGTGATCAATCACCGCCAGATCATGGCTGACCATGATGAAGGTCAGCCCCCGCTCGGCCCGAAGCCGCGCCAGCAGGTTCAGCGTTTCCGCCTGCACCGAGGCATCCAGCGCCGAGGTCGGCTCGTCCAGCAGCAATATCTCCGGCTCCAGCATCAACGCCCGCGCAATCGCCACCCGTTGCCGCTGCCCCCCCGAAAGCTGATGCGGATAGCGAAAGCGGAAATTCGCGGGCAGCCCCACATCCAGCAGCGCCTGCCGCACCCGCGCGTCGGTATTGCCGATGCCATGAATGGCCAGCGGCTCGGAAAGCGTGCGGTCAATCGTGTGGCGCGGGTGCAGGCTGGCATAGGGGTCTTGAAACACCATCTGCACCCGCGCCGAAAACGCCTTGCCGCGCGGGGTGGCGATGGGCACACCATTGATGCGGATCACCCCCGCCGAGATCGGCGCAAGCCCGCAGATCGCGCGCAGAATGGTGGATTTGCCAGAGCCACTTTCCCCCACCAACCCAAAAGATTGCCGCGCCTCCACCCGCAGCGAAACCGCCTCAACCGCCCGCACTTCGCGGCCGCTCGCCTTGTAAATCACCGACAGATTTTCAATCTCGATAAACGCCATCTCAGTTGGCCCAGGCCGCATCGCGGTCCAGCCCCGGCAGCGGCCCCCGCGTGCCGCCAATGCGCGGCAAACAGTTCAGCAACCCCTGCGTATAGGGGTGCTTTGCCGCCATCAGATCCTGTGCCGCCAATTCCTCCACCACCCGCCCCTTGTACATCACCAGCACCCGGTCACAAAACCGCGCCACCAGCCGCAGATCATGGCTGATGAAGATCAGCCCCATGCCCCGCGTTTTCACCAGCCCATCCAAAATAGCCAGAACCTCCGCCTGCACCGTCACATCCAGCGCCGAAGTCGGCTCGTCGGCGATCAGCAGATCCGGGTTCGGGATCAGCATCATCGCAATCATCACCCGCTGCCCCATGCCACCGGAAAGTTCATGCGGATAGGCCTCCATCACCCGCGCCGGATCGCGGATCTGCACCGCCTCCAGCGCGGCAATCGCCTTGGCACAAGCCTCGGCATGGCCAAGCCGGTCGCGCTGGCGCAAGCCCTCGGTCAGTTGCGCACCGATCTTCATCACCGGGTTCAGCGAATATTTCGGATCCTGCATCACCATCGCCATGCGCGGGCCGCGCAGCGCGCGCATCTCGCGCTCGGATGCCGCCAGCAGATCAATGCCGTCAAACGTCATCTCATCCGCCGTGATCCGTCCCGGCGGCCGGATCAGCCGCAACAGGCTCCGCCCGGTCATGGTCTTGCCAGACCCGCTTTCCCCGACAATCCCCAACCGCTCACGGCCCAGCGAGAATGACACTCCGCGCACCGCCTCCACCGGCCCCGCCTCGGTGTGAAACGTCACGTGCAGGTTCTTCACCGATACCAGCGTCATTTGCCCGCACTCCTTGGGTCCAGCACATCGCGCAACCCGTCGCCCAGCAGGTTGAACCCCAAAGACACCACGAAAATCGCCCCCCCCGGCATCGTCGCCACCCACCACTGCTCGTAAAGATATTTCCGCCCGGATGAGATCATCAGCCCCCACTCCGCCGCAGGCGGCTGCACCCCAAGGCCCAGAAAACCCAGCCCCGCCGCGATGATGATCACCCCCGCCATATCCAGCGTCACCCGGATGATCACCGACGGCAGGCACATCGGCATGATATGGCCCCAGATCACCCGCGCAGCCCCCGCGCCCTGCAACCGCACCGCCGCGATATAATCCGAATTGCGCACCGTCAGGGTTTCCGCCCGCGCCACCCGCGCATAGGGCGGCCAGGAGGTGATTGCGATGGCCAGCACCGCGTTTTCCATCCCCGGCCCCAGCACCGCCACCAGTGCCAACGCCAGAATCAGACGCGGAAAGGCCAGAAAGATATCGGTGATCCGCATCAGGATGATATCGGTCCACCCACCGAAATACCCCGCCACCGTGCCGATGATCAGCCCGAACACCGGGGCTGTCACGATCACCAGCACCACGATATAAAGCGTGGTGCGCGAGCCGTAGATGATCCGGCTCATGATATCGCGGCCAAAATCATCGGTGCCCATGAAATGCCCCGGCGTCAACGGCGGATAAAGCCGCTCGCCCAGATCCTGCGCAATCGGGTCATAAGCCGCCAGCCAGGGCGCGAAAGCCGCCACGAACAGCAGCACCCCCACGATGATCAGCCCCAGCATCGCCACCGGATTGCGCCGAAAGCGCAGCCAACTCAGATAACTCTGCCCCAACCGCGATTGCACCCGCGAGGCCGGATTCGGATCACGCAGCCACGCCACCATCCCCGCCATCACCGTGCCCTCGGATCAGCCAGCCGGTACAAAAGGTCCGACAGCATGTTCACCCCGATGAACACCGCCCCCACCACCACCGTCCCGCCCAGCACCGCCGGCATATCCGCCACCAGCAACGCATCGGTGATATAGCGCCCCAGCCCCGGCCACGCGAACACCGTCTCGGTCAGCACCGAACCCTCCAGCAAACTGGCATAAGACAACGCCACCACCGTAATCAGCGGCACCATGATATTCTTCAACGCATGCACCCAGACCACCCGCCACTCCGGCATCCCCTTCACCCGCGCGGTGGTGATGTACTCCTGCCCCAACTCGTTCAGCATGAAACTGCGGGTCATCCGGCTGATATAGGCGAGCGACACATAGCCCAAAATCCCCGCAGGCAGGGCGATATGCGACAGCGCATTGGCAAAGATATCCCAACGCCCGGCAATCGCGGTATCCAGCAAGATCATCCCGGTGTGCTGGGTCAGTTCGAACTCCATGATCATGTCAAAGCCCGCGTCCAGCCGCCCCGGCCCGCCAACCCAGCCCAACTGGCCATAAAACAGCAACAGCGCCATCAGCCCCAGCCAGAACCCCGGCACCGAATAGCCGATCAGCCCGATCAGCCGCACGATCATGTCGCCAAGTGAATTGGGATGGGTGGCCCCCAGAATGCCCGAAGGCACCCCCAACAAAATCCCGATGATCGTCCCCAGCGTCGCCAGTTCCAGCGTCGCGGGAAAATAGCGCGCGATCTCCTCAATAACCGGCTCGCGGGTGCGGATCGAGGTGCCCAGATCGCCCTGCAACGCATCCGTCACATAGATGCCGAACTGCCACCACAACGGCTCGTCCAGCCCCAGTTCGGTGCGGGCCTCGGCTATCTGCGCATCCGTGGCGCGCTCGCCCAATATCGACAATACCGGATCAATCGGCACCACCCGGCTGATCACGAAGGTTACGGCCAACAAGCCGATGAAAGTCACCAGCAGCGTGATCACGGCCTGGCCAATCTGGCGCAGCACCGGGATCAGGCGGGCGGCATGCGCGGGGGATGCGGTATCTGCCATCTGTCGCAGGGCCGCGCCGGAAAATGCTCCGGCGCGGCCCCGTTGCTTACTTCGAGATCAGCCAGTAGGCGGCGCTATCCGTCGCCCCGCCGGTATAGAACCCCTTCACATTGGTCCGCATGCCGGTCTGATAAGCGATCTGGAACATCACGATGAAAGGCGAGGTGTCGCGGTGCGCGATCTGGATTTCCTCGTACATCAGCTTGCGCTTGGCCGGATCCCGCTCCATCACCGCCGCTTCTGTTTTGCCGTGCAACTCGCCCGGCTCGTAGAAGTTGCGATAGGCAAGGCCCCCGGTGCCCGCATCATCGGCATTGTTGGCGTTCATCGAGAAGGCCGAGGCGTTGGTATGCGGATCGGGATAATCCGGCCCCCAACTTTGCAGCGTCATATCATGCAGCCGCGCACGATATTCCTTCAACTGCTCCGCCCCCTCGCCCACCTTCAACTCCACCTCGATGCCAACCTGCCCAAAGGTGTTCTGGATGGATTGCGCCATATCCAGACGGTCGGCGGCA
>JANNAV010000184.1:0-12770 GCA_031384695.1 Paracoccaceae bacterium
ATCTGGCCGAACATATCGGCGCGGATGATGCGCGGTTCGTGCATCAGGGCATGACCTCGTCGGACGTGCTGGACACCACGCTGAACGTCCAGCTTGTCCGCGCCTCGGACCTTTTGCTCGTGGCGCTGGACCGGGTGCTGACCGCCCTGAAGGCCCGCGCCTTTGAACATAAGGACACCGTCCGCATCGGCCGCAGCCATGGCATTCACGCCGAACCGACCACCATGGGCCTGACCTTCGCCCGCTTTTACGCCGAAATGGCGCGTGGCCGGGCGCGCCTTGTCAACGCCCGTGCCGAGATCGCCACCGGCGCCATCTCGGGCGCTGTCGGCACCTTCGCCAACATCGACCCCGCGGTCGAGGCCCATGTCTGCGCCCAACTCGGCCTCACCCCCGAACCCATCTCCACCCAGGTGATCCCGCGCGACCGCCACGCGATGTATTTCGCCACCCTCGGTGTTGTCGCCTCGTCGATCGAGAACATTGCCACCGAATTCCGCCACATGCAGCGCACCGAAGTGCTGGAGGCCGAAGAGTTCTTCTCGCCCGGCCAGAAGGGCTCATCGGCCATGCCGCACAAACGCAACCCCGTCCTCACCGAAAACCTCACCGGCCTCGCGCGCCTCGTGCGGATGGCCGTCACCCCGGCGCTGGAAAACGTCGCACTGTGGCACGAGCGTGATATCAGCCACTCCTCAGTGGAACGCGCGATTGCCCCCGACACCACCATCACCCTTGATTTTGCCCTGCACCGCCTCGCAGGCGTGGTCGAGAAACTGGTGCTCTATCCCGCCACCATGCTGGCAAACATGAACAAATTCAAAGGTCTGGTGATGAGCCAGCGCGTGCTTCTGGCCCTGACCCAGGCCGGGGTGAACCGCGAAGACGCTTACCGGCTGGTACAGCGCAACGCCATGCGGGTGTGGGAGCACGGTGCCGATTTCAAGACCGAACTCCTCGCGGACGCCGAAGTGACCGCCGCTCTGACCCCGGCCCAGATCGAAGAGAAATTCGATATCGGCTATCACACCAAACACGTCGACACGATTTTCGCCCGGGTATTTGCCAGTTGACCTGACAAAAGCGTGAACGCCGCTTTGGTTGATTTTTCGTCCCAAAGCGGCAGGTGCTATGTTAACCTCAGGCCACACAGACAAGGAAACCCGATCATGCGCCTTTTGCCGATCCTTTTGCTCTCCGCTTTCCCCGTCATCGCATTCGCCGCAGGCTCCGACAGCACCGAGCCGCCAAAACCCACCGAGACCACCACCGAATGCAAAAAGGGCGAGGTCTGGGACGAGAAAACCAAGGCCTGCATCAAGGCCGACGGTGCGTCCCTCAACGATGACACCCGCTTTGGCGCCGTGCGCGAACTGGCCTATGCGGGCCGCCCCGAAGAGGCGCTCGCCGTGCTCGCCACCATGCACGAAGGCAAAACCGACCGCGTTCTGACCTATCTCGGCTTTGCCAACCGCAAGGCGGGACGGGTGGAACTGGGCCTTGAATACTACGCCGCAGCCCTCGCGCAGAACCCCGACAACATTCAGGCGCGCAGCTATCTTGGCCAGGCCTATGTCGAAATGGGCGAGGTCGATCTCGCCCGCGCCGAACTGACGCAGATCCACAACCGCGGCGGTGTCGGCACCTGGGCCGAGACCTCGCTGGCCGAAGCCGTGATCAGCGGCAAAACCGTCAGCTATTGATCCGACAAGCCGACACGGACGCCATTTTCTGATCCGTTCAGCCCCGGTTAACCGAAGCCTGCGAGGGTGGTCGCAGCAGGATCGGAACAGGGGAACAGAATGGCCCAACAACCCATGGCGCTGGCGCGTATTGCGCCCGCCAAACAAAACGGCGTTGCGGCGCACGAACCCCCCCGCCCCCGCGTGCTGACGCCGCGCGAAAAGGCCGCCGTCATCGTGCGCCTCCTCTTGGCCGAAGGTGCCAAACTGCCGCTCTCCAAACTGCCGGACCATATTCAGGCCTCGCTGACTGAACAGATGGGCCAGATGCGGATGGTCGATCGCGGTACCCTCGGCGTGGTGGTGGATGAGTTTCTGGCCGAACTGGAACAGGTCGGCCTCTCCTTTCCCGGCGGCATCGAAGGCGCTTTGTCGGTGATGGACGGCCACATCTCGCCCACCGCTGCGGGCCGCCTGCGCCGCCTCGCCGGGGCCTCGTCCAAAGCCGACCCCTGGGACAGGCTGACCGCCCTGTCCATCGAGCGTCTGCTGCCGGTGCTGCAAGACGAAAGCATCGAGGTGGCCGCCGTGATGCTCTCCAAACTTCCCGTGCCGAAATCGGCCGAACTTTTGGGCAAACTGCCCGGCGACCGCGCCCGCCGTGTGGCCTATGCGGTGTCGATGACCGGCAACGTCGATCCCGAAACCGTGCGCAAGATCGGCCTGTCGCTGGTGGCCCAGCTTGATGCCCAACCGCCAAAGGCGTTCGAGACCGGCCCGGTGGAGCGTGTGGGCGCCATCCTCAACGTCTCCGCCGCCCTCACCCGCGATGACGTGCTGAAGGGTCTGGATGAGGCCGACGCAGGCTTTGCCGAACTGGTGCGCAAGGCGATCTTCACCTTCGTGCATGTGCCCAGCCGTCTCGCGCCACGCGATGTGCCCAAACTGGTGCGCATCATCGACCAGCCGGTTCTCGTCACCGCCCTCGCCGCCGCACAGGCCAACCCCGACCTCGCCCCGGGAGTCGAATTCATCCTTGCCAACATGTCGCAACGCATGGCCCAGGCCCTGCGCGAAGAGATCGACGCGCGCGGCCGCATCAAAGACAAAGACGCCGAAACCGCCTTCTCCGCCATCGTTACCGCCATCCGCCAACTGGAGGCATCGGGCGAGATCGCCCTGATCAGGGAAGACGAATAACGCCGCACCCCGCATGACGCCCCCCCCCCAAACACCCGCCCCAAACACCCGCCCCAGAATATCCAACTGAATTCGCCTAAAATTGTCCCCCCGCTTCTTCTCTGCTCAAATATCCCACGGGGGTGCGGGGGTGTGAAACCCCCGCACAACGGGGCGTGTGCGGGGGTGTGAAACCCCCGCACTTTTCCGCTGGGTATAGTGGCGCGAGCCCCCCCCGGCCACCAACAAGCAAAGCCAGCGCTCCCAAACCGCTCGTCCCGACCCGGCCCTCGCCCAACAGATCAACGCCCACCTGCCCTGCTCTGCCTGCAATTCCGGTCAGATCAACGGCAAACCTTCACCCTCAACTCAAAAACCGCCAGAACACCCATCCGAACAGCAGCACCGTCGGATGAAACGTCGCCGCAAACCCCACCGCGCGCCACAACGGCGCCTGCCTGTAGCCTGCGTAAAACATCATCCGCGCAATCACGAACCACACCCCCATGACCGGCAGCAGACGGATCGCCACGCTGGCATCAACCACCGCCAGCGCCTGGCATGCAATCGCGAACAGCACCACCTGCTCCGTCGTGTTCGAAACATACCGCCGCATGATATCCAGCGCCGAACCCGGCGCCGGCGCCGAACCATCAATGTTGCGGCCAAAAAATCGCAGCCTCGCCGCCGCCCCGATCCCCGCAATCAGCGTCAACGCGGCCAGCGACGTGGCAAACCCCGCAGCCGCCATCGCATCCCGGCCCGCAAAAACCTCCCCGCCCGCACCGCTCCAATAGCCTGCCGCAACAAAGCCCGCGCTCAATCCCCAGGCCAGCACCATCAGCGCGAAAACCTGGGCCCGCTCTGCCCGCTCGCCAACCATCTCGCGCCCACCTCCTCTGTTGTCGCCTGCCCGCAGCAATCAGCGCCGATTGCGCCGCACAGTCAATTGCCGCTCCCAGCGCCCGACCAAAGCAACCGGCCAAAGCACCCGGCCAAAGCACCCGGCCAAAGCGCCAGACCAAAGCGCGCGCCCTTGCCGTTGCCCACCAGCCCGCCTAGGGTCATGCCCTGCACGTCAGTTGGAAACCCCATGCCCTTGCCCACCGCCGCCGCCACCCGCAAGGGCATCCTGTTCATGCTGCTCGCCATCGTGCTGTTCACCACGATGGACGCCGCCGCCAAAGGCCTGATTGAACGCTATCCGGCTGCGCAGGTGGTCTGGGCGCGGTTCGCGGGGCAGGCGCTGATCGTGCTTGCCGTGCTGCGGCCCCGCCGCGCCCTCCGCGCGCTGCAAAGCCAGCACCCCTGGCTGCACATGGTCCGCTCGGCCTGCCAACTGGGGGCGACGGCGCTGTTTTTCAGCAGCCTCGCCCATATCGGCCTCGCCGAGGCCACCGCCCTCACCGACACCAACCCGGTGCTGATCACGCTGGGTGCCGCCCTCTTTCTGGGTGAAAAGCTGGGCCTGCGCCGCATCCTTGGGGTGATTGCCGCCATGACCGGCGCGCTGATCATCATCCGCCCCGGCCTTTCGGTGTTCACCCCTGCCGCCCTGCTGCCTTTGGGGGCTGCAATCTGCTACACCGGCAACGCGCTCCTCACCCGCCACCTTGGCCCCAAAGAAGGTGCCGCCACCGCCCTGTTGCACGCGGCCCTGTTCGGCTGCGTGCTCACCACCCTCGCCCTGCCTTTCGTCTGGCAGCCGATCGCCCGCGCCGATATCGCGCTTTTCGCCCTGCTTGGCCTGCTCGGCACTGGCGCGCAACTGTGCATCATCCGCTCGTTTTCCATCGCCGAGGCCTCGGTCGTGGCCCCCTTCGCCTATCTCGGCATCGTGTTTGCCACCCTCTGGGGCATGGCGCTTTATGGCGAATTTCCCGATGGCTACAGCATGTTCGGCGCCCTTGTGATCGTGGTGGCGGGCCTCTATGTCTGGCACCGCGAAACCCGCGCCCGCCGGTATGAGCGCCAGGCACCCCCAAACCCTGCCCAAGATCATGCCTGACCCCGCCTTTCAGCCGCTCGTCTATGCGCAGAACCTGGCACTCCGGGCGCTGATCGGCCTGATGCTGGCCATCCCCTACCGTTGGCGCATCCCGCTGTGCGGCTGGCTGGTGGCGCGGATTCTGGCCCCGATTGCGGGCTATAACACCCGCGTGCGCGACAATCTGGCGCTGGTGCTGCCCGATCTGCCCCCCGTTGAGGTGAAACGCCTGATGCGCGCGGTGCCCGCCAACGCCGGGCGCACCCTGATGGAGATTTACTCCGGGGCCGAATTCAAGGCCCATGTCCGCGACACGCCGATCACCGGCGCGGGGCTGGCCGAGATTGCCGCCGCCCGCGCCAGGGGGCAGGGCGTGATCCTGATCTCGGGCCATTTCGGCAATTACGACGTGCCGCGCGCCGTGCTTTCGGCGCATGGTTTTGCCATGGGCGCGCTCTACATGCCGTTCGCCAACCAGTATTTCAACCCGCATTACCGCGCCGCCATCGCCGCCATCGGCCTGCCGATCTTCCCGCGCGGCAGGCGCGGTCTGGCCGGAATGGTTCAGCACCTGCGCGCGGGCGGCAGCATCGGCCTGCTGATTGATCAGCACATGTCGCACGGCGCACCACTCAGCTTTTTCGGCCGAACCGCGTTTACCGCCCTGTCAGCGGCTGAAATGGCGTTGAAATACAACTGCTTGCTGGTGCCGGTCTACGGCTTGCGCCAGCCCGACGGCCTGACCTTCGAAGTGATCATCGAACCCGCGATCCCCCATACCACCCCCGCAGCCATGACCCAGACCCTGAACAACAGCCTCGAGGCCATCGCCCGCCGGCACCTCGATCAATGGTTCTGGATTCACCGGCGCTGGAAATAAGGCTACTGCAACTCCGCCGCCGCCAGCACATTCGCAAACCCCGCGCCCTGAATGACCACCACCACCCGGTCCTCCCCCGCAACCGGCGCCGTCACCTCCAAAGGTGCCGCCCCCGACCAATCGCCCAGCAGGGTCCACGAGGTCACGATATTGTGGTAGGTGATGGATTTGCCCGCGTTCTCGCCCCGCTCAATCGCCACCGGCGCGGTTTCGCGGTAGCGCACCAGTTGCACCTTGCTGTCGGCCGTCAGCGGCGGATTGGCCTCGGCATGGATCGTCACCTGATCCCCTACCCGCGTCAGCGCCAGACTGACCCCCGACCCCGCACCCTGCGCCCGCGCAATCGCCGCCTCCACCGCCGCCGGGTCGTTGCCCTCCACGCTTTCGCCGCCCGCGATGATCATCTGCGGCGTGAAGATCATCTTGCGCCCCGCCGCATGCGCATAGCCGCGCTGCCGGTCGGTGAACTTCGCAATCGCAAACGTATCCGCCCAGCCGATGTAATCCCAATAATCCACGTGCAGCGCCAAAGGAATAACCCCCGGTTGCGCCACCAGTTCCGCCAGATACGCATCCGCAGGCGGGCAGGACGAACACCCCTGCGAGGTGTACAACTCCACCAGTACCCCCGGCTTGCTCTGCGCCATCCCCGGCACCACCGCAAAGGCCCAAACCCCAACCGCCGCCGCCACCGCCATCACCGCTCGCTGCATCGCACTTTCCCATCCGCATCTTTTTTCCACATCTACAGGACCACCGCCCCCCACGCCAATCAAGGTTTTGCGAGCCTTCGTTACGCGATCTTCACGCAACCGGCACAGGATCGACACTGCATAGGCGGGGGGCTGGACTTTTGGTATACCGTGGCATACAACACTCCCAACCCGCACAGTTTCCCTTGCGTCGCGCAGCCCAATCCGGCACACCCGACGCCATCCAAGCCAGCATCAGGAGGCAAGCATGACCGTCACCGTAGGCCACGATAGCGCCAAAACCCGGCAAACCCTCACCGCCGGGGGCCAGACCCTCAGCTTTTACTCCATCCCCGCCGCCGAAGCCGCAGGTCTGGGCCAGTTTTCCCGCCTGCCCGCCGCCCTCAAGGTGGTGCTGGAAAACATGCTGCGCTATGAGGATGGCAAAACCGTCAGCCTTGATGATATCCGCGCCTTTTCCGAATGGGGTGCCAAAGGCGGGCGCAACCCGCGCGAAATCGCCTACCGCCCGGCGCGCGTGCTGATGCAGGATTTCACCGGCGTCCCCGCCGTGGTGGATCTCGCCGCCATGCGCGACGGCATCCTTGGGCTTGGCGGAAATGCTCAACAAATCAACCCCCTGGCCCCGGTTGATCTGGTGATAGACCATTCGGTGATGATCGACGAATACGGCACCCCCCGCGCCTTTCAGGCCAACGTGGACCGCGAATACGAGCGGAACATGGAGCGCTATGTCTTCCTGAAATGGGGGCAAAAGGCGTTCAACAACTTCCGCGTCGTCCCCCCCGGCACCGGCATCTGCCATCAGGTCAACCTTGAATACCTCGCGCAAACCGTCTGGACCGACACCGATCAGCACGGGCTGCCCGTCGCCTACCCCGATACCCTCGTCGGCACCGACAGCCACACCACCATGGTCAACGGCCTCGCTGTGTTGGGCTGGGGCGTCGGCGGCATCGAGGCCGAGGCGGCGATGCTCGGCCAACCCGTCTCCATGCTGATCCCCGAAGTGGTGGGCTTCAAACTCACCGGCTCCATGGTCGAAGGCACCACCGCCACCGACCTCGTGCTCAAAGTGGTGCAAATGCTGCGCCAGCACGGCGTCGTCAACAAATTCGTCGAGTTTTACGGCGACGGCCTTGATCGCCTCCCCCTCGCCGACCGCGCCACCATCGCCAACATGGCCCCCGAATATGGTGCGACCTGCGGCTTTTTCCCGATCGACGATGAAACCCTGCGCTACCTGCACGGAACCGGGCGCGACGCTGGCCGCATCGCACTGGTCGAGGCGTATGCCCGCGCCAACGGCATGTGGCGCAGCGCCGATTACGACCCGATCTACACCTCCACCCTCGCCCTCGACATGGCCACCATCGTGCCCGCTATCTCCGGCCCCAAACGCCCGCAGGATTTCGTGGCCCTCACCGCCGCCAAAGCCGGGTTTGCCGCCGAGATGGAGGCGTCCTTCAAACGGCCGCAAGGCGTTCAGGTGGCGGTCGAGGGCCATGATTTCACCATGTCCTCGGGCAAGGTGGTGATCGCCTCCATCACCTCCTGCACCAATACCTCCAACCCTTATGTGATGATCGGCGCGGGCCTTGTCGCCCGCAAAGCCCGGCAACTGGGCCTGAAATCAAAGCCTTGGGTGAAAACCTCGCTCGCTCCCGGCAGCCAGGTTGTCAGCGAATACCTGAACGCCGCAGGCCTGCAGGACGATCTTGATGCCATAGGCTTCAACCTCGTCGGCTATGGCTGCACCACCTGCATCGGCAACTCCGGCCCGCTCGATCCCGCGATTTCCGCGGCCATCACCGAAGGTGACCTCGTGGCCACCGCCGTCCTCTCCGGCAACCGCAATTTCGAGGGGCGGATTTCCCCCGACGTGCGCGCCAACTACCTCGCCTCGCCGCCCCTCGTGGTCGCCTATGCGCTGGCGGGCGACATGAACATCGACATCACCACCGAACCTTTGGGCATCGGCACCCACGGCCCGGTCTATCTGCGCGATGTCTGGCCCACCAACAAGGAAATTGCCGATCTGGTCAACGCCACCGTCACCCGCGCCGCCTTCCAGAAGAAATACGCCGATGTGTTCAAGGGCGATGCCAAATGGCAGGCCGTTCAGATCACCGATTCTGAAACCTACGATTGGCCGCCCACCTCCACCTATATCCAGAATCCGCCCTATTTCCGCGGCATGGCGAAAACCCCCGGCACCATCGCCGACATCCATGGCGCCCGCGTGCTGGCCGTGCTGGGCGATATGATCACCACCGATCACATCAGCCCCGCAGGTTCATTCAAAGCCTCAACTCCCGCCGGTAAGTATCTGAACAACCATCAGGTTCCGGTATCCGAGTTCAACTCCTACGGGGCCCGGCGCGGCAACCACGAGGTGATGATGCGCGGCACTTTCGCCAATATCCGCATCAAGAACGAGATGCTGGATGCGGTCGAAGGCGGCTATACCCTCGGCCCCGACGGCGCTCAAACCTCGATCTACGACGCCTCGATGGCCTATCAGGCCAACGGCACCCCGCTGGTGATCTTCGGCGGCATCGAATACGGTGCCGGTTCCAGCCGTGACTGGGCCGCCAAAGGCACCGCCCTCCTCGGCGTCAAAGCCGTGATCGCCGAAAGTTTCGAGCGTATCCACCGCTCCAACCTCGTCGGCATGGGCGTCATCCCGTTCGAGTTTACCGGCGGCGACACCCGCAAATCCCTCGGCCTGACCGGCCATGAGACCGTCGCCATCACCGGCCTCGCGGGCGATCTGAAACCGCTCTCCACCCTGCCCTGCACCATCACCTACGCCGATGGCCGCGTCAGAACCATCCAGATCAAGTGCCGGATAGATACCGAGATCGAGATCGAATACGTCGAACACGGCGGTGTGCTGCATTACGTCTTGCGCAATCTCGCGTCGGCATAAAATACGCAACAAATTGTTTCCAAAGCCAAAGGCCCGGACTCTCCGGGCCTTTTGTGTTTATTAACCAATCGCGGGCAGTCTGCTGGCAACAAGAACAGAAAGTGAACCATGCAACGCCAGCACTCAAAAACCCTGATCCTGCCCTGTCTGCCCTGGGGCGAGCTGCTGATCATGGCGGCGTTCCTTGCGCTACTGCTTTAGCGCCGCCTCCAGCGCCGGGCGGAACCGCTGCTCGTAATCGCTGCCCACCATCGGCCCGATGAACTTGAAGGCCAAGGTGCCATCACCGCGCAGAATGAACGTTTCGGGCGGTGCCGTCACCCCCCAGTCCAGCCGCATCTTGCCTTTCGGATCGAACGCCACCGCCAGAAACGGATTGCCCGCCTCGGCCAGAAACGCGCCCGCATTGGCCGGATCGTCCAACATATTGACCCCCACCACCCGCACCCCTCCGGCGGCCAGCGCCATCAGCACCGGATGCTCGGCCCGGCACGGCGGGCACCAGCTTGCCCAGAAATTCACCACCGTCACCTCGCCGCTGCGCAAATCCGCGTCCGTCAGCGCCGGTATCCCCGGCAAGCCCGCCGCCACCACCGCAGGTGCGGGATGATCAATGAAAACCGACGGCAGATCGTCCGGCGATTGCCGCCCCATCCCCACCCAGAACATCACCGCCAACACCGCGAACACCGCGGGCGGCAGCACCAACAGCCACCTAATCATGCTCGCTCCCCTGCCGCGCCTCAACCTCGCGCAGCGCCTTTTTCACCCGCGCCGCCTGCCAAAGCGACACCGCCACCAGCACTCCGATCAGCAGAACCGACGCCGCATAAGACCACAGCACCGCTCCTGCGTATTTTCCCATTACCGGCATCATGCCCGAACCTCCCGCGCAATCAGCGCCGATATCCGCCGCGCCCGCACCGCCGTCCGCGTCCTCAGCAGCACCAGCGTCACAAACAACAGCACAAACCCCGCGATGCACACCACCAACGGCAACCAGTACACATCCGACACATTCTCCTTCCGGTCCAGCGACAGGCTCGCCCCCTGATGCAGCCCCTGGCTCCAGAACAGCACCGCATAGCGCGACAAGAACGCGAAAACCGACCCCACGATGCACAAAACGCTCGTCAGATCGGCGGCGGTATCGGCATCCTCCACCGCCTGCCACAACGCGATATAGCCCAGATAAAACAGCCCCAGGATCAAAAACGCCGTCAGCCGCGGATCCCACGCCCACCACGTCCCCCACATCGGCTGCCCCCAGATCGCCCCTGTCACCAGGCCGATCACCGTGAAGGTCAGCCCCACCGGTGCCGCCGCCCGCGCCGACAAGGCACTCACATGATGCCGCCGGATCAGCCAGATCAAGGATCCCACCAGCATCATCATCCAGGCCGAAATCGCCATCATCGCGGCGGGCACATGCAGGTAAATGATCTTCACCGAGGATCCGAAATTCGCCGCATCCGGTGTGAAGAAAAACCCCCAAACCAGCCCCACCAAGAGGAAAATCGCCGATAGCCCGGTCACCCAGGGCAACACCGCGCCCGAGGCCGCCATGAACCGCCGCGGGTTCGCATAGTCCCAGATCGACATCACACCCGCTCCCTTGCCGTCACGTTATCACAGCCCCGCTCATCGCAGATTGACGCGAATTGCCGCAGCCGCCGCGAACGGCAACAGCGCCACCGCCGCCAGCGTGGTTGCCGCCAGCCACGCCAGCGGCACCGAAACCGCCGCCCCCATAGCCCCGCGCTTCACCACCTCCGCCCCGAAAATCAGCGTCGGCAGATACATCGGCAGCACCAGAAGGCTCATCAGCAACCCGCCCCGCCGCACTCCCACCACCAGCGCCGCCCCAAACGCCCCGATCACCGACAGCGCCGGCGTCCCCAGCAACAGCGCCAGCAAAAGCCAGCCAAACCCCGGCGCGGCCAGGTTCAGCATCACCGCCAGAACCGGCGACAGCACCACCAGCGGCACCCCCGTCACCAGCCAATGCGCCAGCGCCTTCACCGCCACCACCGCTTCCATCGGCATTGGTGCCGTGGCCAGCAGATCAAGCGAGCCATCCTCGAAATCCAGCGCAAAAATCCGGTCAAGCGACAAAAGGCAGGCCAGCAGCGCCCCCACCCACAAAATTCCGGGTGCTATCCGCCCCAAAACCGCCGCATCCGGCCCCACGCCCAACGGCACGATCACCGCCACCAGCAGGAAGAACGCCAGCGACAGGCCAAAACCGCCCCCCGCCCGCACCGCAAGCCGCACATCGCGCACCAACAAGGCGATCATAAAAACGCCTCGTCAAAGCCGCCGGCAACGCTGGCCTTCGCGCGGTACGCCGCAAGATCCAACACCTCCGCCGCAAACCCCAGATCAACATGCGACGCGATCAGCGCCACGCCCCCCGTCCCCAGATGCGCCGCCACCATCGCGCCAAACAGCCCCACCGACGCCGCATCCAGCGATACCGTCGGCTCGTCCAGCACCCAAACTCGCCGCCCCGTCACCAACAACCGTGCCAGCCCCAGCCGCCGCCTTTGCCCCGCCGACAACTGCCCCGCAAGTCGTCCGCCAAGCCCTTGCAAATCCACCGCAATCATCGCCGCCGCCACGTCGCCGCCGCCATAAATCCGCGCCCAGAACTCCAGATTTTCCACCACGCTCAACGTGGCTTTCACCCCATCGGCATGGCCCGCATAAGCCACTTCACCCACTGATATCCGGCCCGTGAACGCAGGCTGCAACCCCGCAACCACCCGCAACAGCGTGGTTTTCCCTACCCCGTTCGGGCCGCGCAGCACCAAAGCGCCGCCAGCCGCCAGCCCAAAGCTGATACCCTCCAGCACCGGCACCCCCGCCCGCGCAACCGCCAGATCGCTCACCTGCAATTCCATCGCCATGCTTTATCCGATCCGCCGGGCCGATGCAAAGCCCCGCGCTCACCGCAGCCGGATGATCTCGGAAACCGGCAAAAGGCAGGCCGCCACCCGTCGCCCCTCGCCCAACAGCACGTTGTAACTGCGGCAGGCGGCAGGCGAATTCATCGGCTCCACCCCGATCCCCACCGCCTCAAGCGCCTCGCGAAAGGCGCGCGGCACCGGCGCAATATCAACCCCCAGCCCCAGCAACAGAACGTCAATCCGCCCCGCCATCGCCAGCGGCACATCCACGTCCGTCAATCCGCCCCAGGGCCCCGCATCCCATGGCGTCACCATGCAGGCCCCCTTGATCAGATGGGTGCCCACCCGGAAAAACCCCGGCCCATAGCTTTCAATCGCCAGCGCCGTGCCATAGCTGATCTCGGTCAGCCGCATGTTCAGGCATCCACATTGGCAAATTCATGGTCCGCACCCTTGCCGGTTTTCGGCTTGTCCGACCGGTCAAGGCC
>JANNAV010000205.1:0-15530 GCA_031384695.1 Paracoccaceae bacterium
ATCGGCGCAGGGCCATTTGAATTGAAGTTCGCACAATCCCGCCCGCAGCCCGGGGGTCAGTTTCCAAACCGGAAACGCCGGGGTGTCTTTCGGAGTTGACGCCACCGCTGTGCGAATGCGATGCCATGGCCATCATTGCGATGCATGGGAATCTTGCGGATACAAGCATTCCCTGGCCTTTTGATGGCAGTCCCTGGCCTTTTGATGAAGGCAGCCGCGTTGAACAGGTTCAGGGCAGTTTTCCGTCGCGGCTTTGAAAGCTTTGGATTTTGGGATCAAAGCAAGATTGCGGCGGGTGCAATTCCGGGCTGGTTATGTTGCATGTTGCGTTTAATCGGGTCCAGCCGGTTAAACGCAACACGCTTCAGGCATTTGGTTTTCCGCGTGTTTTTTGACAGAACCGCTATCCACTTTTGTCGGACACGCTCTAGAAAAAGAAATCGCCGGCGTCGAGATCGGCCACGCGCACATCAAGCAGCACAATCCGGTCACCGTTGCCGGCCGAGATGACCGCATCATCCCCGACTTGTTGCAGGTAGCCGGTCATCAGGTTCGCAAAGCTGCGCACCGCCGCCAGGCCGCTCAGATCAAGCGTGTCATGCAGCAGGCCATTGGCCGCGAAATCGGTGATGGTGTCGCTGCCGCCCTGGGTTTTGAAGACAAACCAGTCGGCGCCGGTGCCACCTGTCAGGCTGTCGTTGCCCTGCCCGCCGGAGAACACATCACGGCCGCTGCCGCCGATCAGGGTATCGGCCCCGAAGCCGCCGATCAGGGTATCGGCCCCGAGGCCCCCGGAAAGCAGGTTGTCGGCCGCATTGCCGATCAGCAGATTGTTGCTCTCGTTGCCGGTGAGGCCCTCGGCGGTGCCGGTGAGGATGCCCTTCTCGACATTGGCGGCAAGCCTGACGGTGATGGAGCTTCTGATCGTGTCATAGCCCGCGTCGACCGCCTCGACCACCCGATCGGCGCTGTCGCCGATGACATAGCTGTCGTCGCCGTCGCCGCCGATCATGGTGTCGGCCCCAAGGCCGCCGGAAAGCAGGTTGTCGGCCGCATTGCCGAGCAGCAGATTGTCGGCCGCATTGCCGGTGATGCCCTCGGCGGTGCCGGTGAGGATGCCCTTCTCGACATTGGCGGCAAGCCTGAAGGTGACCGTGCTGCTGATCGTGTCATAGCCCGCGCCGGTCTTCTCGATCACCCGGTCCGCGCTGCCGTCGATGGCGTAGCTGTCGTTGCCCTCGCCACCGATCAGAGTATCGCGGCCCGCGCCGCCGTCCAGTTTGTCATGGCCCGCGCGGCCCTCCAGGGTGTTTTCACCCGAATTGCCGACCAGCAGATTGGCGTTTTCATCGCCGAAGAGGTCGAAATCGGCGCTGCCGGTCTGCACGATATTTTCGATCCCGTCGAATTTCACGTCGGTAAGGTCGATGGACAGCTGGGTGGATGTCACCGTGTCGATGCCGCCGGTATCGGTAATCCGCAGGTTGGCTGTGTTCACGTAATAGATATTGTCCTCTGCCCCGCCGGTCAGGGCCAGTTCGGGCAATATTCCCGGAGGCGAGGCTTCCAGGATCACGGTTTCCGACGCGTCGGGATAGTCGGTGGTATTGGCGCTGATCTTGAAGGCCGTCAGATCGCCATTGAAGTTTGCGCTTCCCCAGGGGTTGCCAAAGCTCAGATCGTGGTAGCCGGTCCAGGCAATCGGCCCGCTGAAGGCGGTAAAAGCACTTATGACGCCATCCACCGAGATGCTGACAGTGCCGTCCGCCATGCGGATCGCGATATCGTGTTCCTGGCCATCAGACAGCCCCGCCCCCGTGGTGGTGAGGCTTTTGGTGACCCCGGCTTTTGAGTAGATGAGAAACACCATCTCGCCCGTTGAAGTCACGGTGGCGCTGAAACTGGCATGCAGACGGAACACCTCGCCCGAGGTGCCAATGCTGTCGGCCTTCAGCGAAAAGCCGATGTCAATCTCGTCGGTGGTGGCCAATTCGCGCAGATGCGTAACCGAGACTGTGGCCGCAACCCCGGGACTGCCCAGTTGCAATCCATCGGCAGGCCCCCCCGTGCGGGCATCAAGGAATCCCGGCGCGGGTGCGGTAAGAGAAACCGCCTGGCCGTTTTCGTAAACCTCAAAGCTGCCATCAGCGGTCAGGGCAACCACATCCGCGCCTGCCACCCCCAGATTCAGCGTGGCGATCGAGGTTTTGCCGTCCGGCGTGGTGATGGTCAAAATCACAGCCATATTGCCACCCCCGGTATAGGTGTGGCTGACCATCACGCCTTCGGCCGTGGCGCCGTCGCCGAAATCCCAGGCAATGGTGGTGCCGGCCGGCAATCCCCCAAGGTCGCTGAAACTCGCATCGAAAACATGGGTCGCCCCGTCGCCTGCCGGGGCGGTGATGTGAAAGCGGGCGGCCAGCACGTCATCGGGCCCGGGGGCGTGGTTTGCCGTGGCGCCGGCATCCAGAAGGTCGGCAATGCTGCCGGGCAGCAGGATGAAGCCGTGCACCCCGTTCACAGCCTGCAGCGAGGACGCGATGAAGACGTCGGAATAGTAATTCGCCGCCGCCTGATCCTGATCCTGGGCAAAGGCATTGTCCGCGACCGTCCAGGTGGGCTGCCCGCTATAGCCGTTGATCGCCGCGGTGATATTGTTGGTGATGATAACGCCGGTTGAGGTAACGGCGACGTTGATTTTGGGGATCTCGACCGAACTGTCGGCGCCATCAGGTGCGGCGCCATCCGCATGCACGACCGTATTGTTGCGGATGATCAGACCCGCAGTCTCGCCCACCGTGATGCCATGGGAATGGCCGTTCACGATGACGTTGTCTTCGATCAGAATGTTTTGATAAAACATCTCGGATCCGGCAAGGCCCTGATCGACTGCCTCGTTGCGCATGAAGATCGACTGGGTCAAATCGCCCTCGCCGATATCGAGCCGGTTGCCGCGGATGGTGATATTCGTACTCGGGCTGTCGGTGCCCGACGTCCAGAACTGAATCATGTCCGGATGGTCGCCGGTGAGCGGAGAACTGTTGAAGTCATGGAGCCAGTTGTCCTCGATCAGGACATCATTCACTTCGACAAAATCCATCCCATCCGAGCGCAGGGAATGAATATTGTTGCCGCGCAGGGTAAGGCCGTCGCTCTGCAAAACAACCACGCCGCGGGTGAAGGTGGCGAAGGTGTTATTCTCGATCGTGATGGCACTGGAACTGCTCACCGCCAGGCCCGTCGCATTGCCATAACCGTCAACCACATCAGAAACGCCGGTAACCACATCGCCATCGAACATCGAGTTCTTTATGGTGATGTTCTGGCTGTCATATACGCCAAATGGCTGTTTCCAGCTTGGATCCCCCGATTGGAACTTATAATCAAAGGTGATGCCATCGAAGGTGACATTACTTACATTGTTCATGCCCAGCCCATTGATCACCGCCGGGTTTGCCGGATCGGCCGAGGCGATGGTGACGGGTGCGTCAAAACTCAGATTGCGCAGTTGGAAACTGCCGTAGTTTCCCCCCTGCAACAGGATACTGTCGCCCCCGGCCGCCCTGGAAACGGCATCGAGCAGTTCAGCCTGCGATGAAACAGTGAAAGACGTTGGCATGGATCGTTCCCCTATTTCGGTCGCAGCTGGCAGCCACCCGTGTATTCTATGGCCGAAATCTCGTTCGTTTCTGTGGCCGCACTGGGGCGCAAATGTGGCCCGAGCGGCCAGCATTCATCCAATGCCCAGAGCATTCAGGTGATTTTGCGGGAATTCTGAAACGGGTTACGACGGCGCGCGGGAACAAAGGTCACTCACCGGATATTCGCGACTGCCAGACACAGCAGTTGCGGCAACATCCGGATTGCTATCACCATATCTTGTGGCCGGATACTGGCCATCTGCGAGCGTTGGTGATGCTGGGGGGAAACCTGCCAGTATAACCGGTGGCATAGGAGGATGTTCGCCGACGGCTCCGATGACGGGGGGCACCGATGGGCATGGAACCGGGCCGGATCAAGCGGTATGTGTTCAGGATCAGGCAAAAATCTGGAGATGCATCATGGATCGGGTCAAGGCGGCGGGTTTCTTGCAATACGTCTTGCTTTGTGGGCTGCACGGGCTGACGGCTGGCGCGGCACTGGCCAACGGCGCGGTTGTTGCCGTGACCCCCGATGCTCTGGAGCAGGCCGTTGCGCTGGCCGCGCCGGGCACCACCCTGGTATTGGCCGGGGGAGACTACGGCGTATTGGCGCTGACCGGCACCGGCGGCAGTGCGGCGCACCCTTTGACCCTGCGCTCGGCCGACCCCGCCTACCCGGCGCGCTTTTCGCAGATGCAGTTGAACGAGGCCCATGATCTGGTGCTGGAGGGGCTGGTGTTTGACTATCGCTTTTCTCCGGGGGACGCGAGCCACTTCCGGCCCTTCGAGATCATCCGCTCGCGCGATGTCACGATCCGGGACGCGCTTTTTGACGGCGACGTGGCGCGCGGTGTTTCCGCCGCCGACGATGGTTACGGATATGCCTTCGCGCTTGGGGTCCAGATGTCGGAAGGCGTGACGATCGAGCGTTCCGAGGCCCGTGGTTTCATGCGCGGCTTCGTGTTCTCCGAAAGCCGCGCTGTGACCCTGCGGCGCAATGACCTGCACGGCATGCGCAGCGACGGGATGGACTTCGTGCAGGTGCAGGATGTCCTGATCGAGGACAACCTGATCCGTGATTTTGCAAGCTCTCCCCTCTCCGGCGATCATCCCGACATGATCCAGTTCTGGACAACCGGCGCCACGGCACCAAACACCGACATCATGATCCGCAACAACGTGCTGAGTGCGGGGGCAGGCTGGTACAGCCAGTCGATTTTCATGCGCAACGAACTGGTCGATCAAGGCGTGGCCGGGGCCGAGATGCTCTACCGCAATGTGACCATCGAGGGGAACGTGATCATCAACGCGCACCTGCACGGCATCACGGTGGGCGAAACCGCGGGCCTGACGATTGCCAACAACACGCTGATCAGGGGAAGGGGGGTGCAAGGCACCGAGGATCCCTCCGGGCCGTGGACCCCGCGCATCAACGTGGCGGCTGGTTCGAGCGATGTGAGAATCCTGCGCAACGTCGTCCCGGCGATTGCCGAGTACCAACTGCGGCCCGATTGGGTGGTGACCGACAACTTCCTGATCCAGGACCAGCGCGCCAGTCTTCCGGGCTTTTACGATGCGGTTTTTGTCGCGGCCCGCACCGGCAACCAAAGCGCGCTTGCCTCGTTCCGCCCCGTACCGGGTGGGCCGCTGGATGATACCGGGCTGGGGGCGCCGAGACTGAACACCTTGCAAACCCCGGCCGTGCTCACGCCCCTCGTCCGGGTCTTCCCGGACCTTGCAGCCCTCAACCGTTTCACCTTCGATGCCAGTCTGAGTGCGGGGCCGGAGGGTAGGCCCGGGCCAGACACGTCCTACTCCTGGGAGTTCGGCGACGGGCAAAGTGCGGAGGGGCAGAGCGCGGAGGGGCAGAGCGCGGAGGGGCTGGTGGTGAGCCACATCTTTGCCGCGGCCGGCCGCCACGATATCCGCCTGCGGGTGCGTCAAGCGGATGGTCAGACCGCTATTGCCACGGCTGGGATCATCGTGCCCAGCGTCAATGTCCTGTCCTTTGATGCGCGGGCCGGGCGGTTTATCTCCTGGGTGGACGGCGAGCCGCAACCGGTGCCGGGAATTGCCGCCGCCGCCGGGCCGCTGCAACTCGGCGATCCCGAGGCCCTGTCCATTCCACCGCAGGCGATTGCCGCGTTTTTCGAAGCGGGCGACTTCGATCTCAGGTTGCGGTTGCGGGCGACCGGTAACAGCCCGGCCGGGGAAATCCTGCGCGTTCACCCAGGCCTCGTCGTGCAGATTACCCCCCACGGCACGCTCGAGGCCTGGCTGGACACGGGAACCGGACAACCGTTGAGGCTGTCAAGCGGCCCCTTGCCGCTTTTCTCGGGCGGTTGGCATGATATCGGCCTCACCTATTCGTCCGGGGCTGGTCGCCTTGTGATGGTGGTCGATGGCGGTGTCGCCGCCCGGGGGCGTATTTCAGGGCCAACACGACCCCTTGAATACTGGGGAATGTCCATCGGCTATCCCTTCAAGGACAAGGGCGGGCAGCCCTTCACCGGCGAGCTTGACAGTCTTGAGTTGCGCGCAAATGTCGAACGCTTTCTCCCACCCGGCTGATCCATCCGGACAGGCCGGGATCAGCGTTTTCTGGCGGCAATGCGCTCCAGCAGATCACCCAGCGCATCCTCGTAAAGCTGCAGCTTGCCGAGACCCCTGGCGAGCGCCGCCTGCGTCTCTTGTGCAAGCCGGGCGCGGGCCTCATAGGCCGCGAGGATGCGCGCAAGGACGGCCTCGCCGCTTTCTGTGGTGCAATCCACGGTATGATCATAGCCAAGGCTGCCGAAAAGCCCTGCGAATTTGCGGCTATAGGCCATGGGCACCACCGGTACACCGGTGGAGAAGGCGGCAATGCAGGCATGCATCCGCGCGCCCATGAAGAAATCGAACCCGGCGATATAGCTTTTGGCTTCCGAGGGCGTGGTGAAGGCCGGGGCCACCGTCACCCCCGGAAATTCCGCAGCAAGATCGAGCGCGGCCTGATAGTCATCCTCCACCCCGCCGCGGACCCAGGTGATGACATGGGGAACCAGATGCACCTCGCAGGGCCCGGGCCGGTTCAGGAACTGCGTGATGATATCGCGGACCAGCCGGGGATAATCCAGCTTCAGGCCAAACATGTTGTTGCGCGTGTAGCCGCCGTTCATCAGCAGGCCCGAGACGTTCAGCCCAACCCGGACCGGGCCACCGGGCGCGCGCGGTGGCGGCGGGGTGTAGGGCAGGCGCAGCGCCACGTCCGAGGCCTCGATCACCTCCGAGCCGATGCCCATCGCGCGCACCGCCCCGGTTGACATGGTATCGCGGGTCGCCACGATTTTGGACCACATGATCGACCGGGCGGCGATGGCCCGGCGCAGGCGCGATCTGAACGGGCCGATCGTCTGCGGCGCCAGCACCAGCGGCCGCCCCGCCAGATGGGTCATGTATTTCAGCAAATGCATCAGGATAAAGCGCTTCCGGCCGTAGATGTCGGCAAAGCTGTCGCCGCCGCCGATATCTATGACCACATCGCACCCGCGCAGAACGCGGAAAACCTCCCAGGGCCGCCGCAACAGCCGCATTTCAAGCACGGTAACATCGGTGCCCGTCACACAGGCAGGCCGCATGCCGGGGGCATCGAGCACGGTGGTATGCACCTCAAGCCCGCGGCTCCGGGAGACGCGGCGAAGGATTTCGACCTCGGAAACCGACAGGGCACCAACGCCAAGGTTGTCGTTCTTGGCGGAGTGGAAGAGCAAACCGATGTTCAACATACCTTGAGCCGGGACCTCGGGTTATCACAAATTGGCACGCTGGTCGGCGCCTTGGCCCGAGGTCGCACAATTGCCGGGGCTTTGCAATTCATTGACGCATACCACTGGCCCCCGATTACCACTGGCCCCCGATTACCATTGGCCCCCGATGGCGGGGGCTGCGCAATCCGCTCTGGCTTCCTGGTGGTCGCGTGAATGTTGAGGAAACCCGGGATCCCTTTTCCTCATCACCTTCCAAAGATCGCAGACCCCGGATCTTCTATGAGTTCAGCGAGCCCGGGTCTGTCCCTGACACGGCTTTTCGGCATCCCCATATCCGGCTAAAGCGGATTTCCTTCAATCTGATTCAGATTGAAGGAAATCCAAGGCAAGATCAGCTTGGGAATGTTGCGTGTTGCGTACAATCGGGTGAACCCGATTTTACGCAACGTGCTTGAGGGTGCAAAGGCCTTACTTTCTCCATCAAACTGTCTTGGCAGCACTTTATGGCCTGTTGGGATTGACACACAACAGCCTTCAAAGCCGTAGTGTCGAGACATCGAGAAGGGACTGCCACGAAATGCGCCTGTCACCGGAAAAAGCATCGCGGCCGGATGCGGCTGACGCGGCGATGCCGCAGGTCTCGGTCATCATCGTCAATTGGAACACCCGCGATCTCTTGCGTGGCTGTCTGGCCTCGATCATCGCCGAAACATCGGCAGACTGCGAAATCATCGTGATCGACAATGCCAGCGCCGATGCCTCTGGTGCGATGGTGCAGGCCGGGTTTCCGGGCGTCACATTGATTGCCAATACCGTGAATCGCGGGTTTGCTGCCGCCAACAATCAGGGGCTCGCGGTGGCGCGCGGGCGCAATGTGCTGCTGCTCAATCCCGATACGGTCGTGCTTGACGGGGCGATCGACCGGATGCTCGGCTGGCTTGGCGCGCATCCTGATGTGGGCTGCGTCGGCTGTCAGGTTCTGGAGGCGCCGGGCGTGATCCAGCGCACCTGTTTTGCCGATCCCTCGCCCGGAAATCTTCTGATCACCGAAACCGGGTTGCAACGGCTGGCGCGCTGGATCCCCGCCCTTGGCCGCCCCTGGTATCTTGACTGGGACCGGCGCTCCGAACGCAAGGTTGATGTGGTCTCCGGCATGTTCATGCTGGTGCCGCGCAGGGTGTTGGAGGACGTAGGGCTGCTCGACGAGGCCTTCTTCGTCTATGCGGAAGAGGCCGACTGGTGCCGCCGCATCCGCAAGGCGGGCTGGAGCTGTGTCTTTGCCCCGGTGGCGCGAATCATTCACCTCGACGGCGGCGGCAAAAGCACCGCGCAGATCCACGCGAAGATGTATGTCCAGATGCAGAAAAGCCATCTGATCTATACCGGCAAGCATCATGGATGGCTGGGATATGCGGCTCTGAAGACGCTGTATATCGCATCAGCGATACTGCGCGGGCTGGGTTTCGGGGTGATCGGCCTGCTGCGCACCAGCGAGGACAGCCGGGCGCGCCTGCGCCTGTCGCGCGCGGCGCTGTGCTATCATCTGACCGGTCAGGAGCCGCCATCTTGACCGAAGTGCCAATCTTGCCTGGGTTGCCAATCTTGCCCGGGCTGCCATCGCCGGATGACGTGCAAATCTCCTGGCTCTCGCGGCGGGAGGATCTGGTGCCATTTTACCCGGACTGGCAGGCGCTTGCCCGCAGCACCCCGGCCGATGTCTATCTCCACCCGGTCTGGTTTGACGTCTGGTGGGATCACTTCGGGGCGGGGCGCAAGCTGGTCTGTCTGGTCGCGCATCGGCAGGGCCGGCTGGTGGGTGTGCTGCCCTTCGCGCTTCAGACGGTCTGGGCGGGCCCGATCCCGCTCCGGGTGGCGCGGTTTGCCGGAACCGACCCACATTGCGTCGTGTTCTGTCTGCCGGTGGAACCCGACGTGGCGCAGGCGCTTGTGGCGGCGGCCCTTGAGCATCTGTTGACAGCGGCGCACTGCCACGCGGTCAGCCTGACCCCGGTTTCCGAACGATCGGACATATTGAGCCTTGCCCGCGCCGCCTGTGGCAGCAATCACCGTCTGACGCTGACCGATCAGCCGGCCGGAGGCCACATAATCTTCGATCTGGCCGATAGCTTTGAAAGCTATATGGCGAAGCTCTCTGGCAAGCGCCGTACCGAATTCCGCCGTTCTCTGAAAGACCTGCAGGCGACCTATGACCGCAAGGGCCGGGTGTCCCACCCGGCGGCGGCCGGATTTGCCGATTTCATTGCCTTTCACACCCGGCAGTGGCAGGCGGCCGGCAAGGGGGGGCATTTCAGTGATTGGCCCGGCAGCGGCGGTTTCTACCAGGCGCTGGCGGATCGCTCCTGCGCCCAGACCGACGGTCCGCCGATTGTGGAGTTCCATATCCAGCAGGGCAATACCGGGCCGCTGGCCACGCAGTTCGTGCTGGTGTCGGGGGCGACGGCCCATTGGCGGCTGCCTGCCAGAACGCTTGAGGCGGCGGCAGAACGGATGGGCATCGGCAAGGTGGGGCTGCTTTTGATGATCGAACAGCTCATCAAGGATGGTGTCCGGCGTATCGAGGGCGGCCGGGGCGAGTATGGCTACAAGCTGCAATTGGGCGGCGGGGAGGTTCCGGTGCACCGCATCATCATCAGCCCGGCCTCGCGGTTCGGAAGGCTTGGCGTCAGGCTGCTGCTCGGCTGGTCGGACATGATCAATTTCTGTTATTACCGGGTCTGGTTCCTGAAGCTCGCGCCGCAGCTGAGGCGATGGTCCGGGATGAAACCCGCACCGCTATCGCGCCTCTGGATCAGGACCCGGCTATGAGGGCCGCCCGATGACCGCGTCCACGATGCAGGTCCGCGCCCTGTCAGACGCCGAATGGCCGGGTATCAACGCGCAATTTCGCGATATGACCTTCGAGCAGAGCCTGACTTACGGCCACCCTGCCGCCGCCCGGATCGGCGCCGCGTTGCGGTTTGCGGCGGTGGAGGAGGACAGCGGTATCTGCGCTGCGGTTGCCTTGCGGCTGCGGCGGGTGCCGGGCCTTGGGCGCGGCATCGTCTGGCTGCCGTCCGGGCCGCTGGTTCAGCCGCTGGCCGGGCCAGACCCGGACGATACGAAACTGGAAGGCATCCTCGCCGCACTGCGCCGCCAGTTTTGCGCGCGCGAGGGTCATATCCTGCGGCTGCGGCTTTCGGCTGTGGCCCTGCTTGATCCGGCACGGGTCCGCGCCATCGCCGCGCGGGCGGGCTTTGCCCCCTGTCCCGCCCGTCCGCCCTACCGCAGCCATGCGCTCGATCTGTCGCAGCCGCCCGAGGCGCTGCTGCGGCGGCTGAACGGCAAGTGGCGCACCGATCTGCGCTTCGCCCATAAATCCGGCCTGACGCTTGACAGCGGCACCGGGCCCGGGTTCGAGGCGCGTTTTCTGACCCTGTTCGATCAGGTGCAGGCCGCCAAGGGTTTTCGGCCCGAGATCACGCCGCAGTTCCATTTCGACATCTTTGCCAGCCACCCCGTGGCGCCGGATTACCGGCTGGAGATCCTGATCGCGACCAGAGCCGGCCAGGATCTGGCAGGCATTGTCGTGGCAACCTCGGGGCATGCGGCGACCTATCTCTACGGCGCAACCGGTGAGGCCGGACGCCCCTTGCGGGCCGGCTACTTCCTCACCTGGGAGGCGATCCTGCTGGCCCGGGCGCGGGGGCAATTGTGGTACGATCTGGGGGGGGTGGACGCTGACGCCAACCCCGATGTTGCGCGCTTCAAAGAGCGTATGGGCGGCGAACGGATCGAGGCAGAAGTATTTCAGGCCATGCCAAAGGGGCCGGTTCCGCGGCTGATCACCGGGCTGGAGGCGCTGCGGGGCCGATTGAAGCGTGGGCGTTAAAGCGTGGGCGTTGAGGAGGGGCGGATGCGATCGTGGCAGGTAGGGCTGATCTTTCATGGCATAGGCACTCCCGGGCGCGAACTGGAACCGGGGGAAGCGCCCTACTGGATCACCCGCGATCACTACGCAGGCATACTCGACCGCATCGTGGCCTTGCCGGACCCCGGGGCGATCCGCATCAGCTTTGACGACGGCAATCGCTCGGATCTCGACATTGGCTTGCCGCTTTTGCAGGAACGCGGCCTGCGCGCGGAATTCTTCGTGCTGACCGGCAGGATCGGGGCGCCCGGCTCGCTGGACAGCGATGGCATATGCGCACTCCAGGCGGCAGAAATGTCGATTGGCAGCCACGGGATTGATCACCGGAACTGGGCACAGCTATCCCCTGCGGATCTGCACGCGGAAATATCGCGCTCCAGAGAGCGGCTGGAGGCGATCTGCGCCCGCGCCGTCCGAAGTGCCGCAATTCCATTTGGCGCCTATAACGCCCGCGTGCTGCGCATGCTGGCCCGCGCCGGTTACAAAGTGGTGTTTTCCAGTGATGGCGGACAGATGGGCCCGCAAGCCTTCCTGCGACCGCGGACGTCGGTGCGCGCCGCGATGAGTGTGGCGGAGTTGTCAGCGATCCTCGAGGCAAGGATGCCGCTTGGGCGCAGATTGCGACGGGCCGCAAAGATGGCGCTTCACCGGCTCATCTGACGGAACTGGCAAGTGGCAAGACCCTTTCCGGCTTGCGGCGACGCCGATCGGGATGCTCATTTTCTCGTCATCACCGGCGGGAAACGGGTGAACCGTCGGGTACTTGATTGCTCCGGGTGAACCAGCGCGTCATCGTCGGTATCTGCCGCTCTCGATTGTGCCGAGACGAGCCAGACGCCCGTGCCAAGCAGAAAGAAAACATACGACTGTGCCGTCGCCCAGACGTCTACGGTACAGAGGGTAAAAACCAGCCCCACCATAGTGAAAACCCAGGCTCGACGGAAATTCCACAGAACTCTGTCGCCTTCGAAATCGCGCCACATCACCTGCCAGATCAACAACACAAAGCTCAGGGCGATCAGGACAAAACCCGGTATGCCGTAGCGAACAGTGCCCAAAAGCCAGAAATTATCCATGCTGGGCGAGTGCATATACCAGGCCCGAAACCAGTCATTCAATCCGCGGCCCAAAAGGGGCTTATCCCAAACGTTCTTCATCCCCCAATTAAAGATATCAATGCGCCCATATGCATTTTCCTCCGAGAAGGTTGCATAGGACAAGAACACGGTTATGGGCGTTCTGTTGGATATAAGATCAACCACAACATATGCCAACGCGGTCAGAAGCAACAGAAAAATCCACTTGCGCTTTACGGCACCGAGGGCCCAGGCCCAGATATTGAACCCGATCTGCATGACAAGCGGCAAAACCGCTCCGCTGGATATTGAGAGTATCGTGCCAAATATCATGAGAAAACTGATAAAATACCGTGCCGGGTTGCTGAATACCCCCTTGAATCCGACAAAGGCCAGGGAAACCGCAGTCGAGCAGAACAACCCGTACAGAATCGGATGCGGGAAAATCACTTGCGCACGTTCAAACCCGAAACGAATACCGGCGAGTTCGTTGTAGAAGTCGGTAACGCTGTAAAAATAGGGCAATTTATCAAGCAAAACCGGAATTGGCGCCAGTCCGGTAAAGCTTTCATACATCCCGAACGGGATGGTGAAGATCACCACTGTGAAAATTGCCCTGCATACCATGGCAAAGTCATCCGCCGTCCGCACATAGGCGCGCGCCAGCAAGTAACCGCCGAATAACTCGACCGCGACGGAACCACCAAATGACACAGCCTGATCGGGACTGTTGATAAACAAGGTTATGATGATCCATATGGAATATACCAGGAGAAGGACATCACTCCAGATAACGCGCCCAAAACGACCGGAAACGAGGCCAACCAAAATTGGCAGAAGCGTGACTATTAAAACGGCCCTGACACCGGTCATGAATATCGGCCCAATGTCAAACTCAATTGGCAGCGCGATCATCATGAGGTACAGCACTACCGGCAGATGTAATTTTTTTCTGGTGCCGAGGCGGCTCGCAGAAGGCGGTGACGTCCCTCTGCTGCCGCTGACCGGAGATATTTTTTCAGTGGCCATCATGGTTAATTATCATACCCGGAATTTATACATGAGCCCGTGTTGAACAGTTCAGGTTCAGACTTTCGCCAATATGTCGTCGCTTGTGACGGTAATATGGATCTGATCGCAGCCCGAGGCAGGTTCAGGTTGCAGGGATTGACGTAGCGCATTGCGATTTCCGCTGGCTTCACGCCCCGTTGATTGTCCGCTCCTGCGCCGCATGTGAAACGAGTCAACTAACTTCCCCGGATGTCTTGCGCTGCCTGACATAAAGAAACAACTCTCGCTGGCTTGCAAGGTTCAGTGCATAGATGACGAGAAGAACGACGGCGACCCGGGCATCTGGCTGGCTGGACAGCGCCGCCGTGGGTTGCCACAGGCCTATGGCCGCCGTCACCAGCAGCAAAATGGCTGCCGCCAGATGCGGCAGGACAATGCCGCGCTGAGACAGTGCAACCCAGCGCCGCAACAGCAGCATGGCCAGCAGATAACCGGCAAATTCGCCCAGGGTTGCGATCCAGATGATGGTGAAAATGTCGCCCGAATGCGCGGCCACATACCAGCAGAGTGGCAACACCAACACGCGCGGGATGTTGGCGATCATCGGATTGCTGGTTTGTCCGACCGCCAAAGCGACTATGGAGGGGCCGGTCTTGAGGACCCGCAGCGCCTGCATGATGGCAAACCACCCCATGAGTGGCTGCAGGGCGGCAAATTTTTCTCCGGCCAGCAAGTGTACGATCAGGGGGCCAAACAGGACGGTGCCACAAACGAAGAGGAGGCTCATGGCAAGGATGGCCTGCAGCATCGCAACGGCGTGGCGGTTGAACTCGCCATCCGCTGCATGCCTCGCCACCGACAGTTGTGGCAGGAAGAAGTTCACGGCACTGGCGGCCAGAACCAGCGTCGGCGTCAGGGTGAGCGTGACCCCCATGGCGAAGATCGCCAGGGTTTCCATACCCAACTCCCGGCCGACGATTGCCTTGTCGCCGTTGAAAACCAGAAACATCAGCAGCCCGTTGACCAGAATAGGCCAGCCAAAGCGGAGTGAGCGGCCCATGATCTTGCGGTCGAGCACCGCCCGGTAGGGCCGCCTGGCCACCAGATGCGAGGTCACCGCCCCAAGTGCTGTCTGGATCAGGATACTATAGAGCATCACCCGGTAGTCGCCGAGCCAGACCGCCAGCGGCCAGACCGCCAGCAATGACACCAGCGCCGGGATGGCGCCCGTCAGCAGCATCGGCCCGAACACCATGCCGCGGCTCAGGCGGTGAATGTCGAAATGGATCAGCGCGTTCAGCACCGGCACCACGGCCAGAAGCTGGTAGGCCCAGATCACCTGTGGAATTTCCATGAAATGCGCGACGGGCCCGGCAATGGCAAAGAGCGCGACGCCCGCGATCACCCCCCGGAGCAGTTGGAACCCCTGCAGGGCGGCCTGAAAATGCGGCTCGTCCCCCTCTTTCGCCTGGATAATCTGCTGCTGAAGGCCGAGTGCCGACATCATCTCCACCACCGCCATGATGACGGCGAAGGTGGCGGCGATGCCGTAATCGGCAACCGGAATGAACCGCGCCACGATCAGGTTGCGCGCCAGCAGCAGCAGAGACGCAAAAGCGTTCCCCGACAGGATCAGGAGGGCGGTGCGCAACAAGATGTCTGGAGCTTTCTATGAAAATGCAAGACATAAGGCGGGCTTGTCGCGCCTTGCCATGCTGTGGTCAGGAAGACAGCGTATCGAGCCGATGCCCTGCAGACTGTTGCGGCCCGAACCGCCGCCGCTTGCCAAATGCCCGGAGTAACCTTGCCGCGATGGAAACCGGCTGGTCCTCCGCCCCGGCAATCCACTTCGCGGATTGTTTCAGAGGCGCGCTCCCTGCGCTGCTCGTACACCTGCTGACGACGGATGTGATTGATGCCGTTATCCAGACGGCCGCTGTCCCGGACCTGGTGATCGGCAATGCGACGGTGATCGCGGAAGGTGTCACCCCTTGTGCCGCTCATGCCCGGTTCCACTGCGCTGACAGCCGGTCGGGGTTGCCGCCGCAGAGCAGCCACACCATCAGCCCGGCCCGGTAAAGGCGAATGCGGGCAAGGCACAGCAAGGCCAGCGCCCGGTTGCGCAGGC
>JANNAV010000207.1:0-13157 GCA_031384695.1 Paracoccaceae bacterium
AGCAGGATCACCCCCAGCGTCAGCAGGCGCAGATGCGGCGCGCTGTCCACCAGATGCGCGCGGAGCGGCCCACCGGCCATCGGCCCGGTGATGAACCCCATGAACGTGGGCCCGGCGTTTTCCACGATCAGCCACAGCCAGCCGATCAGCAAGCCGCCCAGCACCGAGCCCCAGTTGTTACCCGATCCCCCGACAATCACCATCACCCAGATGAGGAAGGTAAAGCGCAGGTTGGTATAGGCGCCGGGCGTCAACTGCCCCTCCATCGAGGTGAGCATCGCGCCCGCAACCCCCACCACCGCCGAGCCGATGATGAAAATCTGCAAATGCCGCCGGGTGACATCCTTGCCCATCGCACTTGCCGCCACTTCGTTGTCGCGGATCGCCCGCATCATCCGGCCCCAGGGCGAATTCAGCGCCCGTTCGGACAGGAAAATCATCACCAGCAGCACCGCGCCGAACATGCCGACGTACAAAAGCTTCACCAGAATGGTCGAGGTTCCCACCGGGTCCAGCCCAAGGCTTTCGGCCTGTGCCAGAAAACTTGCGCTTTTTTGCAGATCCACCTCGTAAGGCACCGGCCAGGGGCGGGGCAGGTCGATGATGTTCTTCACCCCGCGCGCCAGCCAATCCTCGTTTTTCATCACCGCCAGCACGATCTCGGCGATCCCCAACGTGGCGATTGCCAGATAATCGGCGCGCAGGCCGAGTGCGGTCTTGCCAATCGCCCATGCCGCACAGCCGGCCAGCAAGCCGCCCACCGGCCAGGCAATCAGCGACGGCAGGCCCAGCCCGCCAAGGTTGCCCGCCGTTGCCGGGTTGAACGCCTCAATCGCCACCGAGGCCGGATCAAAGATGGCGCGGTAAAGGAAGAAACCGCCGATCAACACCCCGGCCACCACCAGCGTGCGCATCCGCCCCTTGGCCATCCGCCCCGACAAGAACACCGCAAGCACCACCACCGCCACGCCAAACACCAGCGCAAACAGCAGTTGCGGGCCCCCTGCCGCCCAGCCCTCGGGCACCGGTTTGGCCGAGATCAGCACTACCGAAAGGCCGCCCAACGCCACCGACCCCATGATGCCGGTCGAGAAAAGCCCCGCATAGCCCCATTGCATGTTTACCCCCAGCGCCATGATCGCCGACAGGATGCCGATGATCAGGATGCCAAGGCTGAGGTTCCAGCTTTGCATAAAGCCGGTGGCCACGAACAACAGGGCGACGGCGGCAAAGAGAAACATGTTTCTTTGTGGCATCTCAGTTCCCCTTGAACAGGCCGGTGGGTTTCACCAGCAGCACGATGATCAATATCGAAAAGCTGACCGCGAATTTGTAGTCGGTGGACAGCAGTTGCACCAGACCGTCCGGTGCCAGGCTGTCGGGCAGCAGATACCCCAGCACCTTTTTCCAGGCATAGGTTACGAACACTTCGGAATAGGCCACCACGAACCCGCCGACAATCGCGCCGATCGGGCTGCCAAGACCGCCAACGATGGCGGCCGAAAAGATCGGCAGCAACAGCGCGAAATAGGTGAAGGGGCGGTAGGATTTATCAAGGCCGTAAAGCGTGCCCGCCACCACCATCAGGGCCGCCGCGATGATCCATGTCACCTGCACCACCCGGTCGGGGTTGATCCCCGACAGCAGCGCCAGATCCTCGTTATCGGAAAACGCCCGCATCGATTTGCCGGTGCGGGTTTTTTGCAAAAACCAGAACAGCGCCACCATGCAGACCACCGCCGCCACCAGCGTCACCGCCGTGGTGGTCTTGATCGCCAGCGATTCCGCCAGCCCCGACCATTCCTTGAACGCCTTCGGCTCCAGCAAGAACCGCTCGCCATCGGCAAAGTTCTGCTCTTTCACCCCGATGATCAGACGCACCACGCCGTTCATCACGAACATCACGCCGGTGGAGACGATCACCAGAATGATCGGCTTGGCTTTTTGCTTGCGGTAGAACTTGTACACCACGCGGTCGGTGCCCAGCACCAGCAGGGATGTCACCACAATCGCAAACGGCAGCGCCAGCAGGGCCGTCGGCAAGGGGCCAAAGTTGATGCCCAGCGACTGGAACCACCACGTCAGCAAGATCACAATGGCGGTGCCGAACGCCATGGTATCGCCCTGCGCAAAGTTCGAGAACCGCAGGATCGAATAGATCAGCGTCGCCCCCAGCGCCCCAAGTGCCAGTTGCGCGCCATAAGCCGCGCCGGGAATGAAGACGTAGTTCAGAAAGGCCACCAGGGCGTTCAGAAAGTCCATATCTCAACCCCCCAGGAATGAGCGGCGCACCTCGGGGTCCGCCAGAAGTGCCTTGCCGGTATCGGTAAAGCGGTTGGTGCCCTGCACCAGAACATAGCCTTTGTCAGCGATATCAAGGGCTTGGCGTGCGTTCTGCTCCACCATCAGGATAGAGATGCCGGTGCGGGCCACCTCGATGATACGGTCAAAAAGTTCGTCCATCACAATCGGGCTGACGCCTGCGGTAGGCTCGTCCAGCATCAAAACCTTGGGTTGCGTCATCAAGGCCCGCCCCACCGCCACCTGCTGGCGCTGCCCGCCGGATAACTCGCCCGCCGCCTGATAGCGTTTTTGCTTCAGGATCGGGAACAGATCATAAATCTGGCCGATGGTTTCCTGAATGTTGTCGCGGCGCAAAAACGCCCCCATTTCCAGATTTTCCTCCACCGTCATGGTGGTGAAGATGTTCGAGGTTTGCGGCACAAAGGCCATGCCTTTGGCGACCCGCGCCTGCGGTGTCAGTCTGGTGATGTCCTCGCCCTCCAGCAGCACCCGGCCGCCGCGCAGGTTCAGCATGCCGAACACCGCCTTCATGGCGGTGGATTTGCCAGCACCATTGGGGCCGACGATCACCGCAATCTCGCCTTTATCCACCGCGATGGTGCAGGCGTGCAGGATGTCAACCGGGCCGTAGCCGCCGGTCATCGCCTCGCCGATCAGGAAGGGGTCAGCCATGCGCGGCCTCCTTCGCCTTGTTCTTCAAGCCGGTGCCCAGATAGGCCTCGATCACCCGCTCGTCGTTCTTCACTTCCTGAATGGTGCCCTGGGCCAGCACCTTGCCTTCGGCCATGCAGATCACCGGGTTGCACAGGCGGCCGATGAAATCCATGTCATGCTCGATGACGCAAAAGGTATAGCCGCGCTCCTTGTTCAGGCGGATGATCGCATCACCGATGGTGTTCAAGAGGGTGCGGTTCACGCCCGCGCCAACCTCGTCGAGAAACACGATCTTGGCATCCACCATCATGGTGCGCCCCAGTTCCAGCAGCTTTTTCTGCCCGCCCGAGATGTTGCCGGCCCGGCTGTCGGCCAGATGGGTGATGGTCAGAAACTCCAGCACCTCGTCGGCCTGCTCACGCAGGCGCTTTTCCTCGGCGGCCACGGTGGCGCGGTTGAAACAGGCGTTCCACAGGCTTTCACCCGATTGGGCCGCAGGCACCATCATCAGGTTTTCGCGCACCGTCATCGAGGAAAACTCGTGTGCGATCTGAAAGGTGCGCAGCAGGCCCTTGGCGAATAATTCATGCGGCGGCAGGCCGGTGATATCCTCGCCGTCCATATGGACCCGCCCCGATGTGGGCGGCAATCGGCCCGCGATCACGTTGAAAAGCGTGGTTTTTCCCGCGCCATTGGGGCCGATCAGCCCGGTGATCGAACCGGTGCCGATCTTGAGTGTGGCCCCGTCAACGGCTTTGAAACCGCCGAAATGCTTGTGCAAGTCTTCGACAACAATCATCTGTTTCCCCCTGTTGCCCGCATCTTTTCGCCCGATCAGAGCGCCGTGCAGGTCCACAATGTGCAACGGCCCGGGCTTGCACCCAGGCCGCCTTGGTATTCTAACGCGTCAGCCGATCAACGGAAGGTCACGGTTTCGTACTTGCCGCCTTTGACCTCGAACTGGCGATACCGGCCAGCGCTTTCGCCCGGTCCGATCAGTTCCACGCCCGATGCGCCGTCATAGTCGATGTCGGTGCCGGCCGCGAGCAGTTCCAGCGCCTTGCCGATCTCACCCGGCAGGATCTTTTCGCCCGGTGCGTTGGCCACATCCATGATCTTGGCTTTGTAAACGGCGGGGTCAGACGAGCCCGCAGCCTGCATCGCCAGCATGATCAGGGCTGCGGCGTCATAGGATTCGCTGGAATAAGGCGAGGACGCATCAAACGGCGCCACGTTGGTTTTGCCCATTTCCAGCAGGATCGCGGCACCGGCCGAATCCGACTGTGCAACCTGGCCGTAAGAGCCATCCAAAGCCGGGCCGATGGCGATTGGCAGGTTGTCGCCAACCATGCCGCCCGGCAAACCGAACTGGGTGAAAGCGCCGGTATCCAGCGAGTTCTGGATGATGCCCTTGCCGCCCTGATCAAGATAGCCCGCCACAACCAGCAGATCGCCACCCGCCGCAGCCAATGCCGCCACTTCGGCCGAATAATCGGCCTTGCCGTCTTCGTGGCTGGTGTTGATCGTCACCGCGCCGCCCTTGGCGATAAAGGCGTTGGCAATCGCGTCGGACAGGCCCTTGCCGTAATCGTTGTTGGTATAGGTCAGCGCGATCGACTTCACGCCTTTTTCCATCAGAACGTCGGCCATCACTTCGCCTTCGCGCGCATCCGACGGTGCGGTGCGGAAGAACAGCCCGTCATCTTCGGCGGTGGAGAGGGCAGGCGAGGTTGCCGACGGCGAAACCATCACGATGCCGTTCGGGCGGGCCACGTTCTGCAACACCGCACCGGTTACACCCGAGCAGTCGCCGCCAACCATGCCTTTGATGCCATCGGCCGATACCAGACGCTCGGCTGCGGTCACACCGGCGGCGCTGTCGCCACAGGTGCTATCGGCGCGCACGGGAACGAACACCATGCCGTTAAGTGCCTTGCCCGAAGCATTGGCTTCGGTCATCGCCATTTCAGCCGCATTGGCCATATGGCCGGTCAGCGATTCGATTGGCCCGGTAAAGCCGATCAGGATACCGATTTTCACGTCTTCAGCAGCAGCAGCACCAACCATCAGCGCCGAAGCGGCTGTGGCCAAAAGTAGTTTTTTCATTGTTAGCTCCCATATTGGATATCAATCCTGCCGGGCAGCCTAGAGTGCGTTTGCTCAAAAGAAAAGCACATTGAAATGCTTGCCGGGTAAAGTTACCGCGTGAAGGGCGGCGGCGGATTGCCCGCTTGAGGCAATGGTTTCAGATCGAAAGCCGCAGGGGGATGGCGGGTGAAGGCATGCCTTGGGTGCCCCGTTCGCGGTAGGGGGTGGTGTTGTAATGGCTGCGGTAGCATTTCGAGAAATGCGACGGGCTGGCAAAACCGCAGGCGAGTGCGACGTTGATCACGCTCATATCGGTCTGCATCAGCAGATTGCGGGCCTTCAGCAGGCGCAGCTCCATATAATAGCGTTTGGGGCTGCGGTTCAGGTATCTGCGGAACAGCCGTTCCAACTGCCGGGTGCTCATCCCCACCTCTTCGGCCAGATCGGCAGGGCTCATCGGATCTTCGATGTTGCCCTCCATCATCTGGATAACTTGGCTCAGCTTCGGATGCCGCACCCCGATTCGGGTGGGGATGGACAGGCGCTGGGTATCCTGATCGGTGCGGATGGTGGAATAGATCATCAGGTCGGCCACGGTGTTGGCCATATCCTCGCCCTGATCGGCGGCGATAATCTTTAACATCAGATCAATGGACGAGATCCCCCCCGCCGTGGACCAGCGGTTGCCGTCCATCACGAACACCGATTTCGTCAGCTTTACATCCTGAAACTCTTCGATAAAGCCGTCCTGATTTTCCCAATGGATGGTGGCCTTCTTGCCGTCCAGCAGGCCGGCCTTGGCAAGCGCATAGGCGCCCGTGCACAACCCGCCAATCGCCACCCCGCGCCGCGACACCCGGCGCAGCCAGCCGATCACCGCTTTGGTGGCCGTGCGCTGAATTTCCATGCCGCCGCAGACCAGCACGATATCGTCACGGTCCACCTCGTCCAAGCCCATATCCAGCTTGAACGTCGCCCCGTTGGAACAGGTTTTCTCGACCCCGCCTTCGCCCGCCAGAACCCAGGAATAGATCGGCTCCTCCGCCGCGTGATTGGTCAGGCGCAGCGGCTCGATTGCGCCCGCAAAGTTGATCATGGTGAAGCGGTCCAGCAACAGGAACACAAACCGCTTGGGTGCCACGGCTTTCGCAATATTTGTGGCCTTGCGCTGAAGTATGGGCATCTTGCGACCTGTTCATGTCGTTTCCAGCGCAAGGAAACAGGAATCGCGTCGCGCCGCAAGCGCAATCCGTCGCTTTATGTCGGCTTTCGCTCTTTGCTTCCGCGCCGATACTCCATATATCCGCAGCCATTGCTCAATGAGGGGAATTCCCATGACCAAAGGCTGGACAAAGTCGGACTGGCGCGCGAAACCGCGTATCCAGATGCCCGATTATCCCGATACCGAAGCCCTGAACGCCGCCGAGGCGCAACTGGCCAAGTATCCGCCGCTGGTGTTTGCGGGCGAGGCGCGCAAGCTGAAAAAGCAGCTGGCTTTGGCGGCGGAGGGCAAAGCGTTTTTGCTTCAAGGCGGCGATTGCGCCGAAAGTTTCGCCGAGTTTTCGGCTGATAACATTCGCGACACCTTTCGCGTCATGCTGCAAATGGCGGTGGTGCTGACTTACGGTGCCAAGGTGCCGGTGATCAAGGTGGGGCGGATGGCGGGGCAGTTTGCCAAGCCGCGCTCGGCGCCCACCGAGATTATCGACGGCGTGGAATACCCGTCCTACCGGGGCGATATCATCAACGGCTTTGATGCCACGCCCGAAGCGCGGATGCCCGATCCGCAGCGCATGTTGCAGGCCTACACGCAAGCCGCAGCCTCGCTGAACCTGTTGCGGGCGTTCTCCACCGGCGGTTTTGCCGATATCCACCGGGTGCATTCCTGGACCCTCGGCTTTGCCGAACATGACAAGGCCGAACGCTACCGCGAGCTGTCCAACCGCATTTCGGACGCGCTGGATTTCATGAATGCGGCCGGGGTCAATTCCGATACCTCGCCCAGCCTTTCGACCGTCGATTTCTATACCAGCCACGAGTCGCTGCTGCTGGAATACGAAGAGGCGCTGTGCCGGGTGGACAGCATCACCGGCCAGAACGTGGCGGGTTCCGGCCATATGATCTGGATCGGCGACCGCACCCGCCAGCCTGACGGTGCGCATGTGGAATTTGCGCGCGGTGTGCTGAACCCGATCGGGCTGAAATGCGGCCCCACCACCTCTGCTGATGATCTGAAGGTGCTGATGGCCAAGCTGAACCCCGCCAACGAGCCGGGGCGGCTGACGCTGATTGCGCGGTTTGGCGCGGGCCGCGTGGGGGAAAACCTGCCGCGCCTGATCAAGGCGGTGCGTGAGGAGGGGGCGCAGGTGGTGTGGTCCTGCGATCCGATGCATGGCAACACCATCAAGGCGGCGTCGGGCTATAAAACCCGGCCCTTCGATTCGGTGCTGCGCGAAGTGCGCGAGTTCTTTGCCATCCACAAGGCCGAGGCCACGGTTCCCGGCGGGGTGCATTTCGAGATGACCGGCAAGGACGTGACCGAATGCACCGGCGGTTTGCGCGCGGTTACCGACGAGGATCTGTCGGATCGCTATCACACCGCCTGCGATCCGCGCCTCAATGCCTCGCAATCGCTGGAACTGGCGTTTCTGGTGGCCGAAGAGTTGTCGTCACAACGCGAAGCCGCCCGGCGCGTGGCACTCTGATCAGTCGTTCGAACTGACCAGCCGCAGATTTGGCTTGCCCCGCGGCGGACGCGGGGCAAATTCCGCCTGCGCCTCGGCAAACCCGGTCTTGATCAGGCTTGGGGTTGTGCCAACCGGTGCCACCACGCGCACAGGTTCGCGCACCAGCCCCGAAATGACGAACCGGCGCGGCGCGCGGCCCAGAGTGCCCATCGTGGCAAGGCAGCCCAAGGCAAGGCTGGGCTCGCCCTTGTGGCCCAACAGCGGCAAAATCGTCATCCGGCCTTCCAGCGCCGGCCGCCCGATGCCCCGCTCGCCTTCCAGCCACAGATCCAGCACCGATGGCCCGGCGAACACCTGCTCCAGCGCCTCTGACAGCCGCAACCGGCCCGCAGGTTCGAACAGCGCCGTGATCGGCATGCCGCGTACTTCCATCCCCATCAGATCGTTCAGATGCATGCCCGCAAGGCGAAACCGCGCCTGCCCCGGTGCGATCTGTTCGATCAGGAACACCTGTTCAAGCGCCGATGACAGCCCGCGCGGATCGATCTGATCGCGCCGGGGCAGGCGGCCATCCTCGCGCAGCGCCTCCCAATAGGCCCGCACTTCCTGAATGGCCGCAAACTTCGCCTGTCCCATATCCGATGATCCGCCCGCGCCGCCGCGACCCTTGCCAAAATACGTCAGTGCCATGTCCGCCTCCGCTCGCGGCATCCAAGCAACTTGCTTGGTTAACTCTGCCGCAACACCTGTTACCATTCCCTTAACATACACGAAGCATGATGATTTTTGCGGACAATCTCGACAAATGGTAAATACTGGCCCGACAATACTGGCCCGACAATACTGGCCCCGCCGGCAGGAGATGCAGATGACGATTTCGATGACAGGCTTTGCCGCAATGAAGGGGCAGGGTGCTGGGCATTCCTGGGCCTGGGATATTCGCTCGGTCAATGGCAAGGGCCTTGATCTGCGCCTCAGGGTGCCGGACTGGATCGACGGGCTGGAACTGGCGTTGCGGGCGGACATTGCCCGCACCTTGCAGCGCGGCAATGTCAGCCTGACGCTGAAGGTTTCGCGCGACGGGCAGGGCGACGGGGCCGAGACGTTGCGGGTGAACCCGGCCAGCCTTGCCGCGGTTCTAACAGCGCTTTCAACGGTGGAGAATGCGGCGATGGCGGCGGGGGTAACCTTGGCGCAAGCAACCGCCGCTGATGTGCTGGGCGTGCGCGGGGTGCTGGATACCTCGACCGCCGATATTGATACCGCACCGCTGCGCGCGGCAATTCTTGCCGATTTGCCCGGCCTTCTGGCCGGTTTCGCTGCCATGCGCGCCGCCGAAGGCGCGGCCCTTGCGGGTGTGATCGCGGCCCAACTGGCGCGCATCGCAACCCTGACCACCGCCGCCACCCATGAGGCCGAGGCCCGCCTTGCCACCGCCCACACCACCCTGCGCGAGGCCGTCGCCCGCATCCTTGCCAACAGCGACGGCGTGGACGCCACCCGCCTTGCGCAGGAACTGGCGCTGCTCGCGGTGAAAACCGATGTCACCGAAGAGATCGACCGCCTGACAGCCCATCTGGACGCCGCCCGCAGCCTGCTGGCTGATCCCGGCCCGGTGGGGCGCAAGTTTGATTTCCTGATGCAGGAATTCATGCGCGAGGCCAACACGCTTTGCGCGAAATCGCAATCGCTTGGCCTGACCCGGATCGGGCTTGACCTCAAGACGGTGATTGATCAGATGCGCGAGCAAGTGCAAAACGTGGAATAACCGATGATGCGCCGTGGCCTTCTTCTGATCCTTTCATCGCCTTCGGGTGCAGGCAAATCCACCCTTGCGCGGATGCTGATGGACTGGGATGCAAGCCTGCGCTTTTCGGTTTCGGCCACCACGCGGCCGCCGCGCAGTGGCGAGGAGGATGGGCGCGAATACTACTTTCGCAGCCGCGAAGCTTTTGAAAAGATGGTGGCAACCGGCGAAATGCTGGAACATGCCGAGGTGTTCGGCAACCTTTATGGCTCGCCCCGCGCGCCGGTGGAGGCCGCGATGCAGGCCGGGCGCGACACCATTTTCGATATCGACTGGCAGGGCGGCCAGCAGATTCGCAACTCTTCGCTGGGCCGCGATGTGGTGTCGATCTTCGTGCTGCCGCCCTCGATTGCCGAGTTGGAACGCCGTCTGCAAAGCCGGGGTCAGGACAGCGCGCCGGTGATCGCCGCCCGCATGGCCAAAAGCCGTGACGAGATCAGCCATTGGGCGGAATATGACTATGTGATCGTCAATGCGGATATTGATATGTCTTTCAACACCCTGCGGACCATTCTTCAGGCAGAGCGCGAACGGCGCGACCGTCAGCCCGCCCTGTCCGAATTCGTCCGCTCTCTGAACCGCGAGTTTGAAACCCGATGATCTATGCACTCGACGGCATCGCCCCCGACATTCATCCCAGCGCTTGGATCGCGCCCTCTGCGGTGCTGATCGGCAAGGTTACGGCACTGTCCGGGGCCAGTATCTGGTTTGGCGCGGTGCTGCGCGGTGACAATGAAATGATCACGGTCGGTGAAGGATCGAATGTGCAGGAAAACGCGGTTCTGCACACCGATATGGGCTATCCGCTGACCCTCGGGGCGCAGTGTACCATCGGCCACAAGGCGATGCTGCACGGCTGCACCATTGGGGATGGCACCCTGATCGGCATGGGGGCGACCATTCTGAACGGTGCGAAAATTGGCCGGGGCTGCCTGATCGGGGCCTGCGCGCTGATCACCGAAGGCAAGGACATTCCCGATGGCGCGCTGGTGATGGGGTCGCCCGGCAAGGTGATCCGGCTGTTGGACGCCGATGCACAGGCGCGCCTGTTGGTATCGGCCCGCAGCTATCAGGCCAATGCCCGGCGCTTTGCCAAGGGCCTGACCCCCCTCTGAACGCAGAAGGGGGCCAACCGGCCGCCTTTGACGCACCAATCAGAGCAGCTTGCCCATCGCCACGGCGGTATCGGCCATCCGGTTGGAAAAGCCCCACTCGTTGTCGTACCAGGTCAGAATGCGCACCATGGTGCCCTCCATCACCTTGGTCTGATCCATGTGGAAGATCGAGGAATGCGGATCGTGGTTGAAATCGGCGCTGACATTTGGCTGATCGGTATAGCCGAGAATACCCTTCAGCCGCCCGTCCGCCGCCGCCCGGACCGCGTCGTTGATCTCGGCCACGCTGGTTTTGCGCGTGGCCTCGAACACCAGATCGACAACCGACACGTTCGGGGTTGGCACCCGGATCGCCACCCCGTCCAGCTTGCCCGCCAGTTCCGGCAGCACAAGGCCAACCGCTTTGGCAGCACCCGTCGAGGTTGGGATCATGCTCAGCGCCGCCGCCCGGCCCCGGTACAGATCCTTGTGCATGGTATCCAGCGTCGGCTGATCGCCGGTATAGCTGTGGATGGTGGTCATGAAGCCGCGCGAAATGCCCACCGTCTGGTGCAGCACCTGCGCCACCGGGCTGAGGCAGTTGGTGGTGCAGGACGCGTTGGACACGATCAGATCGGCGGCGGTCAGCGTATCGTGGTTCACGCCGTAAACGATGGTTTTATCCGCGCCCTGCGACGGCGCAGATACCAGAACCCGGCTCGCGCCGTTCTCCAGATGCACCACCGCCTTATCCTTGTCGGTGAAAATCCCGGTGCATTCCAGCACGATATCAATATGCTTCCACGGCAGATCGGCGGGATTGCGGATAGCCGTCACCTCGATCGGCCCGCGCCCGGCATCAATCGTGGTTGCCGTGGTTTTCACCACCCCCGGAAAGCGGCCATGCACGGAATCAAACCGCAACAGATGCGCGTTGGTTTCCACCGGCCCCAGATCGTTGATCGCCACCACCTCGATATCGGTCCGCCCCGATTCGATGATGGCGCGCAACACGTTGCGCCCGATCCGCCCGAACCCGTTGATTGCTACCTTCACGGCCATGCCAGTCTCCTGAAATTCATGCGCGACTCATGCGCGGGGGGGGTATCGGGGTTACCTGTGCGAAAATGTCTCAACAATCAACGCCAGAACGACATCCAGATGGTCAGGTCCACCATCTTGCGCAGCAAAAACAGCAATGCCTTGCCCTCATTGAGGTACATGTCGGCAAAAACCGCGCCGCCAATGACCACGACAAGCGCAAAGGCGTTTCGATAGCTCATCAGGGCCTCCGGCAACCGCTGTATCGTCTCATGTCGGTGACTACCCGATTGCCACTTCAGATTGAAGGCCCCCTAGCCTGCGCAGGCCGCCCAAGCTAGAACCTCTGTAACCCACCGGACAAAAAGGCAGGCGATGAGCGGACTTCTGGCACTTTTTGATGATGTGGCGGCGATTGCCAAGGTGGCGGCGGCGTCGATTGATGACATTGCGGCGGCTTCGGGCAAGGCCGCCGTCAAAGCCGCGGGCGTGGTGATCGACGATGCGGCGGTGACGCCGAAATACGTCCACGGCTTTGAGGCTGACCGCGAATTGCCGATCATCGGGCGGATCGCGCTGGGGTCGTTGAAAAACAAGCTGGTCATCCTGCTGCCGGCAGCCTTGCTGCTGTCGAACCTTTTGCCGCAGGCCATCACGCCCTTGTTGATGATCGGCGGCGCCTATCTGTGCTTTGAGGGGGCGGAAAAGGTGTTTCATCTGATCTTCCCCCATGCCGACCCCGAGGTTGCGGCCGACTTTGACACCAAAGATCCGAACCACCTGGAGGAGGAAAAGATCGCCGGGGCCATCAAGACCGATTTCATCCTGTCGGCCGAGATCATGACCATCGCCCTTGCGGCCATCCCGCCCTCGAACATCTGGATGGAGGCGGTGACGCTGGCGGTGGTCGGCACGGTCATCACTGTGGCGGTGTACGGCACGGTGGCGCTGATCGTGAAGATGGATGATGCGGGCCTGTTCATCGCGCGCAATGGCCGGTTGCGCAGCACCCGTGCGGTTGGCCGGGGGCTGGTGCTGGCGATGCCAAAGGTGATGGCGGTGCTGTCCATCATCGGCACGGCGGCGATGCTTTGGGTGGGCGGTTCGATCATCCTTCACGGCATGGATGTGCTGGGTTGGGGCTGGCTTTACGCACAGATACACCATCTTGCCGTGGCTGTGGCGCTTGCGGTGCCTGCCATCGGCGGGTTTGCCGAATGGGCGGTGACAGCGGCGATTGACGGGCTGTTGGGCCTTGCGCTGGGGTTGGCCCTGATCCCGATTGCCACGCGGCTTTTTGCCAGCAAGAAAAAAGCGGCGCTTTAGGGTGTGTTGCGTACAATCGGGTTCACTCTGCACCCCGAACGCGTTTGCAAGCGCAATCGCGGCCATAGGGTGCAGAGTGACTGCCCTCAATCCAATCGAAGGCAACACGCCAGGTGTTTGATGGCGAAGTTGGAGGGTGCATTTTTCTCCGTTGAA
>JANNAV010000096.1:0-2552 GCA_031384695.1 Paracoccaceae bacterium
GACGCTGGACGATGCCGCCGTCATCTCGGCGTCTTTGACACCCGGCAGTGCCAGCACCCGCTTCTGCACCCCGGCAAAATCGAGGATGCTGAACAGATCGGCCACGTCGAGAGTTGTCTTGCGCATGATTCATCTCCTCAAAGCGGCCGGGCATTGCCAACGGATGCGCCACCCTAGCAAGCGGCCCGGTCCGGCACCTTGACCTGTATCAAGTGGCGCTGCACGGTCATGCGGTAGTCTGGCTCGCCGGTTCCACAGGACGCAGCGGGCAGGGAAAGGACGCCAGATGCCTGATGTTTTCGATGCGCTGCTGCCCGGCACCCCGGGGCTGGTGCCTGCGGACCTCAATCAGGATTGTTTTTGCATCACCATAGATCGTGGAAAACTCGGCGCGGCACTTGGCGTCGCATCGGGCCAGCCGGGGCTTTATGACCAGATCGCCGCGACCCACCCGCACCTGTTTTCCAACGTGCCGGTGTTTTTGCCCGCAGCGGCACTGGACGTGATGCTGGACACGGTGGCCATGATTGAGGCGATGGCGCAAATCCCGGCGTTTCGGGATGCGGTTATGGCATAGGGCCCGCCGATTGCGCAGCATGATCCCGGCCCGGTGGGCGCGCTGATGGGCTATGACTTTCATCTGGGCGAGGACAGCCCGAAACTCATCGGGGTGAACACCAACGCCGGCGGCGCATTCCTGAACTCCCTGCTGGCCCGGGCGCAGTCCTTGTGCCGCGCCGAACTGGCCCACCGCCCCAAGGACGGGCTGACGCCGGGGTTCGCGGCGCATGTGCTGGCGATGTTCCGCGCCGAATGGCAGCGCCAGCGCGGCGATGCCCCGCTACGCCGGATTGCCATCGTCGACGACGCGCCCGAAGACCAATATCTGTATCCAGAGTTTGTGCTGGCGCAGCAGATGCTGATCCGTGCCGGGATCGACGCGGTGATCTGTGATCCGGGCGCGATGGAGTATCGGGACGCCGGGCTGTTCCCTGGCGCGTTGCCGATTGATCTGGTCTAAAACCGGCTGGTCGATTTCACCCTGTCCGACACCGGCCACACCGCCCTCCGCCGCGCCTGTCAGGACGGCATCGTTGTGCTGACCCCGAACCCGCACAATCATGCGTTGCTGGCGCACAAGCGCAACCTAACGCTGTTGTCGGACCCGGTGGCACTTGGCGCTCTGGGGGTTGACCCGTCGCTGACCCGGCGGCTTGCAGGGCTCCCGCAGACACAGATGGTAACGCCGCAGAACGCGGATGGGTTGTGGGCCTCTCGTCGGCTATTGTTCTGCAAGCCGGTCTCGGGGTATCGCGGCAAGGCGGTGTATCGCGGTGACAAGCTGACAAGATCAGTCTGGGCCGATATTCTCGCGGCGGATTATGTGGCCCAAACCATCGCCGCCCCCGGCCTCCGGATGATCCGGCGCGACTGCCAGCCCACGCTGCGCAAGGTCGATGTGCGCCTTTACACCTATGCCGCACCGCAGCTACTGGTGGCAGCCCGGATCTATCAGGGCCAGACCACGAACTTTCGAACGCCCGGTGGCGGTTTTGCCCCGGTCCTGATTATCTGACGCCACGACGTTTACGCAGGTCTGCTTTTCAAAAGCACCTCCGGCCCCTTACCCTCGGAAGACAACCCGCACGCATTGATCCAGATCAACGACGGCGCGACGGGGTTGCGGTTCGGTAAGGAGGAAAACTGGTCTCGCGGGACCATCAGCCTTGAAGCTGAAAACCTGCCGGAGGGAATAATGGACCACAACACGCACACCCGGACCGGCCCCGGTTCAGGATGGTCCCGCAACAAGATCGCCCTTGTCACGTTTCTGGCCATCGCGGGCTTTTATCTGTTGGCCGAGTATCGGGCTCATACATTTGCCGTTCTGCCGTTTCTGCTGCTGCCGGCCTGTCTGTTGATGCACGTCTTCATACATGGGCGACACGGCGGGCACGCGAGGCATGGTGCCGCGTCGTCCGAACCCCCTGCGCCAATCGGTCAGCCGACCCCGCCGCCCGCAACCTGAACCAATCAAGAAAGGCTCGCCTTGGAAACCGCTGTCCCCGCCTATGGTCTGCGGTGGCTGGTCGTCGTCAACTCGGCAATCTTCATTCTGTTCGCCTTCATCTTTTTTCAAGCCGGAAACCCCGCGCGCCTGGCGGTCCTTCGGTGCCTTCAGCGCGTTTCTGGTGGCATTGTTTACCGAGATGTAGGGCTTTCCTCTGACGATCTATTTGCTTTCATTCTGGCTTTCTGCCCAGTATCCGCAGGTCGACCGGATGTCGCATGATGGCGGGCATCTGCTGGAGGAACTGTTGGGCTAGCGGTCTAATCCGCATTTCGGCCCCTTCCATATCCTGAGTTTTGTGTTCATCGGCGGCGGGTTCGTGTTGATCTCCTCAGCCTTGCGGGTGCTTTATGATGCACAGCGCCGCAAGGTTCTGGCGACAAGCGGGCCTTATGCCCGTATCCGGCATCCGCAGTATATGGGCTTCGTGCTGGTGATGCTCGGGTTCTTGCTGCAATGGCCGACCCTGCTGACGTTGCTG
>JANNAV010000235.1:0-12910 GCA_031384695.1 Paracoccaceae bacterium
GAGCACGTCCGCGAAGCCTTTGATATCGCCCTGAACTATACCCCAACCCTCACCCGCTATGCCCGGCAAGTGATCTTGCTGACCACCGCCCGTATCATCGCTGAACGCAAGGCTGACCTTGCCCCGATCATCACCGCGGAACTCGGCATTTCGCGCGCCGACGCGCTTTACGAATGTGGCCGGGCCTGCGATGTCTTCACCCTCGCGGGCCAGATGTGCATCCATGACGATGGCGCAATCTTCTCCTGCGATCTGACCCCGCATGGCAAATCCCGCAAGATCTTCACCATCCGCGAGCCGCTGCGCGCCATCTCGGCCATCACCCCCTTCAACCACCCGCTGAACATGGTCAGCCACAAGATCGCCCCCGCCATCGCCACCAACAACTGCATCGTGCTGAAACCCGCCGACCTCACCCCCCTCACCGCGATCTGGCTGGCGGATGTGCTGTACGAGGCCGGGCTGCCGCCGCAAATGCTGTCGGTGATCACCGGCTGGCCCGCCGACATCGGCCACGAGATGATCACCAACCCCAACTTCGACCTCATCACCTTCACCGGCGGCGTGGCGGTCGGCAAGATGATCGCGGCCCGCGCCGTCTACAAGCGGCAGGTGCTGGAACTCGGCGGCAACGATCCCCTGATCATATGCCACGATCTGACGGATGCCGACCTCGCAAAGGCCGCAGACCTCGCGGTTGCCGGGGCCACCAAAAACTCGGGCCAACGCTGCACCGCCGTCAAGCGCATCCTGTGTCAGGCCAGTGTCGCCGACCGTTTCGTGCCGCTGGTCCTCGCCCGCGCCCGCGCCCTGCGCTACGGCGATCCGATGGATCCCGCCACCGAACTTGGCTGCGTGGTGCATGCGCAGGCCGCCGAAAGTTTCGAGGCCCGCGTGCATGCAGCCGAAGCCCAAGGCGCGCGCATCCTCTATCATCCGGGCCGCAAAGGCGCCTTGCTGCCCCCCATCGTGGTCGATCATGTGCCGCACGAAAGCGCCTTGGTGATGGAGGAAACCTTCGGCCCGATCATCCCCATCGTCCGGGTTCCTGATGATGATGCCGCCACCATCGCCATCTCCAACGCCACTGCCTTCGGCCTGTCCTCTGGCGTTTGCACCAATGATTTCAACCGGATGCAGCACTACATCCGCGATCTGCAAGTCGGCACCGTCAACATATGGGAGGTGCCCGGCTACCGCACCGAAATGTCGCCCTTTGGTGGCATCAAAGACAGCGGCAACGGTGCCAAGGAAGGCATCGTCGAGGCGATGAAATCCTTCACCAGCGTCAAGACCTTCTCGCTGCCATGGGGATGACGCCGCCGCGCGGCACTGCGAAAAGGCCCGACAGATGAGCGCCACCGCCCTCGCCATCGTGCTGTTCGCGGCCTGCCTGCACGCCGGCTGGAACGCCCTCCTCAAGGCGATCCCCGACCGTGCCGCCATCCTGGCCGCCGTGGCATCCGCCCATGTGCTGATCGGGCTGGTGATGATCAGCCTCTATCCGGCACCCACTGCCGCCAGCTGGCCCTCGCTCATCACCTCAACACTGGTGCATTACGGCTATTACCTGTTGCTCTACCACGCCTATACCCACGGCGATCTCAGCCAAGTCTACCCGATCTCGCGCGGCATGGCCCCCGCTCTGGTCTCGCTCGGCGCGGTACTGCTGATCGGCGAAACGCTGACCCCGCAAGGCTGGCTCGGGCTGGCGCTGGTCTCGGGCGGCATCTGCCTGCTGGCGCTCCGGCGCGGCGCGGTGAAAGCCCCGCCCGCCACCATCGGCATTGCCATAGCACTCGGTTGCCTGATCGCCACCTATTCGGTGGCCGACGGCATCGGCGTGCGCTGGTCGCAAAGCCCCCTCGGCTATATCGGCTGGCTCTTTGTGTTCGAGGCCCCGGTGCCCGCCTGCATCGCATGGTCGCGCTGGCGCCGCGGTGGCCACTTCGCCCCGCGGGTGCTGCTGGCGGGCCTCTTGGGCGGCATCGCGGCGGGTGCGGCCTACGGGCTGGTGCTGTATGTGAAAACCTTCGCGCCTTTGGGGGCAGTCTCGGCGGTGCGCGAATCGAGCGTGGTTCTCGCCGCCCTGATCGGCGTGTTCTGGTTCGGCGAAAGGCCCGCGCGTGGCCGCCTGCTCGCCGCCGCCATCGTCGCCTCCGGCATCATAACGCTGGCGCTCAGCAACTGAGCCAACGCGTGTCATGGTCTTTGACCGCGAACCCTGATGGCACTACGCTGCTACCACACCTTGAAAGCAGCGCCACCATGATCACCGATATCGAAGACTTCTTCGCCAAAGGCTGCGGTCGCTGCGCGCGCTTTGCCACGGCAGATTGTTCAACCCGCCAATGGGCGTCCGGCCTTGCCGCCATCCGCGTGATCTGCCTTGCCGCCGGGCTGGTCGAGGCGGTGAAATGGGGGCATCCCTGCTATAGGCACGCAAACCGCAACATCGTGCTGTTGGGGGCCTTTCGCGGCGATTTCCGGGTGACCTTCTTCAATGCCGCCCTGCTGCAAGACCCCGAAGGCATTCTGGAACAAAACGGCCCGAATACCCGCAATCGCGATGTTATCCGCTTTACCAGCAACGCACAGGTGGCCGCGCTGGAACCGGTGTTCCGTGCCTATCTGGCCGAGGCCATGGGCTATGCCGCTGCGGGCATCAAGCCCGGCAAAGCCACCGGCGATCCCGATCTGCCCGAAGAACTGGTCGAGGCGCTGGATACCGACCCCGAACTTGCCGAGGCGTTTCATGGCCTCACACCGGGGCGGCAGAAAAGCTATGTGATCAACCTGAACGGCGCAAAAACCGCCGCAACGCGCGCCGCGCGCATCGGCAAATTCCGCGGCCACATCCTTGCAGGCAAGGGCGCGACCGATAGGTAACGACGGCTATCGCCGCTCTGCCACGCCAACCCCGAACCCTCACGTCACCCGATCTGCAACGTCACCTTGCCCACCGCCTGCCCGCTTTCCAGAAGGGCATGCGCCCGGCCCACATCCGCCAGCGCAAATGTCGCGGCATGGCGGATCACCAGTTTGCCCGCCGCCACCAGCGCCAGTGCCTGCCGCAAGATCGCCGCCTGTCCGGCCAGCCGCGCGGTCAGCCCCTTCCACATCGGCGTCAGCATCATCACATTGTGCAGCGTCAGGTTCAGGTTATAGGCCGTCAACTCGGCATCATCGCCCGGCAACCCCATCAGGCTGATCAGCCGCCCATAAGGCGCCATCGCCCGGTATGTCTGCATCAGCGTGTCGGCCCCGGCATTGTCAAACGCCACCTGCACCCCGCCTGACCACGCCATCGCAGCAGCCGCAAAATCGGTCTCGCGGTAGTTGAAGGCAACTTCCGCCCCCATCTCTTGCGCAATCCGCGCTTTCCCGGCGGTGCTGACGGTGGCCGCCACCCGCGCCCCGCGCAGCGCCGCCAGTTGCACCGCCACATGCCCGGTGCCACCCGCCCCGCCATGGATCAACGCAAACTCGCCCGGCAGCAACGCGGCGCGGTCATAAAGCGCCTCCCATGCGGTGATCGCCACCAGCGGCAAGGCGGCGGCGGTCAGATCATCCACCGCCTCCGGCACCAGCGCCAGCTGCGCCGCAGGCACCACCGCCGCCTCGGCATAGGTGCCCATCACCCCGCCAATGCCGCCATTGCAAAAACAAACCCGGTCGCCGGCCCGCAAACCCACGACACCCGATCCAACAGCCGCCACCACGCCCATCCCGTCATGCCCCAGCACAAACGGCTGATCCGACGCCAGATAGCCGCCCAACTGGCGAAAAAACACATCCGCCGGGTTCAGGGCTGCCGCCCGCAACGTCACCAGCACATCCTGCGGCCCGCCGGGCCAGCCCAGCACCACATCCTGCGCCTGAAACACCTCCGGCCCGCCCAAACCTACCGCCACCATCGCCCTGATCTTCATCGCGCCACCTTCCTCAGTTGCCGCACATACCACAGCATGATCAGCGTCAACGCCGCGAACACCGTCAACGCCAGAATAACCGACGCCACCGCAAGCCGCGGCGTCCCCGCACTTCGCAGGCTCAGCCACATCAACACCGGCAGGGTCTGGGTATCCCGGTCGGTCAGAAACAGCGCCATCACAAATTCGTTCAGCGAAATCACAAAGGCAAACAGCACCGACGAGATGATGCCGGTTGACACCATCGGGATCACCACCTCGAAAAACGTCCGCAGTGGTGCTGCACCCAGATCATTTGCCGCCTCAACCACCCGGTTGTCGATGGTGCGGAACGTCGCCTCCATCAGCATGAACACCAAAGGCATCGCCCAAAGCGAATGCGCCACCATCACCAACCCGCGCGAGCCATAGATGGTAACGCCCCCCAGCGTCACCCCGCCAAACGCAATCGCCACCCCCAGCCCCAGCACCACGCCGGGCATGAACAGCGGCATCATGATCAGGATATAGACCAGATTTTTCAGTGGAAAGTCATAACGCTCAAACGCCCAGGCCGCCAGAATCCCCGATGTGGTCGAGATCATGGCCGTGCCCACAGCAATAATGAAACTGTTTTTCAACGCCTCGGTCCATTGCGGGCTGGCCACGAAATCGCGGTACCAGTCCAGCGACCATGCCTTGATCGGAAAGCGGATTTGCGCCGCATCGTTGAACGACATCACCAGTGTCACCACAATCGGGATCAGCACATAGGCAACGATGAAAATGGTGAAAGCCAGCGTCAGCACCCGGAACACCACAGGCTCGGCACTGCGCCGGATCAGGGGGGTGCCGGTCAGGGGGGGCCGGATAAGGGGGGGGCTCACCTCAGACATGCAGGGTGGCGCGCTTGGCACTCAACGCGCGGGTAAAGATCATCATCGCACCCACACTCACCACCAACACCATCGACAGGGCCGATGCCAAAGGCCAGTTATTGCGGCCAAGCATCTGTTCCTGCACCAGAAAGCCCAGCGTCCACAGCGTATCCGGCCCCAGCGCCGAAGGCGTCGCATAGGTGCCCATGGTAAAGATGAAACATTGCGAAAACGCCACCAGCAAGCCGTTGCGCGTCAGCGGCAGCACCACCTCGCGGAAGGTGGTCAAGGGCGATGCGCCCAGATCGGCCCCCGCCTCCAGCATCCGCTTGTCCAGCCCGTCCAGTATCGACAACAGGATAAAAAAGCAAAACGGCAACGTCAGATACACCAACCCCACAAAGGCCGCGAATTCGGTGTACATCAGGCTGATCTTGTCGGTGATCAGCCCCGCGTTCAGCAGCGAAAAACTCAGCAAGCCGTTCTTGGGAAAGAACATCCACCACCCGAAAATGATCGCAATCTCGGATATCAACAGCGGGCAAAGCGCCAGCCCGATGAAGATCAGCCGCCATTTCGCAGGCTTCAGCCAGACCAGCAGCGCAAACCCATAACCGATTGCCAAAGTCGCCAATGACGCCATCAGCGACAGCTTCACCGTCGTCCAGATCGCATCGGTGAACACCTCGTTCGAGAATATGTTGCGGTAATTCGCCAATGTAAGTCCGGGCGTGAACAGCTTGGCCCCCTCCGACAAGTTGAAACTCATCCGCGCCATATAGACCGTCGGCAGCCCGAAAAAGATCACCACCAGCACCAGCGCGGGCAGCATCAGAACCCAGGGCGCCGCCCGGTTGCGGCGGGCCCGGGTGCTGCGTGCGGCGGTAAAACCCGCGTCATCCGTCACCTGAACACCCGCATATCCGCGCTTTGCCAGCCCACATCCACCACCTCACCCGCCGCGTGCAGGGCAGGGCCCGGATGATCGGCAAACACCTCCACCGCGCCCGCGCGCAGATGATAGCGGTTGGCCTCACCCAGAAACTCGACGAAATCCACCTGTGCTTTCAACCGGTTGGGCAGGCCCGCTGCTTGCGCTCCAAACCGCAGACGCGACGGGCGGATGTAAAGCCGCGCCTCCCCCGGCGGCTGGCTGACCTCCAGATGCAGATCAACCGGCGCCCCCGCGCTGTCGGTCGCAACATCGCCAAACCGAACCGGCAGGCAACAGCTTTCGCCGATGAATGTATAGACAAACTCGTTGGCGGGCGCATGAAAAATGCTTTCAGGCGCGCCGATCTGTTCGATCGCCCCGTTGCGCATCACCGCAACCCGGCTCGACAGCGCCATCGCCTCGCCCTGATCATGCGTCACATAGATCGCGCTGAACCCCAACTGATCGTGCAGGCTCTTGATTTCGGCCCGCAATTGCAGCCGCAAACTCAGATCAAGCGCCGACAAAGGCTCGTCAAACAGCAAGATCGCGGGTCGCACCGCCAGCGACCGCGCCAGCGCCACCCGCTGTTTCTGCCCCCCCGAAAGCTGCGCCGGGTATCGGTCGGCAAAGCCCGAAAGCCGCACGATATCAAGGTATTGCTTTACCCTGTCGGCGATCTCCGACGCCCCCACCTTGCGCATCCGCAGCCCGAACGCCACATTCTCCGCCACCGTCTTGTGCGGAAAAAGCGCGCCGGATTGAAAGATCGTCGCCGTGTCGCGCTGATAGGCGGGCAAATGGTCGATCCGCGCGCCGTTGATCCGGATCGCCCCGCCATCCAGCGGATCAAACCCGCCCACCAGCCGCAGGGTCGAGGTTTTGCCCGATCCCGAAGGCCCCAGCAGGGTGACAAACTCGCCCTTCGCAACGCTGAGCGATACATTGTCCACCGCCACCACCGGCCCGAAAACCCGCCGCACCGCCTGAAGATCAAGTGCCGGAACCGTCATCCGCCTGTCGTCACCGTGATGGTCTGTTTCATCCGCGCATCCAGCGCCTCCCAGTTGGCCCCGAACCTGTCCCACCCGGCAAGGCTGAACAGGCTGAAGGTCGCGGCCATCTCGGCATCGTTTTTGGGGTATCCCGCCCAATGCGCGGGCGCTGTCAGATCGGCGCGCGACATGAAATCGGTTGATCCGTTCAGGAACCGCTGCTGGGTTTCCTGCTCCAGCAAGTAGGACTGGAACAGGTCGGCCAGATCGCCATGCTTGGTGCCGCGCACCTGCAAAAACCAGTTGGTGTAAGACGCCGTGCCTTCTTTCGGCACCGCACCGGTAAATTCATCGCCATAGTCCTTCAGGAACCCGTAGGCATCGCCCGAATACATCGTCGCCACCTGCGCCTCTTCCTGCAACATCAGGTTCGAAAGTTCCGCCCCGTCCTTGTACCACTTCGCCATGCGCAGCTTTTCCAGCGCCAGAAACAGCGGCTCCATCTCGGCGGGGGTATCGAACACTTCGTCAATCCCGGCTTTGCGCGCCGACATCAGGGCGGGGATACACAAATCCCAGTAAAACGCCGCCGCATCCATCGTGGTCTTGCCCAGCACCGCCGGATCCCAGAAGTTGGCCCAACTGTCCGGTGCCACGCCGCTCGCCTTTGCCGTCAGCATCCAGAGCGAGCCGCCGCCAAACGGCACGCCATACTTCGCGGCATCCCCCCGCAGCGCGTCAAACCACGGATAGACGGCGGCGAAACCCGGCATCGCACTGCGGTCGGTTGCCAGAAACAACCCCTCCGCCAACCCCGCCGAGGTGGTGTATTCATCGGCAATCGTCAGATCGAACGGCGGGTTGTCGGCGGGGGCGGCCACGATCTGCGCCACCATCTGATCCCAGCCCCCCACGGTTTCCACCTTGGTGCCATAGGTGGCGTTGAACGGCTCCACCACCAGTTTGCGGAACGAAAGCTCGTGGTTGCCCGACCACGACACCACCACCAGCCCCTCACCGGCAAACGCCGATTGCGCCTGCGCGGGCCGCGCCCGGCCCAGAAGGGCAGGGGCGGCAAGTGATGCAAGCCCCTGCAAAGCAAGACGACGGTTCACCAGCATGGGCTTCCTCCATGGTTAAAGGCCAAAAGTTCAGCCGGTTGTGCGCTGAACCGTCTGTTTCATACGGTCATCAAACGCCTGATAATTGGCGTTGATCTTGTCCCAGCCATCCATCGTCAAAATCTGGAACATCCGGTGATAATCGGCGTTCGACGCCGGATAGCCGGTCCAATGCGCGGGCACCGTCACATCCTGCCGCGCCATGAAGATCATGGATTTGGCAAGGAAACGGTCCTGGGTTTCCTTTGCCAGCAGATAGTTCATGAAGAGATCGGCCAGTTCGCTGTGCTGCGTGCCGCGCACCTTGAAATACCAGTCCGCCCAGGCCGACACGCCCTCTTCGGGCACGGCGGCCACGTATTCATCGGGGTTCTCAGTCAGGAAAGTGTAGGCGTCCGATGAGAAGGTCATCGCCGCGTCGGCTTCTTCCTGATTGAGGATATTGGCCTGCTCGGCGCCGTCGCTGTACCACTTGGCCACCTTCAGCTTGTCCAGTTCGGCGAACAGCGCCTCGGCGGTGGCCATGTCATACATCTCGTCAAGGCCGGGGTTGATTTTGCTCATCACTGCAGGCACCGACAGCGTCCACCACCACGCGGCAGAATCTGACGTCACTTTGCCCGCCAGCCGTTCGTCCCACAAAAGGCTCCAGGACGTCGGCGCAATTTCAAGCGATTTGCGCACCATCAGCATGCAGGTGCCGCCGCCGAACGGAATGCCGTAGTCCTTGGCCTTGTCGGGCCGGGTCTCATAGAACCACGGGTAAACCGCTGCAAGGTTGGGAATATTCGCCGGATCGGTCTTTTGATACTGCCCGCCCGCAAGCCCGGTGGACGAGATGTATTCCTCCGCCACCGTCACATCAAAGGGCGGGTTGTCCTCGGGGGCGGCGGCAATCTGCGAGGTGATCTGATCCCACCCGCCCACGGTTTCCGCCTTGGTGCCATATTTCGCATTGAACGGCTCGATGATGGTCTCGCGGAACACCTGCTCGTAATTGCCCGACCACGAGACCGCAATCAGGCTCTCGCCCGCAAACGCGGTCTCGGCGGTGGCCACCGAAGCCCGGCCGATGATGGCGGGCATGGCAACAGCGGCTGTGGCGGATTTCAGAAAACTGCGGCGCGTCTGGTTCATGATCACTCCCCTATGGTTGCACCCCTTGCACGGGCGTTTGCCATCAGTATTCAGCGGGCAAGCTTTTCGGTCAAGCAAATGAATCGGCACGGCGGCCTGACGCAAGCGGCTGGCGCAAACCGCGGCCAGCTTTGATCCGGCGCTTGCAAATCGCGGCAAAATCCTGAATTTTCGCCGCAGGGGCGCCCGGCCTGCCGCAGCCTCGCCACCCCTGCCCGAACTCTGATGTCGCCCGAATTCCGAACCTGCAACCAAAAAGGGTCTTCACCACAATGTCAGTTGCCAACGATTTTCCCCTGAGCCTGATGTCAGACGCAATCTTTGATCAGTTCAAACGCGTACCCGCCAAACTTGACCCCGATTTCATTCATGATTTCATGGGATTGCGCAGCCATGTGGATTTCAACGGTATCTGGATCGGCAACGGCGGGGTGCAACAGCCGGTGCCGCTGAACAATTGGCAGTGGATTTCGCTGCTCTGGGCGGTGGCCTCGGCCCGGCACAGCGGGCGTGGCCGCGCCGTGCTGATGGAATGCGGCGCGGGCTGGGGGCCGTGGATCGGCGCGGGCTTTGGCGCCGCGCGCCAGATGGGCATCGAAACCATCCGCCTGATCGGGGTCGAGGGGCATCAGCCAAAGGTCGCAACCATGGTGCAGCATTTCGCCAATAACGGCGCCACCCCCGAAAACCTGCGTGCGGTGCATGGCATCGTTGCCGCCGAATCCGGCATCGCGTTCTTTCCGGTGGCGCTTGATCCGTCGATGCAATGGGGCGCGCGCGTGCGGGGTCAGGTTGGCACCGACCGCGCCAAGATGATCGAGGCTGCCCGCGCCGTGCCGATGGCAGGACAGCCCGGCGTCTATACCATCGGTGCCCGACATTTGCCCTATGATCTGGTTCCCGCCTACACGCTGTCCGAACTGATGGGCGATCACGAGATGATCGATTACATTCATTTCGACATTCAGGGCTCCGAAGGCCCGGTGATTGAAACGTCCATCGCGGATATGACGGCGCGGGTGCGGGTGATCTGTGTCGGCACCCATTCGGGTGACATCGAGGCGGCCCTGCGCATCCTGATGCCCGCGCATGGCTGGGTTTGCCTGCGCGACGAGCCGCAACCGATGCACCCGCGCGGCAAACTGGGTGACGGCACGCAGGTCTGGCTGAACCGCCGCTTTCTGCCAACCACCGGCCCGCAGGCCGTTAACGCGGCGCCGGTCAGCCCCCACGAGACAGCCTGAGGCATCGTCCGGGCCTGCGGGCCGGGGTTCCGCCCTCGCTGATCCGTGTGTTGCCGCCCCACCCGGCCGCGCCTCACCCGCAAATGCGGCAGATGGGCAACCTGCAATGCCGGTTCGGCCTTGCATCGGCCCGGCCTTGCACCCTTCAATAGGCCATGTCCGCAACCAGCCCCACCCTGCCGCGCAACCACCTCGCCGCCGCCATCGCCGTGGCGCTGTGCGGCAGCATCTGGGGCCTGTTCTGGCTGCCGCTGCGCTGGCTGGATGGGCAAGGCGTGGGCGGTGCATGGACCTCGCTGATCTTCAACGTCGTCTCGCTGCTGGCCCCGCTGCCGTTCCTGATGCGGCGCGCGCATTGGGCCGGGTTCCTGCGCCACGCCCCCGCCGGGCTGTTGCTGGGCACCGCTTTCACGCTTTACACCGTGGCTTTGGTGATGACGGATGTGCTGCATGCGATCTTGCTGTTTTATCTCACCCCGGTGTGGAGCACGCTTGGCGCGCGGATCATCTTCGGCACCCGCCTCAGCCTGTCGCGCCTGATTGCCATCGGCTGCGGTGCGGCGGGCATGGCGCTGATCCTTGGCGCAACCGAGGGCCTGCCCCTGCCGCGCCGCCCGGGTGATTGGGTGGCACTGGCTTCGGGCATGCTCTGGGCCTTGGGCAGCATGCACAGCCACGCCCGCCCCGCCGCAGGTGTTGCGTTGCCGGTGTTCAGCTTTTCGCTGGGTGGCGTGCTGGCCTCGGCTGCGGCACTGGCCGTTGGCGCCAGCCTCGGCCTGCCGATGGCCGCCGCCGCCAACCTGCCGGCCGCCCTGCCGTGGATCATCACCGCCGCCCTGATCTTCTTCGTGCCGCCCAACGTTCTGGTCCTGTGGGCGGCCCAACGGCTTGACCCCGGCCGCATCGGCATTCTTCTGACCACCGAAGTGCTGGTCGGCGCCATCAGCGCGGCCCTGCTCGCCGGTGAAACCTTCGGATGGCCCGAACTGGCAGGCACCGCCTTCATGATCGCCGCCGGCCTCGTCGAGGTGCTGGGCCGCCGGTAAAATTGGTGCCAAAGCCTATTGCGCGATATCGCCACCTGCGCCTATTCTGACCAATACACTGCCCAATGCGCCGCCCAATTCTCAGTCGGAAAAGGATGCAGCCGATGAACGTCGTCGCCCGCCATGTCTGCGATCTGGGCCGCTTTGATGCCGACCCCGAAAAATCCTATACCGTCCCCAAATCCTATTATACCGACCCCGCAATCTACGCCCGCGAAACCGAGGCGATCTTTTTCAAGGCGTGGAATTACGCCTGTCATATCAGTCAGATAACTGCCCCCGGTGATTACGTCACCCTGCGGGTGGCCGATCAGAACATCGTGGTGCTGCGCGGCCACGACGGCACCCTGCGCGCCTTTTACAACGTCTGCTCGCACCGCGCGCACGAACTGCTGCAAGGCTGCGGCACGGCCCGGATGATCACCTGCCCCTACCACGCCTGGACCTATCACACCGATGGCCAACTCCGCTCGGCCATCGGCCAAAAGCGTGTCGAAGGCTTTACCGCCGCCGAATTTGCCCTGAAACCGGTGCGGCTGGAGGAATACGCAGGCTTCGTTTTTGTCAATCTCGATCCCGATGCGGCCCCCCTGCAACCCCAGGCCGGAACCCTTGCCCAGGATATCACCGGCTATTCCCCCCACGTCCCTACCTTGCAATTCGCGCACCGGCTGACCTACGAGATCAAGGCCAACTGGAAAACCGTGGTCGACAACTTCCTCGAATGCTACCACTGCTCCACCGCGCATCCGGCCTTTGTCGATCTGGTGGATATCAAGAATTACCACACCAAAACCTACGGCCTCTATTCCAGCCACATCTCGCCGCCGGGCCGCGCCGATAACGCCGCCTACCAGATCGCGGATGGCCCCGCTGGCAACTTTGCCGCGTGGTGGCTTTGGCCCAATGTCACCTTCAACGTCTTTCCGGGATCCGCCAACATCACCGTTCTGCACATTCAGCCCACCGGCCCCGAAACCACGCTGGAGCATTTCGATTTCTTCTTCGCCGCCAAAACACCGACCGAAGCCGAGCAGCAGGCGATTGATTACGTTGATAAAACCTTGCAACCCGAAGATATCGGTCTGGTCGAAAGCGTCCAGCGCGGCCTGCATTCGCGCGGCTATTCCCAAGGCCGCCTGATGGTTGACAAAGACCGCAGCTTCAACTCGGAACACGGGCTGCACCACTTTCACGGGCTGGTGCTGAAAGCCCTCGGCGATCTCTGATGGCCGCCCGGCGTGCCGAGTATGATTATGTGATCGCGGGCGCAGGTTCGGCGGGCTGCGTGCTGGCCAACCGGCTGACGGAAGACCCGGATGTGCGGGTGCTGATCCTTGAGGCCGGCCCCCGCGATCTGAACCCCTTCATCCACATGCCCGCAGGCGTCTACAAGGTCTGGAAAGACGCTCGGATCAACTGGAACTACGCCTCAACGCCGCAAGCCGAACTGGCGAACCGCGCCATCCCGGTGCCGCGTGGCCGGGTGCTTGGCGGCTCATCCTCAATCAACTCAATGGTTTACCTGCGCGGCCATCCCACCGATTATGATCGCTGGGCCGCCGATTTCGCGCTGCCCGACTGGGATTACGCCCATTGCCTGCCCTATTTCCGCAAATCCGAACGCTCCGAGCGCGGCGCCGA
>JANNAV010000239.1:0-15405 GCA_031384695.1 Paracoccaceae bacterium
GCGATTTCAGGTGTTCGCAATGGTTGCGGTTTTTTATGCCGCCTTGCGACGGCGACGCAGGCCGACCAGAGCCCCAAGGCCGATCAGCAACAGCGGTGCTGCGGCAGGCAGTGGAACGGCCGCCGGAACTGCGCGCCCGAAAGTGGCTTCGCCGGCGCCGGGGAAGCCACCGCCACCCAGATCGGTGTCGAGAGAGAAGACGTAGGTTGATCCTGCAGTCAAGAACACGTCAATAAAGGCGGTGAAGTTGCCGAACCCATCAACCCCCTCGACATCCCAAGGCGTAGTAATTCCGTCGAGGACCAGCGCAAAATGGTCGCCGATAATGCAGCAGTCCAGAACCGAAAAGTTGATCACCGCGTCAACCAACGAGGTCACCGACCAATCGGTATCTGCGGAGTTACCATCGATTTCGTCGATCGGCCCAAGGTCATTCCAAAGGAAAGTGTAAGAACCTCCCGTCGTCGGATCGACCACAACCGTCGCCTGGGCTGGCAGCGCCATCCCGGCAAGCGGCAGCGCCAGAGCAGCAGCGGCGCATAGTTTCTCAATCATATTCATTGGCATCTCCTGAAAAAAATTATGTCTTACCACCCAAGCAACAATATCCCCACCTACCACACCTTAAAAATTCACTCCGAATCATGGGCCACAGTCAAGGCAAATATGGCCCGACTGTGGCAATCGCAGCGAATAAGGAAACAGTTGCCGGATTTGAAACCTATTGTGCCAAATGACGCCACTGCGCCGGGCGATTGAGCCTGTGCGGTTCGGAACTGAACGGGCGCGGGCGTTCACCCGGGCGCGCGGTGAAACGGTTGGAGACAGCCGGCTGCCCGGCAGGGGTTTCGGCGTTTTGTCGGGGGGAAACCGGCAAGATACATGGGTTGGGGCAGCTCGTTCAGGGTCATCTTGAAACTTCTGTCCGGTTTGCGCATACTTGGCCCCAGATCAAGACCCGGCGTAGCGGGCGGGCGGCAATGGGGCGAAGATGCGGGTAAAGTTGGGGATGCTGGCGGTGGCCGTGGTGGTGGGGTTGCCGATGGCGGCGGTGGCGGGGCCGGTGGAGAGTGCCTGCAACCGGTCGAACCGGGATGCGGCGACGCGGTCTTTGTGCAATTGCATCGGGCAGGTGGCGGATCAGACCCTGCGTGGCGGGGATCAGCGGCGGGCGGCGACGTTTTTCAAAGACCCCGACAAGGCGCATAAGGTTTGGATATCGCAATCCAACGGCGATGATGCGTTCTGGGAGCGCTATAAAGCGTTCGGCGATCAGGCCGAGGCTTATTGCGGCGGTTGAAGCGATTTGATGAGGCCGGTTATTCCGGCTTCGATCAGATCAATCGTGCCATCGAAATCGCGGGTGTGCCAGGGATCGGGGATATCGGTGCGGGCAAGGTTCGGGGCATAGCTGAGCAGCAGCTGCGGCTCGGTTCCCGAGGCGGGTTTCAGGGCGCGGGTGTCGAGCAGGTTGGCGCGGTCCATCACCAGAATATGGCTGAAATCGGTGAAATCCTGCGGGGTGATCTGGCGCACGCGCTGGCTGCGCAGATCATAGCCGCGTTTGAGGCCGGCCTCGATTGAGGGCAGGTAGGGCGGCTGGCCCAGATGCCAGTCGCTGGTGCCGCAACTGTCGGCGTCAACCGAGAGGCCTGCGTCGGACGAAAGTTTGCGGAACACCGCGAGGGCGGTGGGCGAGCGGCAGATGTTGCCGCGGCAGACAAAGAGGATGCGGCTCATGGTTGGTGGCCAAAGCGGTAGGCGGTGGCGTGGGCAGGGAGGGGGGTGCCCGGCGGCAGGTTCGGGGCGGGGATCGGTGCGCCCATGGTGTGATGGATCGGCAGCACACCGGCCCAGACCGGCCAGTTCAGGTCTTCTTCCGGGTCGGTGGCGAAACCTTGCGATATCTTGGCGGACGCCTCGGAGATCGGCAGGGTCAGCAGGGTGGTGGCCTTGAGTTCCTGATCGGTGACGGGGCGAAGTTGCGCCCAGCGGCTCGGGAACATCTGTTCCATCATCGTCTGAAGGTGGCGGGATTTGGCGCTGTTTTCCACCAGAGTGGCGGTGCCGAACAGCATCGCACAGCGGAAGTTGACCGAATGTTCCAGCCCCGAGCGGGCAAGCACCATGCCGTCGGTGAGGGTAACCGTCAGGCAAACCGGTGCGGCTTTGGCCCGGCGCAGCATGCGGCTGGCCGACGAGCCGTGCCAGTAGACATGATCGCCTTCCCGCCATTGCAGGGTGGGGGTGACCACGGGGGCGCCGTCCAGCACATAGCCCACATGGGCCACCGGCATCGCATCGAGGATGGCGCAGATGGTGGCGTGGTCATAGGCCGCTTTGTAATTCAGGCGGCGGGCACGGCTGCGCGGGGTGGGGGCGGGATCGGGTTTGGCGGGCATTGGGCCTTGTCCTGTCAGGATGCGCGCAGCCTAGCGGTGGGGGGCGGCGGATGGCAAGTGGTTAGCGGAACGCGGGGCCGTGCGCCCACAACGTCAGCGACCAGCGGGTGCCTGCGGTCAGCGGCGTGACCCGGTGGAGCACGAAGCTGGGGAACAGCGTGGCGGTGCCGAGGGCGGGCTGGGCGGTGACGATGCTGCTGTCGGGGCGCAGTTCGAGGGTGCCGCCTGCATAGCTGGCGGGATCGGAAAGCTGCACCACGATGGTGAGTTTGCGGCGGGCCGCCTGCGGGCCACGGCCGATATCGGCGTGCCAGTCGAAATGATCGGCGTGGGCGGCGTCATAGCGGGCGATCTGCGCACTTTCGCCGAAATCGGTGATGTCAAAGCCGAAGGTTTCGCGGTTGGCACGGGCCACATGGGCAATCATCTGGTCCATCGCCCAGGCCGCTGCGGGGATATCATCCAGCCAGGCGATTGCCGCACGGCGGAGTTCGGGGGCGGCGGTGCCGCCGACAAGGCCCGCGTCTCTCAGATGCTGCGTCTGCACGAGGGCGATCAGGCGGTGGCAGTCCCCGGCGGACAGGGCGGCGGGCAGGGTGAGGTGCGGGGTCATCGGGGCCTGTGGGTTGGGGTGAGTGGCGGGGCAATCGGGGCAGGCATGGTGCGCAGGGGCAGGCGTGGTGTGCAGGGGCAGGCTTGCCGGTTGCGGCCGGCGTATCGGCGCAGGTCGTAATCCGGCGGCTGGCCCGCATTTTCCCGGCGCATGCCCGCCGCGCCCAAGCGGGGTGGCTGCCGGCGTCAGCGCAGGCACGCGGGGAAGCAGGCGGATCATGGCGGCAAGCAAAGCGCAGGGTGGGTTGGCGGAACCCTGCCACAAACCCCCGCAGGTATCGCGCGCGGCGGGCAACGGCGAAGGCCCCGCCTGTGGTGCAGGCAAGGCCTTAAAGCGGTTTGCCTTCAATCTGAATCAGATTGAAGGCAAATCAAGACAGGCCAAACGCCGGGAAGGTTGCATTTTGCATTTGATCTGCTGATCCAGATCAAATGCAAAACGCTGTAGTTGTGCGGATCAGCAGCGATCAGGCGGCGGTGACAACCGCGACCGCGGCCGATGCCTTGGCGATCTCTTTCTTGATCTTCAGCGCGTCGAGCGACAACTCGGCATCCTTGGCTTTGGCCATATAGCCATCCAGTCCGCCCCGGTGATCGACCGAACGCAGGGCGGCGGCGGAAATGCGCAGTTTGAACGACTGGCCCAGCACATCGGAGATTAACGTGACGTCGTTCAGGTTCGGCAGAAACCGGCGGCGGGTTTTGTTGTTGGCGTGGCTGACAGTGTTGCCAGACATCGGGCCTTTGCCCGTAAGTTCGCAGACGCGCGACATCGTGGTATTCCTTCGTATTTGCCAGCGGAAAGCTGCCGTAACCCCGGCGGTTCCCGAATTCGATCTGGTGCAATTAGGGGGAAAGCAAAGCGGCGTCAAGCGAATCCGGGTGCGGTGGGGCGGGGTTTTGGCGTGGCCGGGTGTTTTGCGGCGGGGAAGGCGGCGGTTGGGCTGCGGGATGCCGCGTTGGGGCCCGGGTGCGGTTTGCTGCGGCGATGGCGGTTATCTTGATGCGCTTGCATCTATGTGCTAGGCCTGCGGGATGACCGATGACCCGCACGCCAGCACGATGTTGATCTGGGCCCGCCTGATGCGGGCGGGGGGGCAGATCGCGGCGCGGATCGAGGCGGCGCTGAAGGCCGAGGGGTTGCCGCCTTTGGGGTGGTACGCGGCGCTGTGGGAAATTGAACAGGCGGGCTCTGTCAGGCCGCTGGCGTTGCATGAAGGGCTGTTGCTGCCGCAATACGCGGTGTCGCGGCTGGTGCAGCGGTTGGTGCAGGCGGGGTTGGTGGCGCGGTCGGCGGTTGCAGGCGATGGCCGGGGGCAGGTGCTGCATCTGACGCCAGAGGGCAAGGCGGTTCGGGCGCGGATGTGGCCGGTTTATGCGGGCGCGCTGAGGGCCGGGATCGAGGCGCGGCTGCAACCGGCGCAGGCCCTGGGCCTTGCGCGGGGATTGGGGCGGTTGCTGGACGGCGCGGTGCTGGACGGCGTGGTGCGGGACGGCGCGGTGCGGGACGGCGCGGTGCGGGACAGTTCGACCTGAATGGTAGCATTGCGCGCGGGCCTTCGGGTAGAAGCCGGTGAAACACATGGGAACACCGGATGAATTTGTCTGACGCATTGCCGCTGCACGAATTGGCGGCGCTTGGAACCGCGCTGTGTTGGGCGACCACGGGGCTGATCTCGGCGGATGCGGTGCGGGCGCTGGGGGCGTTTCATTTCAACCTGTGGCGGCAGGGGTTTGTGTCGCTGATTCTGGCCGGCATCGTGTTGATTGCGGGCATCGTGTTGGTTCCGGGCATCGGGCAGGCGGTTTTGCCGGGGCAGGCGCTGGTGCTGGCGGTGTCGGGGGTGATCGGGATTCTGCTGGGCGATACGTTCAACTTTGCCGCCGTGGGGCGGATCGGGCCGCGCCGGGCGGGGGCGATATTCGCGCTGAATGCGCCGATGGCGGCGATGCTGGGCTGGGCGGTGCTGGGCGAGGCTTTGCCATGGCAGGCGGTGGCGGGCATCGGCGTGACGGCGCTGGGGGTGGCTTTGGCCATTCTGGGGCGGCCAAGGGTGGGGGCGCACCGGTTGGAGGCGTTGCAGGGCGGGTTGTTCTTTGGCGTGCTGTTCGGGCTTGGTGCTGCATTCGGGCAGGCGGCGGGGTCTTTGATCGCGCGGCCGGTGATGGTGGCGGGGATTGATCCTTACCTTGCCTCGTTGCTGCGGGTGGGGGCTTCGGGGCTGGTGATGGGGGTGATGGCGGCCACGCCTTTGGCGCCAGCGCGGCCGGTGGCGGTGACGCGACAGGCGGTTTTGCTGACGGCACTGACGGCGGTGATCGGGCTTTTGATCGGGATGACGCTGTTTCTTTACGCGCTGCAAGGGTCGAAAACCGGGATCATCGCCACGCTGTCGGCGACCTCGCCGGTGATCATCCTGCCGCTGTTGTGGCTGCGCACCGGCCAGCGGCCCAGCATGCTGAGCTGGTGCGGGGCGGCTTTGGCGGTGGCGGGGCTGGCGCTGATCTTTACGCGGTAGAGCGGGATGGGTTTACACGGATTGGAAATCGCGGCCTCTCGCAGACGCTCGAGCGCGTTTTCCAATGCGGGTTGGTTGCATGCAAACTCTTCCCGCAACACGCAACATTCCCAAGCTGATCTTGTCCTGGATTTCCTTCAATCCGGATCAGATTGAGGGAAATCCGCTCTGGCGGCGTGGTAGCCGGTGGTGAGGGCGGCCATCTGCGCCCGCCATGGGAAGGGGCCGTGGCTGAGCCGGGCGGCACCGAGGCTGGCGAGCGTGGCGCGGGGCGGTGCACTGGGGCTGATCAGCAGGTTCACTGGCAGGGTGTTGGCCGTGATCAGAGCGCCGATCAGGGCGGGGTCCGTCAGGCCGGGCGCGAAAAAGCCCGAAGCACCGGCGGCGGCGTAAGCCTGCGCACGCGCGATGGCCTCGGGCAGCAGGGCGGCGTGGTTTTCGACGGGGGATTTGAGGAACAGATCGGTGCGGGCGTTCACGAACAGCGGCACCGTCTGGCCTGCGGCCACAACGGCGGCGATGCGCGTGCATTGCGCGTCCACCGGATAAAGGCCGCTGCCGCCGATGATCTGATCCTCGAAATTCACCCCGATGGCGCCGCACTCCAGCAGGCGGCGGGTGTTGGCGGTCAGGGTGGCCGCGTCGGTGGCATAGCCGCCCTCGAAATCCACCGACAGCGGCACCGACACCGAGGCGATGATCCGCCCCACCACGAACAGCAGGGTCTCCAGCGGAATGACCTGCCCATCGGCATAACCCATCGCTGCGGCGAGCGGGTTGCTGCCGGTGGCAAGGGCAGGCGCGCCAGCGGCCTCGACGCAGCGGGCGCTGCCCGCATCCCAGATGTTGTAGATCACCAAGGGCGCGCCGGGGCGGTGCAATGATCTGAAAAGGTTGGCTTTATCGGATTGAGTGGGCATCGGGCGCTACCTTTTCGGCCATCAGGGTTTCCAGAGCGATCAGTTTATCCTTGCGCCAAAGCCCGCCGCCATAGCCGGTGAGCGCGCCATCGGCGCCGATCACCCGGTGGCAGGGGATCAGCAGGGCGATCTGGTTGGCACCGTTGGCCTGCGCCACCGCGCGCACCGCCTCGGGGCGGCCGATCAGGGCGGCAATCTGGCCATAGCTGCGGGTTTGGCCCACCGGAATTTCACGCAGGCAGGCCCAGACGCTGCGGGCGAATACGCTGCCATGCAGCATCAGCGGCACGTCGAACGCGGCGGAGTGGCCGGCGAAATAGGCGGCAAGCTGGGCCTCGGTCTGATCGGTGATGGCAGTGCGCCCCAGGCCGATGCCACCTTTCACCATCTGCGACAGCCTGCGCAGTTCAGCGCCCAAAGCGCGTCTGCCGGTGAATTCCAGCAGGTGCAGGGCGCGGGCATCGGTGACCGCGATCATGCCGCCAAGGGGCGTGTCGATCCAGTCGGCGGCAAGCAGGGCGGGCACCCCCATCTGCGCCGGTGGATGGCCAAGCAGCCGCGCGAAGGCCGCGCGAAAGCCGCTGGCCGAGGCAAATCCAGCGTCAAGCTGCGCGTCGATCACCTTGCCGCCACCGCGCAATGTCTGCGCCCCCGCCCTGAGGCGGGCCATCCGCGCCATATCGAGAAAGGTCATGCCGAACTGGCGTTTGAAGGCGCGGCGCAGGGTGGAGGGATCAAGGCCCGCCGCCAGCACATCCGCTTCGCACCAGCGGTGGCCGGGGTCGGCCTTCAGGGCGGCGATCAGGCGGGCATGTTCGGGGGCGACCTCGCCCAGCGGGCGGCAGCGCAGGCAGGCACGGAAACCGGCGTGCAGGCAGGCGGCGGGGCTGGCCATGAAAACGCAGTTCTGCCGTAGCGGTTTGCGGGCCGGACAGGTGAGGCGGCAAAAGATGCCGGTCGAGGTGACGCCAACAAAGACGCGACCCTCGTACCCTGCGTCGCGGGTCAGAAGGGCCTGGTAAAGTGTATCAGGATCGGGAAGGGCGAGGATTGTCATGCAGCGGTGATAGCCGATCTTTGCACCCTGCGTCGCCGGAAATCGGGCGTGGATTGCGAAAGGTGAGGCCCGGCGCCAAGCCGGTTTTCACCGGGTGACGGCGGTGGCGCAAAACGCTGGGCAAATGGCCGGGACACTCCATATCCCGGGTGCGGGGTTTGTCAGGGGTCGGGCGGTGGCGGACAAGGACTTGGACAAGACCGGTTTTGCGGTGCCGGTCAGCCGGGTTGCGCGACTGGCGCAGTTTGGCGGCATGGCCGGGGGCATCGCGGGCAGCATGCTGGCGGGTGGTTTGCGGCAGATGGTGCAGGGGCGGCGGCCTGATCTTGCGGGCCTGCTGATGACGCCCGCCAATGTGCTGCGCTTTACGCAAAGCCTGTCGCAGATGCGGGGGGCGGCGCTGAAGCTGGGGCAGATGTTGTCGATGGATACCGGTGTGGTGCTTGCGCCGGAACTGACGGCTATTCTGGCGACGCTGCGCGATGACGCAAAACCCATGCCGCCCAAACAGTTGCAGGCGGTGCTGAATGCTGAATGGGGCGCGGGGTGGATGCAGCGCTTTACCCGGTTTGACGTGCGCCCCTTCGCGGCGGCCTCGATCGGGCAGGTGCACCGCGCCACCTTGCCCGATGGCCGCGATCTGGCGATCAAGGTGCAATACCCCGGTGTGCGCGCCAGTATTGACAGCGATATCAACAATCTGGCCAGCCTGATGCAGCTGCCCGGCCTGCTGCCGCGCGGCATGGATATTGCCCCGTTGCTGGCCGAGGCGCGGTATCAGTTGCACGGCGAGGCCGATTATCTGGCCGAGGCGCGGCATCTGGCGCATTTCGGACAGCTTTTGGGCGGATCGGCGGATTTCGTGGTGCCGCAGGTGCATGCCGATCTGAGCACGCCACAGGTTCTGGCGATGAGCTATATCGAAAGCCGGCCGCTGGAGGCGTTGACGGACGCGCCGCAAGCCCTGCGCGACCATGTGGCGGCGCAGTTGATCGAGCTTTGCCTGCGCGAGTTGTTCGTGTTTGGCGCGATGCAGACCGACCCGAACCTTGCCAATTACCGCTATGTTCCCGGCACGGGGCGCATCGTGCTGCTGGATTTCGGGGCGGTGCAGCCGGTTGCCCCCCCGCTTGCCGCCGATTTTCGCAGGCTGTTGCGCGCGGCACTGGACGGCGGGCGGGATGAGACGCGTGCCGCGATGGTGCAGATCGGCTATTTCAACAATGGGACGGCGGCGCAGCATCAGGATCAGGTCCAGGCGATGTTCGAGGTGGCGATGGCGCCGCTGCGCGCCGATGCGGTGTTCGATTTTGGCCAGAGCGATCTGTTGGTGCGGTTGCGGGATATGGGCGTGGTGATCGGACAGGACCGCGAGTTAAGCCACGTGCCGCCCGCAGCCACGCTGTTTTTGCACCGCAAGATCGGTGGCATGTATCTGCTGGCCACGCGGCTGGGCGCGCGGGTGGCATTGCGGCCCTTGGTCGAGCCTTACCGGTGATGGTGGCTTTGCCGTGTTGAAATCGCGCCGCATCGCGCCAGATGCTGCGCGAGGTTGCAAATCGGGGGGCGAAGATTGAAATCGGAGGCGAAGGTTGAAATCGGGGGTTACGCCGTGGCAGAAATGATTGCCACCCGCGCCCGCGGGCTGGCGCTGATGCAGGCGTTTGCGCCGCGGATGGGGCGGCGCTATGCCAATGGGCGCAACACCGATCATGGGCCGGGCGGGCATGGCGCGGTGTCGATGCTGTCGCCCTATCTGCGGCGGCGTTTGGTAAGCGAGGCCGAAGTGGTGGCGCAGGCTTTGGCGGCGCATGGCGAGGCGGAGGCCGAAAAGTTCGTGCAAGAGGTGGTGTGGCGCGGCTATTTCAAAGGCTGGCTGGAGCGGCGGCCACAGGTCTGGGCCAGTTATCTGCACGGGTTGGAGGCGGATCTGGCGGTGCTGGACATCGACCGCCGTCTGCGCCGCCGGGTGGAAAGCGCCGAGGCGGGGCAGACCGGGCTGGCCTGTTTTGACGCATGGGCGCAGGAGTTGGTGGCGACCGGCTATCTGCACAACCACGCGCGGATGTGGTTCGCCTCGATCTGGATTTTCACCTTTGGGCTGCCGTGGCGCATCGGGGCGGATTTCTTTTTCCGCCATCTGCTGGACGGTGATCCGGCGTCGAACACGCTGGGGTGGCGCTGGGTGGCGGGGTTGCACACGCGGGGCAAGCCCTACAAGGCGCAGGCGTGGAACATCGCCAAGTTCACCGCCAACCGGTTTGCGCCGCGCGATCTTGATCTGGCGGATGATGTGGAGGGTCTGGATGCGGAAGAGCCGGAAGGCCTGCCGGATGTGCTGCCATTGCGGGCGGTGAAGGCACCAAACCCCGGTCAACCGACGGCGCTGTTGCTGACCGAGGAGGATTGCCGGGTGGAGGATTTTGGGCTGGAGGTGCTGCAGATCCGTGCGGCTGCCACGTTGCACGCAAGCCATCTGCGGTCTGCCCGCCCGGTTGCCGATCATGTGGCGCGGTTCGAGGCGGCGGCACTTGCCGATGCGGCGGCGCGCGCCCGCGTTCCTGCGCTGGCGATGCGGGCCGGTGTGCCGGGCGATCTGGCCGCATGGGCGGCAAAGTCCGGCGCGACCCAGATTGCCACCGCCTATGTGCCCGAAGGGCCGCTGCGCGATTGGCTGCGCGCGGCGGAACCGGCGCTGGTGGCACAGGGCATCAGCCTTTGCGAGTGGCGGCGCGACTGGGACAGCGCAATCTGGCCGCATGCCACCGCCGGGTTCTTCAAGGTCAGGCAGCAGATACCGCGCATTCTGCAAGAGGTGATGGCATGACCGCCGGGGGCGATCTTGCTCAAAGGCCGCGCGCGAAAGCCCACAAACCGATGCCGGATCAGCCCGCCGATGCCGCAATCCTGAGCGAGATCGTCGAGATGGCGCTGAGCGATCACGTCAGCTTTGAGCAGATCCGCGCGCAGCACGGGCTTGGCCCGGATCAGGTCCGGGTGTTGATGCGCGCCCGCTTGAAGCCCGGCAGCTACCGCGCGTGGCGCAAGCGGCTGCGGGCGTTTGCTGACCGGCGCGCGGTTTACAAATAGGCCCGGGGCGTGTCGGGGCGCCGGCGCGGGATGCGCGTTGATGGTCCCAAAAGCGGCTTTGGGGAATATCCGCCCCGAACCGGTCTGGAAACTCTCTGGGAGAGAGTTTGCCCGGTTTGTTGGCGATAAGGCAAACCGCCTTAAAGATCAAAGCTGAGTTGCGCGCTGGCCGGGCCGGGCCGCTTGCGGTCATTGGGCAACCGCCGGTCGGCACGGCTGGCGTGGCGGGTGACGATGCGGGCGGCCTCGTCGGCGAAACCGGGGGTGCGGCGGGCGGACCAGATGGTATCGCGGGCAGCGCGGGCGGCGGCGGCGATGTCGATGACCGGTTCGGGATAGCGGTGGCCCAGCAGGCGCGCGGCATCGGGCCATTTCCACGGCTCTTGCAGGAAAGCGTCGGGCACGGGGGCAAGTTCGGGCAGCCAGCGGCGGGTGAACGCGCCGGTGGGATCCTGATCCAGCCCCTGTTTCACCGGGTTATAGATGCGCGGCGTGTTGATGCCGGTGGCGCCGGATTGCATCTGTATCTGCGGCCAATGAATGCCCGGTTCGTAATCGGTGAACATGCGGGCCAGATGCGCACCGCTGAGCCGCCAGTCAAGCCAAAGGTGATACGAGGCGAAGGAGGTGACCATGGCACGCATCCGGAAGTTCAGCCAGCCGGTGGCGGCAAGGTAGCGCAGGCAGGCATCCACAAAAGGCAGCCCGGTTTCGCCTGCGGCCCAGGCCGCAAGCAGGGTGGCATCGCACAGGCGGGGGCGGGTGGCTTCGGCGCCGGGATGCAGCGCGCGAAGTTCGATGGCGGGCTGATCCTCCAGCTTCTGGATGAAGTGATCGCGCCACGCCACGCGCGACTGAAAGCTGGAAAGCGCCCCGCCCCAGCGCCCGCCCGGACGCGCGCTTTGCCGGGCGGTGGTGGCTTGTGCCACCTCGCGGATGGTCAGGGTGCCCAGCGCCAGATGCGGCGACAGGCGGGAGCAGGCGCGCTCGCCCGTCAGCGGCGAGGCCATTGCGGCGCGGTAAGGTTCGCCCCGATGGGTTAGAAAGCTGTCCAGCAGCGCCAGCCCCTGCACCCGCCCGCCGGTCTGGCGGTGCGGGCAGCGGTCATAGGCCAGTTTCAGCGCGCGGGCGGTGGCAACCTGTCCCTGCTCAACACCGGGGACAGCGCGCAGTTGCGGTGGCGGCAGCACCGGAGCCTGCGCAAAGGCGTCACGCGCACGGGCCCAGCCGTCGCGGCTGCGCAAGCGCCGGATCACGCCGGATTGCGGCAACTCGCGCCATTCCACGCCGGCGCTGCGCGCCCATTCGGCAACCCGCCGGTCGCGGCCATAGGTCCACAGATTGCCGGTTTCCTCGTGGCTGACGATGCAGCCGATGTTGTGCTGGCGGCAAAGCCCGGTCAGCACCGCCACCGCCTCGCCCGTGCGCAGGGCCAGCGGTGCGCCGATGCTGGCAAGATCGTCGGCCAGCCCGGTCAGGCATTCGGCGGTGAAATCCCATTGCCGGGCCGAGGTGTCGGGCAGGGCCCAATATTCGGGCTCGACGATGTACAAAGGCAGAACCGGACCAATCCCGGCCGCCAGGGTCAGCGCGGGGTGGTCGGAGATGCGCAGATCGCGCTTGAACCAGACAAGAACATTCATGGAACAAGTCTTACCAAGCCGGGGGGATTCGTAAAGGGGGCTTTGTGGCTTTGTGTGGCTGTGGCAGGCGGCATGCCTGCCCTATCGCCCAAGCCGCGCCAGCATTTCGGCGGCGGCGGCTTCGGGCGTGATCTCGCCTGCGCTGACCCGGTGGCCCAGCCTTTCGACCACGCCTTTGGCGGGCTCTTGCTGCAGTACCGCCAGCAGGCCACGGCGCAACTCCTCTTCAAACCAGTGCCGCGCCTGCGACGCGCGCCGCTGCGCCCAATGGCCCTGCGCCTGCCGCCATTCGGCCAAGCCCCGCATTTCGGCCCAGGCCTGCGCCAGACCTTCGGCCGCAAGCGCCGAGACGCAGGCGGCTTTGGGAAAGCCGTCGGGGTCTTGCGGGCGCTTGCGCAACAGGTGCAGGGCCCCGGCGTAATCGGCGCAGGTGCGCAGGGCGGCGGGCCGCAGATCGCCGTCGGCCTTGTTCACGAGGATCAGATCGGCCATCTCCATGATGCCGCGCTTGACCCCCTGCAATTCGTCGCCCCCCGCAGGCGCCAACAGCAGCACGAAGATATCGCACAGCTGCGCCACCACGGTTTCCGATTGCCCGACGCCGACGGTTTCGATCAGCACCACGTCGAACCCCGCAGCCTCGCACAGCGCCACCGCCTCGCGCGACCGGCGGGCCACGCCGCCCAACTGGGTCTGGCTGGGCGAGGGGCGGATAAAGGCGCGGGGATCACGCGACAGCCGCTCCATCCGGGTTTTATCCCCCAGGATAGAGCCGCCGGAGCGCACTGATGAGGGGTCCACCGCCAGCACTGCCACCCGCAGGCCAAGCCCCGTCAGCATCAGCCCAAAGCTCTCGATGAAGGTGGATTTGCCGACGCCGGGGGTGCCTGACAGCCCGATCCTGAGGGCCTGCCGGCCCGTGCCGAGGGTGGCGAGCAACGCCAGCGCCTGGGTGCGGTGATCGGCGCGGGTGCTTTCCACCAAAGTGATGGCGCGCGCAAGGGCCCGCCTGTCGGCGTGGCGCAGCGCATCGGCAAGGCTGGCAATATCCATCACGGCTCCTCGCTGCTGTTCTGCCCCAAGCCCATGCGCAATGCCAGAGGTGCTTTCATGCTGCCGGGGGCGGGTGCCAGCGCCTCGGCATGCGGGCGCAAGCCCGGATGCCGAGAGAACAGGCGTGCCGCATTTGCGGCGCCGTTTAATAGCCGTTGATCGGGGTTTTGGTGAGGGGGCTGGCCTTGGCTGGGCCCACGCGCGATAACGGTGGGATGACCGATTTGCCGATCGACGCCATTCTGCCTGCCCTGCGCGCCGCAATCGCTTCCGCTGGCATGGCCGTGCTGCAAGCGCCGCCCGGTGCGGGTAAAACCACGCGGGTGCCGCTTGATCTGCTGGCCTCGGGCCTGATCCGGGGCCGCATCCTGATGCTGGAGCCGCGCCGTCTGGCCGCCCGCGCCGCCGCCGAGCGGATGGCCGAGACCTTGGCCGAGCCGGTGGGTGCCACCGTCGGCTACCGCATCCGCGGTGAGGCGAAGGTGGGCCCCGATACCCGCATCGAAGTGGTGACCGAAGGTATTCTGACCCGGATGATCCAGTCTGATCCGGGGCTTGAGGGCGTCGGCCTGATCATCTTTGACGAGTTCCACGAGCGCAGTCTGCACGCCGATCTGGGGCTGGCTTTGGCGTTGGAGATACGCGGCGCGCTGCGCGAAGATCTGCAACTGCTGGTGATGTCGGCCACACTCGATGCGGCCCCGGTGGCCGCCATGATGGGCAATGCGCCGCTGATCACCAGCGCGGGCCGGGCTTTTCCGGTAGAGACGCGGTGGTTGCCCCGCCCGGTTGATGCCGTGATGCGCTTCGAGGCGGCGCTGGCGGCGCTGGTGTTGCAGGCGGTGGAGGAAGTGCCCGGGGGTGGCGTGCTGGTGTTCCTGCCGGGCGAGGGGGAAATCCGGCGGCTGGAGGCGGTGCTGACCGGCTGGGTGCGGGCGGGCCGCCTGCCCGGTGATTGCGTGATCCGGCCGCTGTTTGGCGCGATGGAGTTTGCGGCCCAGCGCGCGGCTTTGGCCCCGGTGCTGGGGCGCAAGATCGTGCTGGCCACCGCGATTGCCGAAACCTCGCTGACCTTGCCCGATATCACCGTGGTGGTGGATGGTGGCCGCGCGCGGCGTGCGCGGTTTGATGCGGCATCGGGCATGTCGCGGTTGGTGACGGAGCGGGTCAGCCGGGCGGAGGCGGAACAGCGGCGCGGCCGGGCGGGGCGGGTGCAAGCAGGTATCTGCTACCGGCTGTGGAGCAAGGGCGAGGATGGGGCGCTGGCGGCCTTTGCCCCCGCCGAGATCGAGGTTGCCGATCTGACGGGGCTGGCGCTGGAACTGGCGCTGTGGGGCGGCGACAGCTTGGCGTTTCTGACGCCGCCGGTGCCGGGGGTGCTGGCCGAGGCGCGGGCTTTGCTGCACGATCTGGGCGCACTTGATGGTGGGGGGGCGACAGAAGGCGCGGGGCGGATCACGGCGCATGGCATACGGCTGGTGGCGTTGCCGCTGCATCCGCGCCTTGGCCATATGCTGGCGGTGGCGGGTGGGCAAGCGGCGCTGTTGGCGGCGGTGCTGGCCGAGCGTGATCTGCTGCGGGGCGCGCCGCCGGATTTGCTGTTGCGGCTGGCCGCCGTCGCCGATCCGCACCGATTTGAGGCCGGGCACCCTTATCCGGTTGCGCGCCCGGTGGTCGAGCGGATCAGGCTTGAGGCAAAGCGTCTGGCGCAGGCGGTGAAAGGCGCGCCGGCAACTGCCGCGTTGTCGGTGGGGCAGATGGCGGCACTCGCCTATCCTGACCGGGTGGGGTTGCGGCGCCGCGGCGTGGCACCGCGCTGGGTGCTTTCGGGGGGCAAGGGGGCGGCGGTGGCGGCGGGTTCGCCTTTGGCGGGTGCGCGGCTGATTGTGGCGACCGATCTGGATGGTGACCCGCGCGAGGCGGTGGTGCGGCAGGCGGTGGTGATTTCGGAGCCCGAGTTGCGCGCGGTGCATGGGGCGGCAATCGGCTGGCGCGAGGTGTGCGAGTGGTCAAAGCGCGAGGGCCGGGTGGTGGCGCGGCTGCAGGAGCGGTTTGGCGCGCTGGTGCTGGGCGACAGGCATTGGGCCGATGCGCCCGAGGCCGCGATGG
>JANNAV010000249.1:0-1658 GCA_031384695.1 Paracoccaceae bacterium
CGGTGATTTTCGTGTGCGAAAACAACGGCTATGGCATGTCCACCTCGACCGCGCGGTCAACTGCCGTCAAGTTCATTTCCGAACGCGCAGCCGCCTACTCGATGCCCGGTGTCACGGTGGATGGCAACGATTTTTCGGCCGTATCCGAAGCGCTGCACGTGGCGATTGCCCGCGCGCGCGCAGGCGACGGGCCAAGTCTGGTGGAAAACCTGACCTATCGGTGGCGCGGGCATTCGAAATCGGACCGCAACCGCTATCGCACCAAGGACGAGATCGAAGAGTGGATGACGCGCGACCCGATCGCGCGGTTTCAAGCCGAGTTGATCGCGCATGGCATCCTAGACGCGGCAGGAGCCGAGGCGATTGCCGAAGCGGCGATTGCAGACGTGCAGGCGGGCATTGCCTTTGCCAAGGCCGGGCCCGCACCGGATGTGTCCGAAGTCACCCGTTATGTCTACGCGGAGAATTAAGATGAACGCCATGACCAGTGATCAAGCCACACGCACGCTGTCTTTTGCCGAAGCCATCCGTGAGGCGATGACCATCGCCATGGAGGGTGATCCCACCGTCATTCTGATGGGCGAAGATATCGGCGTCTATGGCGGGGCGTTTCAGGTGACACTTGATCTGGTGGACAAGTTCGGCCCCGACCGGGTGATGGACACGCCGATTTCGGAACTGGGGGGTGCCGGGGTGGCGGTGGGGGCGGCGTTGACCGGGTTGAAGCCGATCTTCGAGTTCCAGTTTTCCGATTTCGCGATGCTGGCGATGGAGCAGATCGTCAATCAGGCGGCCAAGCTGCGCTATATGCTGGGGGGTGAGGCATCGGTGCCGGTGGTGTTCCGCATGCCGTCAGGGTCTGGCACCGGGGCCGCGGCGCAACACAGCCAAAGCATCGAGGCCTGGTTCGGCCATGTGCCGGGGCTGAAGGTGCTGCAACCATCGACCCCCGAAGATGCCAAGGGCATGCTGCTGGCCGCCTTGGCGGACCCCGATCCGGTGATGATATTCGAGCATAAGCTTCTCTACAAAATGAAGGGCCATGTGCCGGAGGGCAGTTATCTGACCCCGATCGGCAAGGCTGCCCTGCGCCGCGAAGGGCGTGATCTGACCATCGTGGCAGGGTCGATCATGGTGCACCGTGCGCTGGAGGCGGCGGAAAGGCTGGCCGCCGACGGGATCAGCGCCGAGGTGATTGATTTGCGGTCCATCCGGCCCATCGACCATGCGACGATCCTTGCCTCCGTGCGCAAGACCGGGCGGTTGATGGTGGTGTACGAAGGCGTCAAGGCGTTTGGCGTCGGCGCGGAAATCAGCGCCATGGTGGCGGAAAGCGATGCTTTCGATTATCTGGATGCGCCAATCATCCGGCTGGGGGCGGCGGATGCGCCGGTGCCCTATAACCCCGATCTGGAACGCGCGTCGGTGCCGCAGGTGGACACGATTGAGGTCGCCGCCCGCCGCCTTGCCACCCGTCAGGTGTAAGTCATGCCCACCGAAGTGATCCTGCCCAAGGTCGATATGGACATGACGCATGGCACCCTTGCCGTCTGGCATGTGGCCGAGGGCGGTGTGGTGGCCAAAGGGGCCGCCCTGTTCGATATCGAAACCGACAAGGCCGCGATGGAGGTGGAATCGCCGGCAAACGGCACGCTGCA
>JANNAV010000180.1:0-4349 GCA_031384695.1 Paracoccaceae bacterium
CAGACCCTGGCCTTTCTGACCGCGCGCAAAGGCCTGGCGGGCCTGCCAAGCCTGCTGATCGTGCCAACTTCGCTGGTCGGGGTCTGGACCCGCGAGGCGGCGCGGTTTGCCCCCGACCTGCGCGTGCTGGCGCTGCATGGCCCGGACCGCAAGGCCCGGTTCAGCCAGATTGCCAGCCATGTTCTGGTGGTGACAACCTATCCGCTGCTGCACCGCGACCATCAGACGCTGGCCGCCCAGGCCTACGACTGCGTCATTCTGGACGAAGCGCAGGCGGTCAAGAACCCGGCTGCGCGCGCCGCCAAGCTGATCCGCGACCTCCGGGCGCGCCAGCGGCTGGCGCTGACCGGGACCCCGATGGAAAACAACCTGCAAGAGTTGTGGGCGCTGTTCGACTGGCTGGTGCCTGGTCTGCTCGGGCATCGAAAGGCATTCCAGAAGAGCTTTCGTGGCCCGATCGAAAACGACGGCGACCGGGCGGCGCAGGCCCTGCTGTCGCGCCGCATCGCCCCGTTCATGTTGCGCCGGACCAAGGATCAGGTGGCCCCCGACCTGCCACCCAAGACCGTGATCACCGAGATTGTCAGCCTCAGCGGGGCGCAGCGCGAGCTTTATGAAACCATCCGCATCGCGATGGATCAGCGGGTGCGTGATGCCCTGCTGCACAGGGGCCTTGCCGGCGCGCATATCACCGTGCTGGACGCGTTGTTGAAGCTGCGGCAGGTCTGCTGCGACCCGGCGCTGGTCAAGCTGCCCGTCGCCGCCGAAATCACCGCCAGTGCCAAACGCAGCCATCTGATGGCGATGTTGGAAGAGCTGTTGGCCGAAGGTCGCCGGGTGCTGGTGTTTTCGCAGTTCGTCGAGATGCTGCGTCTGATCGAGGCGGATGTTCGGGCGCGGAACTGGGATTATTCGTGGTTGAGCGGCGAGACCCAGGACCGGGAAGACCTGGTGGCGCGGTTTCAGACCGGCTCGGTACCGATTTTCCTGATCAGCCTGAAGGCGGGCGGGGTCGGCCTGACGCTGACCGCCGCCGATACAGTCATTCTGTACGATCCGTGGTGGAATCCGGCGGTGGAGCGGCAGGCCATGGACCGCACCCATCGCATCGGCCAGGACCGCCCGGTTTTCGTCTATCGCCTGATCACCGAAGGCAGCATCGAGGCGCGGATCGAGGCGATGCAGGCCCGCAAACAAGCGCTTGCCGACGCCGTGTTCGATCCGGCCCATTCCGGACCGGAGGTGCTGTCGGAAGCCGACATTCTGGCGCTGTTTCAGCCGCTTTCACCAGGCGGCGACTGACCGCCGCCATCGCTGCGGCCCGCCTGCGGCCCGCCTGCGGCCCGCCTGCGGCGGCACCCGTTTGACCTTCTGGCCTGATGTCGCATTCGCGTCCGGACTTCGATTGAAGCCGCAAGCTTCGCTGTCTGGATAGCGGAGTTGCGGCCCCGCAGGGAGCAGTCACAGCCCCACCGCCTTGGTGAGGTTCACGCGGAACCTGTCCCGTCGCCTCTGGTATCGGCGGGTCATTTCGGCGGAGGCATGGCCGAGTTGCTTCTGGACATGGCGCTCGTCGACCTCGGCGCTGCTGGCGAGACCGGCGCGCAGGCTGTGGCCGGAGTAGAGCCTGACCCGCTCGGCCTCTGGCAGATCGGGGCGGATGCCCGCGTCGCGGACCGTCTGCTTGATCAGGCGGGCGACGTGCTTGTCGCTGAGCCGGTCCTGCGTCGCCTTCAACCCATCGCGGCTGACCGCCACGAAAAGGGGGCCGAAGTCGATCCTGGCATAGTTCAGCCACTGGGACAGAGCATGCACCGGGCAGGTCTGGTCGCTGGACCCACGGCCGATTTCGACCTCGCGCCAGCCGGTCTTTCCCCGCAGGGAGATCAGGGCGCCATCCTCCAGCACCTGCACCCAACCGCCCGAGTCCGGGGTGTCATCCTTGCCATGGTCGAGACTGACGATCTCGGAGCGGCGCAGCCCCCCGGCGAAGCCGATCAGCAGGATCGCCCGGTCGCGCAACCCGCGCAGATCGTGGGGCAGGGTGGCGATCATGTCGCGGATATCATCCGGCAGGATCGCTTCCTTCTGCACTGGCGGGCGGGCATGCTTGCGGCGAATGCCGGCAAGAACCGTGGCGATGTGGCGGTTCTTGCGGTCAAGGGTGACGCCGCGCTGCGTATAGCCCCATGACAGGCCCGACAGCCGCCGCTCGATGGAGGCGACCGACAGGGCCGTGGCCTTGCCCTGCGGTGCCACCAAATCGGCGATGTAAAGGCCGATGAGTTCAGGTGACGGGGGCAGGGGATCAATTCCGCGCATCCGGCACCAGCGCGCGTAATGAGCCCAGTCGCGGGCATAGGCCTTCAGCGTGTTCTCAGACGCGGCCTGCCTTGCATAGTCGCGGGCGGTCTCGATCAGGCGGTCCAATGTGCCGGAGCCTGCCAGTCGGGCGGGAAGGGCAATTTCTTCCGCCGCCCGTTGCGGGCCCGGCGCGGCTGAACTATACTCCTTGGTCATACGTATGCTCCGGGAGGTATTGATGGGACGGATCAAAGTTAATCTGACGCTGGATGCTGACGTGGCGAAGACCGCACGGGCGCTCGGTCTGAACATGTCGCGGCTTGCGGAGGCGGCGATCATCGCGGCTGCGAAGGTGGAACGCAACCGTCTGTGGCGGGCGGAAAACCAGTCGGCCATAGGGGCCTATGCCGACGAAGTCGCCCGCGACGGCTTGCCGCTGTCGCAGTTCCGCAGCTTCTGAGGGCGGCTCAGTTTGGCACAGTTTGATCTTTATCGCCTGAAAGACGGGCTTCTGGTCGTTGATTTGCAGACTGATCTGATCGGGATCGAAGCCTCCCGCATCGTGGCACCGCTGCGCGCGGCGGGGCGCTATGCGGGTTTTCCCGGTTTGACCCCGATGGTGGAGGTTGACGCGCAGATCTGGATCGTTCGGGTTCCGGAACTGGCAGCGGTTCCGGCAGCGGAACTGCGCAACCGGGTTGGATCGCTGGCCGAGCATCACGACGCGTTGAAACGTGCGCTGGACATCCTCATCTACGGCGTCTGATTCAGGCAAAACGGGCATGTTCGGAGCCTGTCAGGTTATGTCCGATAATGCAAACTTATTGGACATAAGGCGCAGTGCCAAGGCGCGGCGGTAAATGCGTATTTTCTGGCAGAAAGCGCCGCAACGGATTAAGGTGACCGCATGACGAAAGCCGCATCCACCCATGATCCGAACCCGGATACCATAGCCCGAATGCCGTCCTGGGTCACCCGGGCCGGTGCGCAAACCCCTGAAGATGTAATATTTTTGTCAGGTGCGGCGCTGGCGACGCTACATCTGGTGGCGGCCTCCGAAGATATCCCCCACGCCCTGTGGCGCGCGCGTCTGGCGCTTTCTGCCGCCGGGGTTTGCGTGAAGATGTCCGGGCGCCGCGAGGGTGCGGCGGCGCTGCGCGATGCTGTGCATCTGCTGCGTCCGGGCGACCATCCGGGTCCGGCGGGTGCGATCTTCCGCCAATGGACCGATGCGGTGGCGCGACCGGTCTCGGTCGGGCAACTTGCCAAGGTGATCGGCGATATGTCCACCGAACGGATTGCCCTCTGCCTTGATGCCACAGACGGACATCCGGTGGGGCGGGCGGCGGCGGTGCTGCAGGCCGTGCTGGCCTGCGCACCGCGTGCCGAAACGGCCGCCCTGATCCTCGCCGATGCGGTGATGGCGCGGGCTCTGGGTTGGGATCACGTTCTGCCGCTGCTGTCTCTTGCCCTGAAACCGCATGACCTGCGGCTGCGGGACGATGCGTTGCGGCTGGCGTGCCATCTGGCCGTCGTGGCGGGGGCTGGTCAGGCGGTGCCGCTGGCCGCCGATCTGGCACGGCGGGCGGCGCGGCTCGGGGCCGTGGCACCGAAGCTGAGGGCCAGGGGGGCGGCGCGGGCGGTTGAGATGTTCCTGTCCCGCGATGCGCTGGCACCTGCGGCCTTGACCGGCATTCTGCCGGACCGCGCCGCCCGCAGGCTTTGCGACAGGCTGGTGGACCTGGGCGCGGTGCACGAATTGACCGGCCGGGAAACCTTCCGCCTGTACGGGGTCTGAGATGGCGCGCGCACGGCAGGAGAGGGGCCTTGACCGCGAGCTGGCCGATCTGCCACCCGATCTGCGCTGGCGGGAATGGATGCGGCGGATCGAAGCCGTTCTGTTCGCCAGTGCCGCGCCGGTCGCGCGCGATGATCTGGCAAGCGTGGTGGGGCAGGGCGCCTCGGTCGATCTGTTGATCGCGGATCTGGCCGCCGATCTGGCTGACCGGCCCTACCAGGTGGCGCGGGTGGGTGCGGGCTGGATG
>JANNAV010000323.1:0-2602 GCA_031384695.1 Paracoccaceae bacterium
GTTCGACAGCCATACCGATCTGAACGATGTCTACTTTGGCACCAGCCGTTACAACCACGGCACGCCGTTTCGCCGGGCGGTGGAGGAGGGGCTGCTGGACCCCAAACGCTATGTGATCATCGGGGTGCGCGGCACGGCTTATGGGCGCGAGGATTGGGATTTCGCGGCAAGTGTGGGCATTCGGATTGTACCGATTGCGGAGTTTCATGCGCTGGGGCCCGAGGATGTGATGGCGGAGGCCCGCGCGATCGTGGGGGCTGGCGAGGTTTACGTGAGTTATGACATTGATTTTGTCGATCCGACCTTTGCGCCGGGGACGGGGACGCCCGAGGTTGGCGGGCCGACGAGTTGGCAGGCTTTGCAGGTGGCGCGGGGTTTGCGCGGGGTACGCGTGGTGGGGGCCGATCTGGTGGAGGTGTCGCCGCCGTTTGATGCCAGTGGCGGGACGGCCTGGCTTGGGGTTTCACTGATGTTCGAGATGCTGTGTGTGATGGCGGAGGGGATCGGCAAATGAACGATGCGATGATTATCATGAATGCGCGGGTGCTGACGATGGATGCAGGTTGTCCGAGGGCCGAAGCGGTGGGCTTTGCCGGCGGGCGGATCGTGGCGGTAGGCAGCCGGGCCGAGGTAGAGGCGGCGCTGCCGGGGGCTGCGGTGATCGATGCGGGCGGGCGGACTTTGTTGCCGGGGTTTGTCGAAAGCCATCTGCATCTGGTGCTGGGCGGGGCGGAACTCGCACATCTGCAACTGGGCGGGGTGGCGGGGTTCGAGGCGTTGCGCGCGGCCTTTGCAGGCTATGCGGCGGCCAATCCGGACAAGCCTTTGCTGATGGCGCAGGGGGCGGCCTATGAGATTTTGGGGCGGGGGGTGACGCGGCATGATCTGGACCGGGTGATACCCGACCGCCCGATTGCGATGACGGCACCCGATCATCACACGGTTTGGGCCAATACGGCGGCGCTGGCGGCGGCGGGCATTCTGCACGGCGCGGTGATGCCGGTGGGGCACGAGATCGTGATGGAAGGTGGCACCGCCACCGGCGAGTTGCGCGAGTTTGCGGCGTTTGCGGCGGTGGTGGCGCTGGGGGGGGAAGGGCGGCTTAGTCTGGGCATTGCCACGGGCGGCGAGCCTTCGCCTTGGCCTACGGCGGCGGAGCGGGCGGTGGACAAGGACAAGATCGCGGCGGGGCTGGCGCATTGCGCGGCGCAGGGCGTGACCTCGATGGTGAACATGGATGGCAACCGCTATACCCTGCAACTGCTGGCCGAAATGCGCGACGAGGGGCGGCTGACCGCGCGGGTGAAGGTGCCGTTCCATTTCAAGCCGCATATGGAATTGGCGGAACTGGAGCGGGCGAGCGCCATGACGGCGGAATATGCCGATGATTGGCTGTCTTGCGGGTTCGTCAAGATGTTCATGGACGGGGTGGTGGACAGCCGCACCGCTTTTATGTTGGAAGATTATCCCGGCGTGCCGGGGCACCGCTCGGAGCCGCTGTTTGCGCCGGAGCGGTTCAACGCGATCTGCACCGAGATCGACCGGCGGGGATTGCAGATTGCGGTGCATGTGATTGGCGACGGGGCGGTGCGCACCACGATTGACGGCTATGCGGCGGCGGCGCAAGCCAACGGCTTGCGCGACATGCGCCACCGGCTGGAACATATCGAGCTGATCGACCGGGCGGATATTCCACGGCTGGCGGCCTTGGGCATCACGGCGTCGGTGCAGCCACCGCACCCGCCGGGGGCGATGGATTTCCCGCTGTCGACGATGGAGATGGTCTATCACCGGGCGCGCTGGCGCGACGCTTATCTCTGGAAATCGCTGGCCGATGCGGGGGCGAAGATCGCCTATGCCAGCGACTGGCCGGTGTCGGATGTGTCGGTGCTGCGCGGTTTGCAGGCTGCCCTGACGCGGGTGCCCTATGAAGGGGCGGCGGACGAGCGGCTGGGGCTGATGGAGAGCCTGCATGCCTATACCGCAGGGGGGGCCTGGGCCGCGCATATTGAAGCGGTGACGGGCAGGCTGATGGTGGGGCTGGCCGCCGATCTGGTGCTGCTGGGAGGCGATATTGAGGCTGCGGCAGTGGAGGATCTGGGGCAAATGGGAATCGCGCTGACGATTGCGGGGGGCAGAATCACGCATCGGGGGGCGAGATTCGCCTGAATTGGCGCGGATTTATCCATGCCAACCGCCCGATTTTGCGCCAACACAATGCAACACCGCGCGAAAATCGCCTGTAATCATTGCGGCTGACAAAAATTCGTCACATCGCGTGCTTTTTTCGCTTGCGGCCTGAACGCTCTGCCCCTAAACACCGCTTCACCGAAGCAGGCATGGCGCGAAAACGCGGGTTTGAATGTTGCGGAAAGCGTCGACACAGATCGGTGCATCGAAATTCTGGAGGCCAGACGGCAGATACGCCCGAAAACGGGGCGTGCTGTTTGTTTTGTGTCCGCGCTCTTTGAAATTGTTATTTGAGAAGGGATATGTGGGCGGTTTGGGCGCATCGGCGTTTGACTGTTTGCATATCGGCTTGGGTAGGGGAGTTGCAGCGATGTTTCTTTCCGATGACCTGAGTGAAAGCTTCACGGTTTGT
>JANNAV010000195.1:0-10271 GCA_031384695.1 Paracoccaceae bacterium
ATGCAGCAACACAAAAACCCCAAAACACCGAACCACACAATTAACCTAATGTTTTCCCTCCGCTTCTTTACTGAACAAATATCCCCGGGGGGTGGGGGGGTGTGAAACCCCCGCTCTTTGTCATCGCGCGCGGGGGCGCGAGGCCCGCACCGACCGCGGGCCAGCGCAGCCACCCGCTCCACCCAGCCTGACCCCACCCTAATGCGCCCGCCCCTTCGGCGGCCGCCGGCTCTGATCCACCATCGCCTCGCCTGCGCCGATCTCGGCGCGCGCGATTTTCATCGCCTCGTCCACCTGCCGCGCGAGGGCCGGCAATCCGTTCCCCGCCGCATAGGTTCCCAGATCCTCCAGCACTTCGTAAATCCAGTCGTGGCGCATGCACACCCCCGGGGCCAACGCCAATTCGCGGCGTCCCCACAGGGGCCACCCGGACCAGCAAAAATCCACCCCTCCGGCCCCCAAAGCGTCATCAACCGGCAGCCTGCCGCCCACCACACGCCACACGCCACCCGCCACCGCAAAGCCCTACCGCGCGCGGCTGGCCTCCAGCGTGTCCTCGAAGGTGCGCAAGCCCGTGCGCGGGGCCTGCACCAAAACCGCCATATTGCCCGGCTTGTGCTCGTTCCGCCGCATCTTCATATGCGAAGCGGGCACATCGGCCCAGGCGAACACCTCCGACATGCAAGGGTCCAGCCGCCGCTCCACCATCAGCTTGTTGGCCGCCGCCGCCTGCTTCAGATGCGCGAAATGGCTGCCTTGCAGGCGCTTTTGATGCATCCACATGTACCGCACATCGAAGGTGCAGTTGAACCCCGACGTGCCCGCGCAGATCACCACCATGCCGCCCTTCTTGCACACCAGGGTTGACACCGGAAACGTCGCCTCGCCCGGATGCTCGAACACCATATCGACGTTTACGCCCCCGCCCTGAGGAGTTCGGCCGGTGATATCCCAGATCGCCTTGCCAAACCTGCGCGCCTCTTTCAGCCACTCATTATACTCCGGCGTGTTCACCGTCGGCATCTGGCCCCAGCAGTTGAAATCCCGCCGGTTGATCACACCTTTCGCCCCCAACCCCATGACAAACGCCCGCTTGTCCTCATCGGATATCACCCCGATCGCGTTCGCCCCCGCCGTGTTGATCAACTGAATCGCATAAGACCCCAAGCCGCCCGACGCCCCCCAGACCAGAACATTCTGCCCCGGCTTCAGATCATGCGGTTCGTGGCCGAACAGCATCCGATAGGCGGTGGCCAGCGTCAGGGTGTAGCAGGCCGATTCCTCCCATGTCAGATGGCGCGGGCGCGGCATCAATTGCTGCGCCTGCACCTTGGTGAACTGCGCAAAAGACCCGTCCGGCGTCTCGTAGCCCCAGATGCGCTGGCTGGTGGAAAACATCGGATCGCCGCCGTTGCACTCCTCGTCGTCGCCATCGTCCTGATTGCAGTGGATCACCACCTCGTCGCCGACTTTCCAGCGCTTGACGCGGTCGCCCACCGCCCAGACAATCCCCGACGCATCCGATCCCGCGATGTGATAGGGCTGCTTGTGGCTGTCAAACGGGCTGATCGGCTGGCCAAGCGACGCCCAGACGCCGTTGTAATTGATCCCCGCCGCCATCACCAACACCAGCACCTCGTTGCTGTCGATTTTCCACGTATCAACCACCTCAAGCTGCATCGCGGTCTCCGGCTCGCCGTGGCGTTCGCGCCTGATGGCCCAGGCGTGCATGCGGGCGGGCACATGGCCCAAAGGCGGCATCTCGCCCAGATCATACAGGTCTTTCACGGGCGCATCATAGCTTGCGATCTGGGGTGCCTTGTCCAAAGCCATCACAACCTCCTCAGTGGTCCCAAAATGCCGCGCCGCAGAATCGACGCGGTTTGCAAGATTGATAAAGGGCTTTTACGCAACTTTGCAATAGCCTGAGCATTGATTTTGTAATTTTATGTCTGCCGCATCGCGGCAAAATCTCACCCCAGCCCCAGCCGCTGCTGCACCGAGGCCGCGTAGAACGCACAGATCACCCCTCCCCCGGGCGCTATCTGCAAATTGTCCGACACCAGCCCCCGCGCCATCAGTGGCTGCAAACCTTCGCGCAGCGTCGCCTCCAACCCCTCGGGCGGCAGTTTCAGCACCGCCCCCGCAGCCGTCAGTGCCGCCGAAATCCGCGCCACCGCCGCAGTCAACCCGGCCCGGTCCACCGGTCCCTCCGGCACAGCCCCCTCCAGCAACGCCGCCGCCACCAATGGCACCGGCAACACCGGCACCACCCGGGTAATCTCCGCCATCAGATGCGCGCCGAACGCCTCGATATCCAGCCCCGGATGCGCCGCGTGATAGCCGCGCAGCGATACCGGTGGCCCGAACCCCGCCGCCGCCGTGCCAAAACCCGCAAACCGCCGCCACAGCATCTGCCAGATCACCACCCCGGCAAAACGCAGCACCGACAATGGCTTGCCACGAAACCGGCGGCTGCCCGCCGCATGCGCATCGGTCAGGATATGATCCTCCAACACCCGGTCATAGGCCAGCCCCACCGGCACAAACACCACATCCCGCCCGCCCGGCTCAAGCCCCGCCGCGATGTAACTCAAGAGCCCCATCTTCGCAGGCCCCACCCGCCCGTCCAGCGACAGGCCGCCCTCGGGGAATATCGCCTGCGTCGTGCCCTCCGCCGTCGCCATCTGCACATAGCGCCCCAAAACCCGCCGATAAAGCGTGTTGCGGCTGCCGCGCCGGATGAAATACGCCCCCATCGCCCGGATGATCCGCGACAGCGGCCAGATCCGCGCCCATTCCCCCACCGCATAGGAAATCGCCGACCGGTTCGCGACCAACCATGTCACCAGCAGATAATCCATGTTGGAGCGGTGGTTCATCACGAAAATAACCGTGGCCTTGGGGTCGATCTGGCGCAATGCCGCGTCAACGCGGCCGATCCGCACCCGGTAAAGCGCGCGGCTGATCCAGCGCGTCAACCGGATCGCCACCCCGAAATACAGCGTGGTCGAAAACCCCGGCACGATCTCGCGCGCATAGGTTTTTGCCTCCTCGAACGCCACCGCCCCCGGCACATGCGTCTCTGCCGCATGTTCCGCTACCGCCTCCAGCACCCGCGGATCATAGGCCAGCCGCACGATCATATCCTGCCGCCGCGCCAGCTTGAACACATCAATCGGCCGCTCCAGCCGCGTATTCAATTGCCCGACCGCCCGCTCCAGCCGCTTGCGCAAGAACCACCGCACCGAAGGGAACAGAAAATGCGACGCAAAGGTCACGGCGGCAAAGCCGAGGCCGAGGATCAGCAGCCAGAGAGGCAGTTCAACCGTGCGCCACATCGCCTTACGCTGGCAGGAAATGACGCAGCGGTAAAGCTATGCCTCACTGATAATAATAATCGGCAATCTCGCAGACATTGACATTGCCGCGCTGCAATTCCGAACCATCCTCGAACACCGCGCGGAAATCGAACAGGCAATAGCCCTCGTTGTTGTCGAAATTAAGCCGCATCGAGCTGCCATTCTCCAAAGTGCCGGAGCCGAGCACATCGCTGCCCCAGCGTTTTGACCCTGAATTGGTGGAGTAAAACTTGTAAAGCGTATAGCCGGTGTCGTTGTGGATGCGCACATGATAATCAGTGGCACTCGCCACCGATCCAACAGCGGCAAACACCAAAGCGGCCGCAAGGCCCGGCAAAACTCTCATACCCATGACTGTCCCTTTTCGATTTCCGGCCCATTGAACAAAGGCCTTGCCACAATAATGGCCGCAGACCCGCCCTTGCGTCAATCCTTGGTTTGTGCCGGCCTTGGTTTGTGCCGGCCTTGGTTTGTGCCGGCCTTGGTTTGCACCACCGGCTTTTTTCCATGCCGCAACGCAGCGAATTGACACTTGCCGGAAATTGCGCTTTTGTGCCCAAAATCGCAACATAGTTACCCACAGCCGTCGGAGCCCGAGATGACCCAAAAGGAAACCCCCTGGCTGTTTCGCACCTATGCGGGCCATTCCACCGCCACCGCCTCGAACCAACTTTACCGCAGCAATCTTGCGCGCGGGCAAACCGGCCTGTCGGTGGCCTTCGATCTGCCCACCCAGACCGGCTATGACAGTGATCATAGCCTCGCCCGCGGCGAGGTGGGCAAGGTCGGCGTGCCGATCTCGCATCTGGGCGACATGCGCGCGCTGTTTGCCAATATCCCCCTCGACCAGATGAACACCTCGATGACCATCAACGCCACCGCCCCCTGGCTGCTGGCGCTGTACATCGCGGTGGCCGAGGAACAGGGCGCCGATATCGCGGCCCTGCAAGGCACGGTGCAAAACGACATCATCAAGGAGTACCTCTCGCGCGGCACCTATATCTGCCCGCCCGCGCCCTCGCTGCGGCTGATCACCGATGTGGCGGCCTATACGCAAAAACACCTGCCCAAATGGAACCCGATGAACGTCTGTTCCTACCATCTGCAAGAGGCGGGGGCGACGCCGGAACAGGAACTGGCCTTCGCGCTGGCCACCGCCTGCGCGGTGCTGGATGATCTGAAAGGTAAAGTATCTGCCGCAGATTTCCCCAATATGGTGGGCAGAATATCGTTTTTCGTCAACGCGGGCATTCGCTTTGTGACGGAGCTGTGCAAGATGCGCGCCTTCGTCGATCTGTGGGACGAGATTTGCGAACAGCGCTACGGTGTTACCGACCCGCGCTATCGCCGGTTCCGCTACGGCGTGCAGGTCAACTCGCTGGGCCTGACGGAACAACAGCCGGAAAACAACGTCTACCGCATCCTGCTGGAAATGCTGGCGGTTACCCTGTCGAAAAACGCCCGCGCCCGCGCTGTACAACTGCCCGCCTGGAACGAAGCGCTGGGCCTGCCCCGCCCCTGGGATCAGCAATGGTCGCTGCGCATGCAGCAGATCCTGGCCTATGAGACCGACCTGCTGGAATACGATGACCTGTTCGACGGCAACCCCGCGATCGAGCGCAAGGTGGCCGGGCTGAAGACCGGCGCGCGTACGGAACTGGCGCAGATCGACACCATGGGCGGTGCTGTCGCCTGCATCGGTTACATGAAAACCCGGCTGGTCGAAGCGAACTCCGAACGGCTTGCCCGCATCGAAAGCGGCGAAACCACGGTTGTCGGCGTCAACCGCTGGCGCGAGGCGGCCGCCTCGCCGCTGACCGCCGGCGAAGGCACGGTGATGGCCGCCGATCCCGCCGCCGAGGCGGATCAGATCGCGCGGCTGCAGCAGTGGAAAACAGCCCGCAGCGCCGCGGCCATCGAGGCCGCGCTCGCCGCGCTGCGCAGTGCCGCGCAGGACGGCACCAACATCATGCCCGCCTCGATTGCTGCGGCCAAGGCAGGGGTGACCACCGGCGAATGGGCGGCAGTGCTGCGCCGGGTGTTCGGCGAATACCGCGCGCCCACCGGCGTCGCGGCGCACCGCTCGAACCGCACCGAAGGGTTGGAGCCGGTGCGCGAGGCGGTGGCGGCGCTGGCCGCCCGGCGCGGCCGCCCACTCCGGTTGCTGATGGGCAAACCGGGTCTTGACGGCCACTCCAACGGCGCCGAGCAGATCGCATCCCGCGCCCGCGATTGCGGCATCGAGATCCGCTATGACGGCATCCGCCAGACCCCCGCCGAGATTGTCGCAGCGGCGGCGGATCAGGGCGCGGATGTGGTGGGCCTGTCGATCCTGTCGGGCAGCCACCTGCCGCTGGTGGCGGATGTGCAGGCGCAGATGCGCGCGGCTGGCCTCGCGCATATCCCGCTGATCGTCGGCGGCATCATCCCCGAAGCTGACGCCGCCGCCCTGCGTGCGCAGGGCATCGCCGCCGTCTATACGCCGAAGGATTTCAAGTTGAACAGGATCATGATCGACATCGTCGCGCTGGTGGACGGCGCGACTTCGTAACGCCGCATTTCGCGCTGGCCCCGCAGACGGCGTATGCATAACATGTGCACAGCCGCCTGCATCCCGATGCGCGGCCCGATCTGAACCAACCCGAGGTGCCCCATGACCGTCCATATCGGCGCAAAGCCCGGCGATATCGCCGAAACTGTCCTGCTGCCGGGCGACCCTTACCGTGCCCGCTGGGCGGCCGAGAAATACCTTGATAACCCGGTGTTGGTGAACGAGGTGCGCGGCATGCTGGGCTTTACCGGCACCTGGCGCGGCCACCCGGTTACCATCCACGGCTCCGGCATGGGGATGCCCTCTTTATCGATATATGCCAATGAGTTGATCCGCGACTATGGCGCGCAGACCCTGATCCGCATCGGCTCGGCGGGGGCCTTGCAGCCGCATGTAAAACTGCGCGATGTGGTGATCGCCCAGACCGCCTCCACCAATGGCAACCCCTCGCGGTCGATCTTCAGGGATCTGAACTTTGCCCCCTGCGCCGATTTCGGCCTGATGGTGGCGGCCCACAAGGCCGCGCTGGCCATCGGCGTGCCGGTGCATGTCGGCGGCATCTATTCCTCGGACACGTTCTATGACGAACGCCCCGATCAATCCGAGCAATTACAAAGACATAACTGCCTCTGTGTCGAGATGGAGGCGGCGGAACTTTATCACCTCGCCGCCCGCTATGGCCGCCGCGCGCTGGCGGTTCTGACCATCTCCGACCACATCCTGACCCATGAAGCCCTGCCCTCCAATCAACGCGAACGCAGCTTTGGCGCCATGGTCGAAGTGGCGCTCGAAGCTGCCTTCGCTTAAGGAAAATCATGCAAAAACGGCAACTTGGCGCGAACGGCCCGATGGTTTCGGCCATCGGCCTTGGCTGCATGAGTTTTGGTGGCATCTTCGGCCCCACCACCGAGAGCGACAGCTTTGCCTGCCTTGACGCGGCCTGGGATCATGGCATCGACTTTCTGGATATCGCCAACATCTATGGCAATGGATTCTGCGAAACCATTGTAAGTCAATGGCTTAACAGCCGCCACCGGCCTGTCCACCTCGCCACCAAAGCCGGTATCACCGGTGATCCGACACAGCGGTTCAACAACAGCGAAGCCTATCTGCGCGCCGAACTTGAAGGCTCGCTGCGGCGTCTGGGCGTCGATCACGTCGCCCTTTTCTACCTGCACCGCCGCGACGAGGCCTATCCGGTCGAGGCCGTCGCCGAAACCATGGCCCGCCTGATTGCCGAAGGCAAGATCGGCGGCTATGGCCTGTCCGAGGTTTCCCCCGGCACCCTGCGCCGCGCCCATGCCGTTCACCCTTGCGCGGCCGTGCAGAACGAGTACTCGCTCTGGACCCGCCTGCCCGAACTGGGCCTGCTGCAAACCTGCGCCGAACTTGGCACCGCTTTCGTGCCCTTTGCGCCGCTGGCAAGGGGCGCGTTGGGGCGCTCAGCGCTTGATGTCACACTTTGGCATGCATCCGATTTTCGCCATACAATTCCGCGCTTTAACGGCAAAGACTGGCCACTGAACACAGCTCGCCTCGCCAGTTTCGCGGCCTTCGCGCAGGGGCTTGGCCACAGCCCTCCGGCACTTGCGCTGGCCTGGATCCTGTCGCGCGGCGACCACCTTATCCCGATTCCCGGCACCCGGAACGCGGCGCATCTGGCCGATTGGGCCGCCGCTTCGGCAATCAAACTCGACGCGGCTCAGCACGCAGCAATCGCCGCGGTGCTGCCCACCGGCTGGGCTTACGGCGACCGTTACGGCCCCGATCAAGCCAGCACGGTCGAGCGGTACTGTTAACCATCATCGCAACCGTCCAACCGCCTCAGGCAAACGCCTCCTGCAAACCCACCTCCTCCACCATCTCGCGCGCACCACGGCTCACCACGCGCGGCCGGAACGGGATCGCCTGCGTCGCCGCCCGCCGGGCGCGCGAATATTCGGTAGGCATCCGCAAAACCGCATAAAGCCGCCCGTCTTCCTCGTTGCGGTAAGTCTCGCCAAGCCGGCTCACATCATAGCCGATCTGCCGCAGCGCCCGCATCAGTGCCAGCGACGACAGGCAGATCATCTCATTCGCCCCCTGCCTGCGCGCCACGTCCACCAGCCCGTCCACGATCAACGTCAGGCACTCGGTCCGCTCGCTCTGCGTCGTCAGGGCGTCCGAAATCACCAGCCGGGTGCATTCCCAAACCTGCGGCGAGGCGATCTCAACCGACATCACATGCGGCGGAATATGCGGCAATTTGCCGGAATAGGCGTCGCGCAGCATGTAGGTATGGGTGCCCCACACCGCCGTGGTGGCCATCGCGCGCGCGCCCCCCACCACCACCCCGTCCTTCGCCACCACCGTATAATGCGCCACCGGCGTATCATATTGGTCCATCTCCAGCGTCTCGTTATGGGGCACATCCCATCCCAGATTGTCCACGAAAACCTGTTTCCGAAGCGCCAGGAAATCGAAGAATGTGCTCCCGAACCGATGAAGCTCGGAAAACCCGAAACTGTTGACTTGCATGCCGACTCTCCTTTGGCGGGTAAAATTAACTGTTACCGACAGGATACTGTGCCAAAAGATGAATTGCCGCATAAAAGACTCTCTTACAGGTAGAATCCTGCGTCGCATTTTCGGTTTTGTTCGCTTATTTCAAAGAATCCGGCGAGACGCCGCGATCGACGCCGCCTGAGACTGGGTTTTTGCGCCAAGTTTTCGCTTTACGTTGTTCAAACGGGCCTTGACCGCACTTTCCGAGATACCGAGTCGCGCCGCGATCTGCTTCAGTCTTAACCCTTCTGACTGCATTTTAAGCGCTTCTATCTCTGCCGCCGTCAGGGTTGGCGCGTCATCGCGGCCCAGATGCAGATCCTCCAGCAACCGCTGCAGCACACCCACCTCAACCGATTCGAAATCCCGGTCATCGCGGAAAAACAGCCCGTAACTGCGGCGGCCCTTGTCGCCGCGCGACATGTGGCTGATCGCCAACCCGTGCCCCAGCCCGAACACCGCCGCATGGGCGCGCACCTGCTGCGGGTCCGCCAGCCCAAGGTCGGAAAATCGCGCCGCCCCCACGTTGCCGTAGACCCACTTCATCGCCGGATCATGCACCACAAGCCCGTGCGTGGTGTAAAACTCCACCCAGGTTTCCGGCAGCGCGTTCATCTCTTCTTCCGGAAATGAAAACCCCACGCGCAAAGCCACGTAGAATCCCGCCGGCGCAATCAGATTAATTTGACTTGTCATTGATTGAAGTTGGGTCATCTACTCAAAACAGTTGCCGAAACAGTATGGGAGACTTAGGCTCGGAAGGTCAAGGTTCGGCAGTTCGGTTGGTTTCATATTCATCATGCACCGCAAGTGATCACAATGCCAGAGAACACGTATAAGGTGAACAAAGTCGCAAGCCTGCACAAGCAGCTTGACGCTATCTGCGATACCGGCTTCGCTTTGGCGGCGCATATCCGCTATACCCGCCCGTCGCTGCTCTTTCAGACCTATGCGCGAAAGTGGTCCGAACACTACAGCGAAAAGGGCTACATGCTCAGCGATCCGGTGGTGCTATGGGGCTTCACCCATACCGGCCGCGTGTTGTGGGATTCGCTGGCCGATCAGGATCCCGACGGCGTTCTGGCCGCCGCCCGCGCGCATGGGCTGTTCAATGGCTGGACCTATGCCGTCGGCCCCGCCACCTCGCGCACCATTTCAGGCTTCACCCGCTCCGGCCCCGCCTTCACCGATCAGGAATCTGCCGATATCGAGGCGATGGTAGACGAGGTTCACGCCCTGACCGAAGGCTTCGACCAACTCGACACCAAAACCCAGGACGCCATGCGCGCGCTGGGTTAGAGCCGATTTCTTTCAATCTGGTTCAGATTGAAGGAAATCCAACCCAAGATCAGCTTGGGACTGTGGCGTGTTCCATTTGATCTGGCTTGCCACATCAAATGCAACACGCTTTCGGCGCGCGCGCTTAAACCACCCGCTCCACCATCATCTTCTTGATCGACGCAATCGCCTTCGCCGGGTTCAACCCCTTGGGGCAGGTCTTGGTGCAGTTCATGATGGTATGACAGCGGTACAGCTTGAACGGGTCTTCCAGCTCGTCCAGCCGGGTGCCCGTCGCCTCGTCGCGGCTGTCGATGATCCAGCGATAGGCATGCAGCAACGCCGCCGGCCCCAGATATTTATCGCCGTTCCACCAGTAACTCGGGCATGATGTCGAACAGCACGCGCACATCACGCATTCATAAAGCCCGTCCAGCTTTTCGCGGTCCTCGATGGATTGCCGCCATTCCTTCGCGGGCCGGTTGGTCTTGGTTTCCAGCCATGGCATGATCGAGGCGTGCTGGGCATAGAAATGC
>JANNAV010000366.1:0-10164 GCA_031384695.1 Paracoccaceae bacterium
GCACCAATTCCACCACCGTCGCCATGCTCGCCGCAGCCCTCGGTGGCCCGACATACAGCTTTACCACCCATGGCCCCGAAGAGTTCGACGCGCCCGCGGCCCTCTCCCTGCCCGAAAAACTCCACCATGCCCGCTTTGCCGTGGCCATCTCCAGCTTCGGCCGCAGCCAGCTCTGCCGCTGGTCGCCCGCCGCCCGTTGGCCACACTTTCACGTCGTCCACTGCGGCATCGAGCCCGCGCTCTTTGCCACCCCCTCACCCCTACCCAAAGCAGGCCCTCACCTCGCCGCCATCGGCCGCCTCGCCGAACAAAAAGGCTTCGCCCTGCTGATCGAGGCTATCGCCCTCGCCGCCCCCGGCCTGCCCACCCTGCACCTGACCCTCGCAGGCGACGGCCCGCTGCGCGCGGCACTCAAAGCCGCCATCCTCGCGCGCGGCCTCACCGGCCACATCACCCTCGCAGGCTGGCAGAACGAGGCACAGGTCCGCCAAACCCTCGCCTCAGCCCAGGCGCTGATCGTGCCCTCCTTCGCCGAGGGCCTGCCGGTGGTGGTGATGGAGGCGATGGCCGCCGCCCGCCCGGTGATCGCCACCACCATCGCCGGCATCCCCGAACTCGTCACCCCCGATTGCGGCTGGCTGGTGCCCGCAGGCGACGCGCAGGCCCTCGCCACAGCCATCGCCCGGCTTGCCGCCACCCCCCACGCCACCCTCACCGCGATGGGCCAAGCCGCCCGCAGCCGCGTGCTCGCCCGCCACAACGTGGACACCGAGGCCGTCAAACTCGCCACCCTCTTCACCACCCATATGCCCTGAACCAAAGCCGCATGCGCCCCGGTGAACCCCCAAAGCCCACTCAGACAATTCGCCTAAAATTATCTCCCCCACTTCTTTACTGCTCAAATATCCCACGGGGGCGCGGGGGTGTGAAACCCCCGCTCTTTGGCGAGGGCGCGGGGGTGTGAAACCCCCGCTCTTTACAGCGGGCGCGGGGGTGTGAAACCCCCGCTCTTTACAGCGGGCGCGGGGGTGTGAAACCCCCGCTCTTTGGCGCGGGCGCGGGGGTGTGAAACCCCCGCTCTTTGACAGCGGGCGCTGCGGTGCTGTGTCTCCCGCCCGGCCTCTGGCAGGCAAAGCCACGGTTTCTACAAGACCCTACCCCCACCGCAGCACCGCCGCCGCCGCCGCCACCGCCAGCGCCGCATGCGCCGCCGCCTCAAAGTGGATGCCGTCCACCCCGCTCACCGCAATCACCCCGCCCGCATCCAGAAATCCTGTCCCCCGCCGCACCGCCAGCGCCGCATACAAAGGCGCAAGCCCCGCCGACAGCGCCGCAGCACCATAAAACTCTTCGGCAATCGGCCCCACCTCCTCAACCCGTGGCGGGCAGATCAGCAGCACCCGGAAGCCGCCATGCCGCCCCTGCATCTCGGCCCCCAATGCGATGTCGAGCAGCGCCGCAATCCCGCCCACGACACCGCGTGCCGACGCGCCAAACCGCGCCTTCACATCGTTGGTGCCCAGCATCAGCACCAGCACATCAATCGGCCCATGGCTCTGCAACGCCATCTTCAGCCCCTCACGCCCATCCATATGCGCGCCCATCACCGGATCGGCAAACTGCGCCGTCCGCCCCGGCAACCCCTCCTCCACCAATACCCAATCCGGCCCCAGCAAGGCCTGCATCCGCCCGGGCCAGCGCGTCGCCGCATCAAACCGCCCATACACCGCGCGGTCCACAATCGGCGGCGTGCCATGCGTGTTGCTGTCCCCAAACGTCAGAATGACCGGCATCGCGCGCTCCCCCTTGGCCTCGGCCAAAGGCTAAACCCCGGATACCCGCCTGTAAAGCCGCCGCCCCCGTTTCACCCATGCCCCCTTGGCGTTTCGCCCGCACACAGGCATATAGAGCGCAAACCCGTCAGCCGCCGAGGATCCCATGTTCGGAACACCGCAAGCCCCCGCCCCCATCCCGCCGGTCATCGAAGGCTCCGAAGCCAGCTTCATGCAAGACGTGATCGACGCCAGCATGGCCATCCCGGTGCTGGTCGATTTCACCTCGGCCCGCGCCGCCACCACCAAAACTTTCAGCCCCGCACTCGAAGCCGCCGTCGCCGCCACCAAAGGCCGGGTGCGGCTGGTCCGCATCAACATCGACACCGCCCGCCAGCTTGCCGCCCAGTTGCGCATTCAGTCGCTGCCCTCGGTGTTCGCCTTCTGGCAAGGCAAACCGGTTGACGGCTTTCAGGGCATCCTGTCCGCGCCCGAACTCAAGAAGTTCGTCGATCACATCGCCGATATGGCCGGCCCGGTCGATAATGGCCTCGCCGATGCCATCGAGGCCGCCGAGGCCATGCTCACTGAGGGTGCCCATGCCGACGCCGTTGAGACCTTCGCGGCCATTCTGGAAGAAGAACCCGAGAATGCCGTGGCTTATTCTGGCCTGATCCGCGCCTATCTGACTGCAGGCGACATCGACCATGCCCAAAGCCTTGCCGACGCCGCCCCGGCCGCCATCACCAAAAGCCAGCCGGTCGAGGCCGCCCGCGCCCTGATCGAGCTTGCCCGCCAGGCCGCAAACGCCGGCCCCGAGGCCGATCTGCGCAGCGCCCTCGCCCGCGATCCCCAGAACCCGCAACTGATGTTCGATCTCTCCACCGCCCTGCACGCCGCAGGCAAGATCGACGAGGCGGTCAGCCTGCTGCTGGATCTGTTCCGCCTGAACCGCGACTGGAACGATGGCGCCGCCAAAACCCAGTTGTTCGTGATCTTCGGCGCGCTGAAACCGCAAGACCCCGTCGTGCTGCAAGGCCGCCGCCGCCTGTCGTCGATGATCTTCGCGTGACGCGCAATCGCAGTTGCCAGATCGTTTTGGCGGCCTAAGTTGGGAAGGATGATGAACCCAGCCGACCTGCCCGAAACCATCGCGGTGTTCCCGCTTCCCGGTGCGCTGCTGCTGCCCCGCGCCCGTCTGCCGCTGCATATATTCGAGCCGAGGTATCTCGCGATGCTCGAAGATTGCATGAAAACCCCGCACCGCCTGATCGGCATGATCCAGCCGCGCTCGGGGCCCGGGGCAACTCGGGGGGCGGGTGAAAACCGCCTCTCCGCCATCGGTTGCGCGGGCCGCCTGACCGCGTTTTCCGAAACCGAGGATGGCCGCTATATGGTTACCCTCACCGGCATCTCGCGCTTCAAGGTGCGCGACGAGGTGCAGGGTTTTGCGCCCTACCGCCGCTGCATGGTCGATTGGGGCCCGTTTGGCCGCGATCTGGGCGGCACTGAAGAGGATGCAGGCTTTGACCGCACCCGTTTCATGGCGCTCCTCGGCCGGTTTTTCGCCTCGCGCCGCCTTGGCACCGATTGGTCGGGCCTGAAAGAGGCTGAAACCGAATTGCTGATCAATTCCCTGTCGATGCTCTGCCCCTTCGGCCCCGAAGACCGTCAGGCCCTCCTCGAAGCGCCCTCGCTGGTCACCCGCCGCGAAACGCTGGTGACGCTGATCGAGATCGCACTGCACGGCGGCGAGCCCGGCGAAAGCAAACTGCAATGACCGAAACCGCCCTCCCGGAAACCGTGGTTGCACAAACCGCCCCTTTTGACCGCCGCATGCTCGAAGCCCTCGTCTGCCCCGTCACCATGGCCGTCCTCACCTATGATCCCGCGCGCGCCGAACTGATCTCCCGCGCCGCCCACCTCGCCTTCCCGATCCGCGACGGCATCCCGATCATGCTGGTCAGCGAAGCCAGAACAATCGAATAGCCCGCCCCCTCTGTTTCCTTGCCCAAATTGATTTCAATCAAATTGGGCCGCGCCTGCCTGCCCCCCATCTGATTGAACGGGCAGGCGCGATTCTCGCACCCGCCCAGGCAGACGCGCCCCAATTCGCCCCACCCATCCGATTGCGGCACCTCCCTTGCTCTCCGGCGTTCCGCCTCCAAGCAACGAACCGAAAAACTCTCCCCCGGAGAGTTTTCAAGATCGGTCCGGGGCACCCAACCGCCAACGCCGCACCCATACCAAAACCTTACGCTTTCCATCCGCTTTCCACAGCACCCTAAATCACCTGCCCCGCCAGCAGCCTCGGCAGATCGCCGTTCAACCCCGCCGCCTGCCGGATAAAAAACCGCCGCAATCCCGGCACCGCATTCACCAACCCCAGCCCCAGATCGCGCCCGGCCCGCAACAGCGGATTATCGTTGGAAAACAACCGGTTCACACTATCCATTCCCAGGGCAAGTGCTGTGGCGTCAAACCGCCGCCAGCGCTGATACCGCTCCAGAACATCCGCCGCGCCGATATCCTCACCCCGCCGCGCCGCCTCGATCAGCACCTGCGCCAGCGCCCCCACATCGCGCAGCCCAAGGTTCAACCCTTGCCCCGCAATCGGATGCACTCCATGCGCCGCATCCCCCACCAAAGCCAACCGCGCCGCCACAAAACTATTGGCAAGGCTCAGGCTCAGCGGATAGGTAAACCGCGCCCCTGCAAGGGAAATCTCACCCAGAAAGTCGCCGAACCGTGGCCGCAACGCCTCCAGATAGGCATCATCCGGCAAGGCCTGCACCGCCAACGCCTGCGCTGCATCCTCGCTCCAGACGATCGACGAATGATACCCGCCAAACAGCGGCAAGATCGCCAACGGCCCGGCCGGCATGAAAAACTGCTGCGCCACCCCCTCATGTGGGCGCGCATGCGCAATCGCCGTCACCAACGCTGTCTGCCCATAGCCCCAACCGCTGCGCGTAATCCCCGCCCGCGCCGCCGTCCCCGATCCGCGCCCGTCACATCCCACCAGAACCCGCGCCGAAATCCGCCGCCCCGAGGCCAGCGTCACCGCCACCCCGCTCGCCGTAACCTCTTGCTCCACAACACTTTCCCCGGAAAGCAACGTGATCCCCGCCACCCGCTCCATCGCCCGCAGAAAGCCTGCGTAAAGATAGCGGTCCTCCAGCATGAACCCCATCGGGCCCTCTTCGATCTCGGCATGATCAAAGCTCAGGAAAAACGGCGCAGGCCCCTGCCCCGCCACCCCGTCCGACGCCTTGATCTTCAGGATCGGCTGCGTCTGCGCCCCCACATCGCCCCAAACCCCGATAACCGACAGCAACCGCTTTGACGCGATGGCCAGCGCATAGGCCCGCCCGTCAAACCCCGCCTCCGCCCGCGCCGGTGCCGGGCGCGCATCAATCACCATCACGCGAAAGCCGCCCTGCGCCAGCGCCAACGCCAAAGCAGGCCCGTTGAGCCCGCCCCCCACGATCACGATGTCACAATCAAACGCCATAACCCCGAATATGGCCGCTCTGACGGGATTGTCCATGCGCTCCCTTGCCGCTAGCCTCACCCAACCGCATGAGGCATCGCATGAGCAAAACCTGGTCAAACCTGACAGCCACCGACCTTGGCCGCGAGATCGGCGCAGGCCGCATCAACCCGGTGGACCTGACCGAGTTTTTCCTCGACAAGATAGCATGCCACCCCCACGCCCCACGCATCTACGCCCGCACCACCGATCTGCGCGCGCGCGGCGAAGCGATGGCGGCGGCATCCCGCGCCAAAGCAGGGTTTCGCCGTGGCCCGCTTGATGGCGTGCCGCTCAGCTGGAAAGACCTGTTCGATACCGCCGGTGTGGCAACCGAAGGCGGCTCGGCCCTGCTGCGCGGCAGAACCCCCGCCCAAGACGCCGAAGTGCTGGCCACCGCCACCGCTCAGGGCCTTGTTTGTCTTGGCAAAACCCATATGACCGAACTTGCCTTCTCGGGCCTCGGTGCCAACCCTGTCACCGCCACCCCGCCCTGCATCAACGACGAAAACGCCGTGCCGGGCGGCTCGTCCTCCGGGGCTGCGGCCTCGGTCGCCTGGGGGCTGGCACCCGCCGCCATCGGCTCTGATACCGGCGGCTCGGTGCGGATTCCCGCGGCATGGAACGATCTTGTCGGCTTGAAAACCACCGCAGGCCGCATCCCGCTGACCGGCACCCTGCCGCTTTGCCCGCGCTTTGATACCATCGGCCCGATTGCCCGCAGCGTCGAAGATTGCGCCCACCTCCTCGCCGTCCTCGAAGGCCGCAGCCTGCCCGGATTCAAGGCTGGCACCCTCACCACAGCACCGTTCCTCGTGCTTGAAACCACAGCACTCGACGATCTGCGCCCCCGCCCCGCCAGCGCCTTCACCGATGCGCTGGCCCGCCTCACCCGCGCCGGTGCACGCCTGCAAACGCTCATTTTCCCCGATCTCACCGAAGCCATGGCCCTCGCGGGTATCCTCTTTACCGCCGAGGCGCATGGCACCTGGGGCGCGCTGATCGAGACCGCACCGCAAAAGATGTTCCCCCGCGTCCTCGACCGTTTCCGCTCCGGCGCCGCCTTCACCGCGTCCGATTACATCAAGGCATGGCGCAGGCTGGACCAGATCCGCGCCAAATGGCACAGCGCCACCGCCGGTGCCGCCGCCGTGCTGCTGCCCACCTCCGCCATCCTGCCCCCCGACGCCAACCGCCTGCTGACCGATGATGCCTATTACGTCACTGAAAACCTGCTGTCGCTGCGCAACACCCGGATCGGCAACCTGCTGGGCCTCTGCGCCCTCACCCTGCCCACCAGCCAACCCTCCTGCGGCATCAGCCTGATGGCACCGCCGGGGCAGGAAGAGCGGCTGTTACGCCTCGGGGCCGCCGCCGAACGTGCGCTGGCCTGAAATCCTGCGCTGCAAAAGGGCGAAAAAGTCACAATCCGCCAAGCCAACCCCTAGCTTCGCCTCAGTTTTTCTGGACCCGCACCCAGCTTCTGGCTATCGTCACCTTAATCGGGGCGATACGACCCCGGACATGAGGCAGCAATGGCGTTTCCCGAGCGGTTTTCGAACCTGCCAGACTATGCGTTTCCGCGCCTGCGGAAGCTGCTCGATCCCATAACGCCCGGCGGCGAACCCATAACCATGACCATCGGCGAGCCGCGCCACCCGATGCCCGATTTTGTCGGCCCCATCCTTGCAGCCTCCCTTGACGGCTTTTCCGTCTACCCACCAAATGACGGCGCGCCGGAACTGCTGAACGCCATCGCGCAGTGGCTGCACCACCGTTACCGCGTCACCTTTTCCGAAGACCGCCTGATGGTGCTGAACGGCACCCGCGAAGGGCTTTACAACGCCTGCATCGCCCTGTGCCCCGAAGCCAAGGCGGGACAGAAACCCGTGGTGCTGATGCCGAACCCGTTCTATCAGGTCTACGCCGTGGCCGCCCTCACCGTGGGGGCCGAGCCGGTCTATGTTCCGGCCACCGCCGCCACCGGCTTTCTGCCCGATTACGCGGCCCTGCCGCCCGAAGTGCTGAACCGCACGGCCATCGCCTATATCTGCTCGCCCGCCAATCCGCAGGGCGCGGTGGCCAGCCGCGATTATTGGGCCGCACTGCTGGGCTTGGCCGAGAAACACGATTTCATCGTGCTGGCCGACGAGTGTTATTCCGAGATCTGGCACGATACCCCGCCCACCGGAATCCTCGATGTAGCCCACCGCATGGCCGCCAACCCCGAACGGGTGTTCGCCTTCCATTCGCTCTCCAAACGCTCGAACCTGCCGGGCCTGCGCTCGGGGTTCGTGGCGGGCGGCCCACAAGGCATGGCGCGCTTGCGCAAACTGCGCAGCTTTGCCGGCGCGCCGGTGCCCCTGCCGGTTCAGCGCGTGTCCGAAGCGGCATGGCGTGACGAGGCGCATGTCGATGCCAGCCGCGCGCTTTATCAGCAGAAATTCCGGCTGGCGGCTGAGATTTTCGCAGGCCTGCAAGGTTTCGCCGTGCCTGCCGGCGGGTTTTTCCTGTGGCTTCCGGTTGACGATGGCGAGGCCGCCGTCCTCAAACTCTGGCGCGAAACCGGGGTCAAAGTGCTTCCGGGTGCCTATCTTTCGCGTGACGTGGCTGGGGAAAACCCCGGCAAAGCCTATATCCGGGTCGCCTTGGTGGCCCCAAAAGAAGAAACGCAGCGCGGGCTTACACAGCTTCGCGACTGCCTCTATGGTTAAGGGACAAAGGCATTATGGCATCTTATCAGGCACGGCAACGCGATCCACTTCTGGATCAGGGCACCCAGGCGATGCTGGAACGCCGCGGGCGCGAGCTTTTGGGGCTGGCGCTGATCGTGGTGGCGTTCGGCTTCGCACTGATGCTGGGCAGCTATTCGCCCGATGATCCGGGCTGGATGGTCGCCACCGAAGAACCCGCCGCCAACCTGCTGGGCCGCTTTGGCGCGGCGCTGGCCTCGATGCTGGTGATGCTCTGTGGCAAAGGCGCCTGGGGCATCCCGCTGGTGCTTGGCGCATGGGGAATACGGTTCCTCACCCACCGGGGTGCCGACCGGGTTTTAAGCCGCATGGTGTTCGCGGTCATCGCCATACTGCTGGGCTCGGTCTATGCGGCAACTCTGGTGCCCGGTGCCGACTGGACCCATTCTTTCGGCCTCGGTGGCCTGTTCGGCGATATGGTGCTTGGCTCCCTTCTGGGCATGGTGCCCGCCGGTGCTGGTTTCGGGATAAAGCTGGTGTCGCTACTGGTTGGTGCCGCCACCCTGATGAAAATGGCCTTTGTCATGGGCTTTGATCTGGCCGAGCTACGCGGCGTTGCGCGCTTTCTTCTGGTCGGCATGATCGTCAGCTACTCTACCGTGCTGGGCCTCGCCGGGCGTGGCGCACAGGGCACCGCCCGCGCCGCCCTCGCCTTGCAAGACCGCCGCCGCACCGCCGCCGAAAGTCAACCGGCCCGCGCCGCCGAACCCGCCCCCTATGCGCGCGCCGCCACCGCCGTTCACCGCGCCGCGCCACAGCCCAATGAGCCGCCCCTGACAGCCTCCGGCCCCGTCTGGGGCAAACCCTCCACCCTGCGCGCCGATCCGCGTTATCCCGAACCGCTGGCCGAGGCACCGCACTACGCCGCCCCGCGCGAAAAACTGGGTCTTCTGGCACGGATGCCCCAGATGTTCCGCGCCGCCGCCGCCGACCCTCAGCCCGAACTCCCCGAACAGGCCCTGTCCGAGGCCGCAGGCCACGCCACCATGCCCAGCGACGACCGCATCAGATCGCGCATTTCCGACGCCATCCGCCAGCGCACCCGCCCGCCGCTTGAAGAAATGTCGCCGATCACCGCCGCCATCCAGCGCCGCGAACCGCCCGTGGTCCGCCCACCCGCACTCAAACCCCGCGGCCCCGCCCCGCTGATCGCCGACACCCGCCCGATCGGTGCCACCGCGACGTCACATGCGGTGCCCGCCAGCGTGCTGCCGCCCCTCCTACGTGCCGAGCCGCCCCTGATGGCGACCATGCCCCCCCTCGTGAACGCCTTCGCCGCCACCGATTACGACGACGCCGAAATCACCGGCACCGCCGATTGGCACATCGACGCCGAACCCCAGGCCGATCTGCCCGAAGATTTCCAACCCGCCCGCCGCCTGAACCTTGGCGGGCAAGAACGCCGCCCTGTGGTGCAGCACGCGGTCAAGAAACCCACCGCCCCCTCGCGTCAGGCCATCGCCGAGGCGCAGCCCCGGCTGAAATTCTCCGATCCCGCCTCCGCCTACGAACTGCCGCCCCTGTCGCTGCTCTCCAACCCCGTCACCATCCAGCGCCACCAGCTTTCCGACGACTCGCTCGAAGAAAACGCCCGCATGCTGGAATCCGTCCTTGATGACTACGGCGTCAAGGGCGAGATCACCTCCGTCCGCCCCGGCCCCGTCGTCACCATGTACGAACTGGAACCCGCCCCCGGCCTGAAAGCCAGCCGCGTGATCGGCCTCGCCGACGATATCGCCCGCTCGATGTCCGCCCTCTCCGCCCGCGTCTCCACCGTGCCGGGCCGCACCGTGATCGGCATCGAACTGCCCAACGTGGTGCGCGAAAAGGTGGTCCTGCGCGAGATCCTCGCCCACCGCGATTTCGGCGACAGCCAGCTGCGCCTGCCCCTCGCCCTTGGCAAGGATATCGGCGGCGAACCCATCGTCGCCAACCTCGCCAAAATGCCCCACCTGCTGATCGCGGGCACCACCGGCTCGGGCAAATCCGTCGCCATCAACACCATGATCCTGTCGCTCCTCTACAAGCTTTCCCCCGAGGAATGCCGCCTGATCATGATCGACCCCAAGATGCTGGAACTCAGCGTCTATGACGGCATCCCCCACCT
>JANNAV010000368.1:0-2568 GCA_031384695.1 Paracoccaceae bacterium
ACGGCCAGCGCCACCACCACCATCAGCGCATCGGGCCAGGCGTAGCCGCGCAGCAGAATGGCAAAGGCAAACAGCAGCCCAGCCAAGGCAATGGCGAACCAGGTGATCAACCGGCCAAACTGATTGATCTGGTGCAACAGCGGCGTGGTCTGCGTCTGCACCTGCCCGATCAGCGTGGCGATGCGGCCAATTTCGGTATCAGCCCCGGTGGCGACCACCACGCCCGTCGCCTGCCCGGTCGCGATCAGCGTCCCGGAATACAGCATGCAAACCCGGTCGCCCAGCGGCGAATCCGCAACCACTGCAATCTCACCCTTGACCGCAGGCAGCGATTCCCCGGTCAGGATTGCCTCATCCGCCAGCACGCTGCGGGCGCGGATCAGGCGCAGGTCGGCGGGGGATTTGTCACCCGCCTCGACCACCACCACATCGCCGGTGACAATCTCGCGCGCATCAATCTTGTGCCGCTTGCCGCCGCGCAGCACGGTCGCATGCGGCGCAATCATGTCACGGATCGTGTTCAAAGCCTGTTCGGCGCGGCCCTCTTGCACAAAGCCGACGATGGCGTTGATCACAACGACGGCGGCAATCACGCCCGCGTCGACGAAATGGCCCAGAAATGCCGCCGCCAACCCCGCCGCAAGCAGGAAATAGATCAGCACATTGTTGAACTGCGCCAGAAAGCGCAGCACCGGATGGGCGCGGGGGGCCGGGGGCAACTGGTTCGGGCCATGCGCAATCAGGCGGCGGGCGGCCTCGGGCGCGTCAAGGCCGTCGCTGCTGCTGCCCAAGGTGGCGAGCACACCGGCCACCTCTTGCGTGTGCCACGGCGTCGGCTTGTCTGGCCGGATATCCACAAGCGTGGACTGGAAAGCCCGCACGTTATTCATCAAAAACCCTTCATCCGGACCGAAATCTGCATCAGCTTCGTCCGCCAAGCGGCACGATCCGCAGCGCCCGCAGCGCGTTCAGGATCACCGCCACATCAATCGCCTCTTGCAACAAAGCACCCTGCACCGGGGTCAGATAGCCGAACGCCGCTGCGATCATGCCGACAAAGGACAACCCGATCCCGGCATACACGCTTTGTAGCGCGATGGCGCGGGACCGGCGGGCAATGTCCATCCCCGGCAGCAAACGGTCGAGCCGGTCCACCAGCAACACCACATCTGCCGCCTCGGCGCTGGCCGCCGCACCGCGCGCGCCCATCGCCACGCCCAGATCGGCGGCGGCAAGGGCGGGCGCGTCGTTCACCCCGTCGCCGACCATCATCACCAGGCCGCCCTTACGCTCGGCCAATATCAGTTGTACCTTTTCGTCTGGCGCAAGATCAGCCCGCACCGCGTCCAGCCCCAAGCCAGCCGTCACCGCGTCCGCGACCGCCTGCCGGTCACCGGTGGCCAGCACGATCCGCGTCACGCCCAACTGCCGCACGCCCGCCAGAAACTCCGCCGTGCCGTCACGCACAATATCGGCCATCCGGATATGACCCGCCAACTGCCCGTCAACCCCCAGTGCGACCAGCACCGACCCCACCTGCCGCGCCGCATCGCCCGCATCCGTGCGCGCCACGGCGGCCATCACATAATCTGACCCACCCACCACAACCACGCGCCCGTCGATCCGGCCTGCAACGCCCTCACCTGCCGTCTCGACCACCCCTGTGGGCAATGAAAGCGACAGGCCCTGCGCCCTGGCCGCCGCGACAATCGCCTGCGCGATGGGGTGTTTCGAGACCTGATCCAGCGAGGCCGCGAGGCACAAAACCTCAGCTTCGGTAAACCCGCCCTGCGGATTGATCGACACGATCTGCGGCCGCCCATCGGTCAGCGTGCCGGTCTTGTCGAGGATCAGCGTGTGCACCCGCGCCAGCGTCTCCAAGGCCTGCGCCCCCTTGATCAGCACGCCGTATTTCGCCGCCCGCGACATGCCGGCCACCAGCGCTACCGGCACGGCGAGGATCAGCGGGCAGGGCGTGGCCACCACCAGCACCGCCACCGCCCGGATTGGGTCACCAGTGACCCACCACGCGGCCACCGCCACCACAACCGTCACCGCCAGAAACAGCAGCGCATACTGGTCCGCCAGCCGTGACATCGGTGCCTTGGACGCCTGTGCCGCCTCGACCAGCCGCACGATCCCGGCATAGGTGCTTTGATCCGCCAGATGCGTCGCCGTCAGATCAAACGCCTCGCCCGCATTGGTTGCCCCGCTCATCACCGCATCGCCCAGCGCCAGTCGCACCGGCATCGACTCACCGGTCAGGGCGGACTGGTCCATCACCGCGGCATCACTCGCCAGTATGCCATCCACCGGCGCAACATCGCCTTGCCGGATCAACAGGCAATCACCGGGCAGGATCGCGTCCAGCGCCACCTCCTCCAACGCACCATCGGTGTGACGCATCGCGGTACGCGGCACCCGGCCCAGCAGGTCACGCAATTCACGACGTGCCCGGCCTTCGGCAAAGCGTTCCAGAAACGTTCCGCCGGAATACATCATGGCCACCACCGCGGCGGCCAGATATTCGCCAAAGATCAGCGCCGCCGACATCGACAGCGCCGCCAC
>JANNAV010000203.1:0-6674 GCA_031384695.1 Paracoccaceae bacterium
GATCTCGCTGGGTGTGCCCCATTGCTGTAATTCGCCGTCATGCATCACCGCGATCATATCGGCCATCGACAGCGCTTCCAGCTGATCATGCGTCACATAGATCATCGTGGTGCCAAGGCTACGCTGTAAATGCTTGATCTCACCGCGCATGTGCGCGCGCAATTTGGCGTCAAGGTGGGCGATGGGTTCATCGAACAAAAACAGCTTCGGCTCGCGCACGATGGCCCGCCCGATCGCCACCCGTTGTTTTTGCCCGCCAGACAGTTCAGATGGGCGGCGGTTCAGCAGATGATCTATTTCCAGCAGTTTGGTGGCGGATGTGACGCGTTCCTTGATCTTGTCCGCATCAAACCCGCGCAGGCGCAGCGGGTTGGCGATGTTGTCGAACACCGATTTATGCGGATAAAGCGCATAGTTTTCGAACACCATCGCCACATCGCGGTCTTTGGGGGGCAGATCGTTGATCCGCTGGCCATCAAACAGAATGTCGCCCGCGCTGATATGCTCCAACCCGGCAATCATCCGCATGGTTGATGATTTGCCACAGCCGGAAGGCCCCAGAATGCTGACAAAGCTGCCATCGGCGCAGTCAAGGTTCAGGTCGCGGACCGCAGGACTGGTCCCGTAGTATTTCCACACCTTGTTGATCGAAATCCGTGCCATCTGGCCCCCCGGTTTATTCTAAAGATTGCCCAAACCAACGAAGGATCGGGCGCTATTCCTTGACGGCACCCATCGTCATGCCGGTCACCAGATATTTGCGGATCACCAACCCCAGCATCATCATCGGCAGCGTTGTCACCACGCCCGCGGCCATAATCGCCCCCCACTGGATATTCTGCGGCTGCACCAGTTCGCGCGTGGCCACAGGCAGGGTTTTGGCCCCGCCCGATCCGATGATGGCCGCAAACAGAAAGTCGTTCCACGCAAACAAAATGCACAGCACGATAAACGCAGCAATCCCCGGTGCCACCAGCGGCAGGATCGACATGAACGCCTGAAAGCGCGTTGCCCCATCGACCATCTGCGCCTCTTCAATCGAGTAAGGCACGTTGTCGAAAAACCCTTTCAGGATCCAGATCGCGAAGGGCAGATTGAAGGTGGTGTAGGCAAGTATCAGGCCGGGCAACGTGCCGATCAGATCGAACGACCGGAAAATCGCATAAAGCGGCACCATAACCGCCACCACCGGGGCCATCCGGGTAGAGATGATCCAGAAAAACAGATCACCCTTGCCGCGAAATTCAACCCGGCTCAGGCTGTAGGCGGCCATCGACCCAAAGGTTACCGCAATGACGGCCGACCCGCCCGCCGCAATCAGGCTGTTGGCCATGTATTCGCCAAAGTTGTTGTCATAAAACAGGCTTTGGTAATGTTTCAGCGTCGGGGTGAAATCGAAAAACACCGTGACCCCGGCCCAGTCGCCAACAGCGGGGATATTGAACGCTTCGAGCAAATCCTTGAAGGACGAGACGAACATCACAAAGATCGGCAGCAACGTCCAGATCAGGTAGACGGCCAGAAAGATGACCGAAAACACCTTGAAGGCCACGGCCAACGGCGATTTGTATTGAACTACGTCCCGCGATGCCATGGATTACACCCTTTCCGATTTCGGTTTCTCGAAGATGCGCACAAGGATTTTGCCAAGGATGATGGTCACCACCAGCAACGTCAGGGCAATTGCCGCACCCCGGCCCAGTTTGAAGAACTTGAAGGCCACCTCGAACAGATAGATCGGCAGGATTTTGGTGGAATCCGCGGGCCCGCCCCCGGTCAACACCAAAGCCGCGTCGATAAATCGGAAATTATCCATAAAGCGCAGCATGATGGCGATCAGCAGCACGGGGTAAAGATTGGGCAGTGTAATGGCGAAAAAGTTGCGCAAAGGCGATGCACCATCGACCATGTTCGCTTCCAGTTGATCTTGCGGCACCCGTTTCAGCCCGGCCAGGGCGATCAGCGTGATCAGCGGCGTCCATTGCCACACATCCACCAACACAATCGCCAGCATCGCCGTATCGGTGCTGGACAGGATCGACCCGCTGCCCAGCCAGCCGATGCTTTGAAACAGCCAATGATACCAGCCGAACGTGCCGTTGTACAAAAACAGCCAGACCAGACCGGCCACCGCAGGTGCCATCATCATTGGCATCAGCAGGGCGGTGACGAGAAACTTTTCCCACCGCGCGCCATTCACGATCACCGCCAGCAGCAACCCGATGCTCAGTTGCAGCGCCAGACACATCGCGCTGTATTGTGCCAACAAAATCCAGCCCTGCAAAAACCGCTCATCGCTGAACAGGCGGGCGTAATTTTTCAAACCAACCCATTCCCCGGCGCCTACCCCAACGTTTTGCAGCGACATCACGATCAGCCAGACAAATGGATAAAGCGAGATAAACGCCAGAACCGCAATCGCGGGGGCCATCAGATACAGATAATATCGCCGGGGTGCTGCCGGGTTCATGTGATCGGGCAGCGCCAGCGTAGCCGATACCGGCCGCGCCTCGATATCAGACGAGGTGCCACGGGCGCGGAACAACGTGGCCCCGCGCCCCATCGGTGCAACGCCGATGTTTGTCGCTTCACTGGTCATCAAACGCGGCCTCCTGTCGCGGGGTCATTCTGTCGTCTTTGCATGCAGATGGCGTGGCACTGCCGGGATATCCCCACAGTGCCACCATCCGTTGCAAGCTTAGGCGTCGTTGAGACTGTCCAGCAAGCTTTGCACAGAACTGGCAGTCTCTGCCGGAGACTGGGCATTCGACAACATTTTTTGCGTCTCCGAGGCGATGATCGAATGGTATTCGTTCGCTTCGGGGATTTTCGGGCCAAGCACAAAGTTCGGATCCTTGATGCCGAAATCATAAACCGCATCAAAGGTCAGCGCGTTTGGCATGGTGGTGGGCCGCACCCGCGCCGCCACAACATCCGGCAAGGCCAGCACGGATTTGCGTGTTGGTGTGCCGCCAAGCCCCGACAGAACCTCGTATTGGTTTTGCTGCGAGGTTGACCAGATCGCAAACAGGTAGGCCGCGCGTTTGATCTCTTCCGACGCGTTGCCGCTGATTCCGATGCCGCCAATGCCGCAGTTGGTGCCGTTCACCGCTTCGCCGCCATTCAAAATCCACTCCGGCGCGCCTTTGGGGCAAGGCGCATAGGCGGTGCGGCCACCTCCGGCCACCGAGGTTTTCTCATCCTCGATCGAGGCTGCAAACTCATGGTACTGAACCTGCATCGCGATGTTGCCCGACTGATAGACCGTGTTCAACTCCAGCGTGCCATTCGCCAGATTGTCGGGATGCGACACATCGGCCAGCGCCTTGAACTTCTCCAGCATCAGCACCGATTGCTCATCACCCCACTTGGTCTTGCCGGGCGTCTTGCTGCCGATCTTGTCGTCAATGTCGAAATCGGTCCAGCGGCCATGCGCAAACATCATCCGCTGAATATCAAGCTGCGTGGTCCAGGCGAATGTGCCCTGATGCTGGGCATAGCCATAAGGTACGTCTTCGCCCGCCGTCTTGCGCGCCTTCAGATAGGTCGCAAAATCAAGGACGTTTTTCCAGGTCGTATCGTTGGTGTATTCCATCGGATAGCCATACTCGGCCTCGAACGCCTTGGAATTGGCCTCGTAAATGTCCTTGCGGTAGAAGGTGCAGGCCACAGCGGCATCGTAGGGCAGCGCAATAACCCTGGCGCCATCGTAATAGCGGCCGCAGGCTGTCAGGAAATTGTCATACCAAACCTCATCGCCGTAACCCTCTGGGTCTTGTGGCAACGTCTCATCGCCGAACATCGGCGACAGATCGGCGTAGAAATCAGCGAATGGCGCACCGATTGGCTTATCCTGAATGTATTGCAGCGGATAGTCCGCATTGCCACTGCGCAGATCAATACCGGCCTTTTGCTGCACAACCGGCAGGTCATCGGTCAGAATTTCCACTTCGATCCCGGTCAGGTCGTAAAACGATTTGATCTTTTCGCGGATCGCAAACGACGGTGGGGTGTTTTCCGACAGGAACACCAGTTTCGAACCTGAAAACTGCTTCCATTTCGCATCGTCAGACGATTGCGCCTGCACCCGCGTGCTCATCATCACCGAGTTCAACCCGACGCCAAGCGCGCCGGTGCCCAGCATGGTCACCGCACTGCCGCCAAGTTCCAAGAACTTGCGTCTGCTGACACTTTTGTAAAGTGCGTTCTTCGGCCGATAAAACATATTGTTCCCCCCATTTGTGTTGCCCGGCCGAAACATCGGTCCGGTCGTTCTGAAGTTTGTTGTCTGACGTGTCGGCGGTGCTGCCTCCTCCCAGAGACGACGTGCCGCGGCGCCCGCCCCGTGCCCTCACCTGCCACAGCCCACCCTAACCTACGTTAGCCGCATTCCATCTATCTTGTAAATTATTTTCTTCTTTAAGTGATGAAAATGCCTGAAATCGCCTTGACGGGCTATGCGGCAGCCTCGAAAGTAGAAAACTATGGCCCGGAACCTCGCTCAGTGGCCAATAAATTGGAATCAGGCGCGCGCTTTCATCGCAGATAGGAAAAAGTTTTTCAGAACGGAGGGGGCGGATTTGCCGGCAAAATGCAACCTTCGGGACGGCGCAGGTAGGCTGACCCCCAAAGATCGGACAGTGACGGAAGCTACGATCTGAAGTCTGCTGGTCTGCCACCCGGCGAGCCGCGACCAACCATGTTCAATCATCGGCGCAGCACCAGACTGGCGATAGCGAAGCATTCATGGCTCAATCTTGCGTGCGTCTTCATTCTTGCTTATCTTGAAGACAGAATCTCGGGAGGCTCCCATGTCACAGACCACGACCATGACCGTGCGCATCAGCGGTGCCCTAAGCGAATTCGTGGCATCGAACGTCGGCGAGCACGGTGACTATGAGAACATCAGCGAATATGTCCGCGATCTGATCCGGCGCGACAAGGAACGGGTGGAGCGCGAGGCGTTCGACCGGCTGAAGGCCGAGTTGAACCGGGCCTTTGCGGCACCGGAGTCAAGCTTCAAACCGCTGACCGCCTCCGAGGTGATCGCCCGGAACCGGGTCTGACAGGATGGCCGTGCGCGTCCAGGAAGCCGCATCGCTACGGCTTGACGAAATTTACCGCTATCCGCGAGACCGTTGGGGTGCCGAGCAGGCGGATCACTACATCACCGAACTGTTCGCAGCGTTTGACCGGATCGAGAGCCACGGCGTGTCGTCGCGGCCAATCCCAACCGAGTTCGGCGTTGAGGGCTTCTACTTCCGGCACGAGCACCATTTCGTCTACTGGCGGCGGCTCTCGGATGGCGGCATCGGTATCGTGACTGTTCTGCACGAGCGCATGCACCAGACAGATCGCTTCCGCGATGATCTTGGCGGCTGAATTCACACCAAAACGCAAAAGGCCCCCGCTTTTCAGGGGGGACTGGCAAAACGTTGACCAGGTGTTGACAAGAATTTGGAATGACAAAAGCCGAGCGTTATGCTCGGCTTTGAAGTCTCTGATAAGACGTAGTTTTTTGGTTGCCGGGGCAGGATTTGAACCTGTAACCTTCAGGTTATGAGCCCCATCTCCCGGGAGAACGGCCATCCTTTGATTTCAACAGGTTACGCGATAACCCTTTGAACCGTCGACGTTTTCTAGCCGCATCGCGCCGCAACCAACCGCAGCGGACGGGTCCAAACAGGGAACGAGGTAGTTAAACAGGTTGACCTATTGTTGACCCGCGTCAATCGCCCGATCGTCTCCGTCACGCTCACTTCTATTTCCTAGAACGCTGGAACACGACACCCAGCGCCCGGGCTTCCGTCGGACTCGACTCAATCACCCCCCTGGCAGAAGCGAAAGGCCAAGTTCTTTCAAAAAGCTATTGTGCCTCACCGTTGCCTCACGAACCTGCTTTTCAATCGCGACCAGCTCACTTTGTGTATCTTCCAACGCGATCTCTTCCTCGCCCACAGCGGTGCTGATGTAGCGGGAAATATTGAGGTTGTAGCCCTCCTCAGCGATCCGCTCCATGCTCACCCGCTTGGAGTAGCGGTCTTGTTCGGTGCGGAATTGGTAGGTATCGATGATCTTGGCGATGTGTTCGTCCGTGAGCTGGTTCTGGCGTTTTCCCTTCCCGCACACGCAGGCGGCGTTTCAGATCATCGTCCAAATTGCGAATCGTGATGCTGGCCATGATGCCCTCCATTCCACACCAAAGGTGAGGCGGGCACGCCCCTCAATCAAGCGACGTTCGACCGGGTGCTGCCCGTTTCGCTCTCCCCCACCACCCGCAACCGCGGCTTCAGCATCTCACCCACCGCATTCACCCCTGCCCGCAGCGGGGAGTCGATCAAATGGGCATAACGCTGGGTGGTCCCAATCTGCGTATGACCCAGCAGCCGCCCGATCATTTCCAGCGAGGCACCTCCAGAGACAAGCAGCGAGGCGAAGGTGTGGCGCAGGTCATGGATGCGCACATCGGGGATCTCGGCCTGCACGCGCATCCGCTCCCAGAACCGCTTAAGGTCAACCACCGGCTGTCCGGGCGCATCGCCGGGGAACAAGAAGGGGCATCCCTTGGGCACGGCATCGCCGCGCAGGCGGATCAGGGCGACGGCCTCATGCGAGATCGGCACCCGGTGGATGCGGCGCTGTTTGGTATAGGCGGCTTGTTTGGTCCAGATCGC
>JANNAV010000372.1:0-3061 GCA_031384695.1 Paracoccaceae bacterium
CTGGCGGCCTACAACTTCGCCCGCAGACTCAAGACGCTGAACGGCCTCACGCCCTACGAATACATCTGCAAGATCTGGACATCAGAGCCAGATCGATTCATCCTAAACCCGATCCACCAGATGCCGGGACTAAACACCTAGGCGATCCTGCACCAGTCGAACCCACAGGCTTGCGCCCGGTTCCAAGGCCAAATCGTTGAAATCAAAAGTAACGTCGTGGCAATAGGCCCGGTGCTCTGCATCACCTTGGCCCAGTTGAAAGTAGCAACCGGGCCGCTGTTCCAGCATGAAACCAAAATCTTCTGATCCCATTTCTGGCGGCGGGTCGATCACCACTTGATCCGCGCCAAAGATCGCCGTCGCTGCGGCAATCACATGATCGGCTTGGGGTGCGGTGTTTCGCGTCACGGAAAACGGCGATGTGTAGTCAATTTCAACCGCAACGCCTTCGGCTGCGGCTATGGCCGTCACTTGACGCCGTATTTCGGTTTCCATGCGCGCACGTGTGGCCATGTCCAATGCCCGCACAGTGCCCGCAAGTTTGGCCTCGGCTGGAATCACGTTAAAGGCATCGCCGCCATTCAACGCGCCTAGGGTGATTACCACGGGCTGGCGGGCGTCGGTAACACGCGCGGGCAGGCTTTCCAAGGCGATCAGCATCCGGGCTGCTGCCGACAACGGATTGCGGGCGTCTTGCGGGGTAGCCGCATGCCCACCTTGACCCTTTACGATGATTACAAACCGATCCGCCGCCGCCGCAACAACCCCGTGATGCACCAGAACGCGGCCCAACGGATGCGCCGAATTATGCAGGGCGTAAATCTCATCGCACGGAAATCGGGCAAACAACCCGTCGGCCAGCATCGCCAACGCACCGCCAAGCCCCTCCTCAGCGGGCTGAAAGATAAAATGGACCTGACCTGCGAAATCTGCATCTGCGGCCAGCGCTTTGGCAGCACCCAGCAGCATTGCCATATGGCCATCATGGCCGCAGGCATGCATTACGCCGGGTCGTGTTGATGCATAGGGCAGGGTCTGCGCCTCGGTCATCGGCAGCGCATCAAGTTCGGCTCGGATACCGATTGATCTGCATCGCTCATTCCCTTTAATTGTGCGCCGCCCCTGCAGTGTGGCCACAACGCCTGTCACCCCAACGCGTTCGGTCACCGTCAGCCCAAAGCCCCGACACAGAGCAGCCACTTTTGCTGCCGTTTCTACCTCTTGCAGCCCAAGTTCAGGCATGGCGTGCAAAGCCTGTCGCCAGCCGGTCATTTCCGGCAAAAGCGAACGAATTGCGGGGTTGATGATCAACGGGGGTGTCCTTTGCACCCTATGCCGTCCCTTGGCCCGGCGGGACGCAATCGGGGGGCATCGCGGGCCATGTGTCTGACAGGCGATAGCCTTCGGGCCAAGGATCGTCAGGGTCCAGATAATGCTGATGAGTCCCTGTGATCCATGCGCGGCCACTGATCTGTGGCACGATGGCGGGCGTTCCCGCAACGATGGTTTCCGAGTTTATCTGACCCATAAACTGCGACCCGATCAGGGATGTCGCCGTCAGCCTGTCACCAACACCCATCAGGCCGCGCGCATGCATCACGGCCATGCGGGCGGAAAGTGCAGTGCCGGTGGGGGAACGATCAATCTTGCCGGGCCGGATCGCTACCGCCGAACGGGTGGTCAGATTTCCCCGATCGCCCTCAACAGCGCCCGCGAAGGCGCAAAAAGAAATATGCCGCCAGTCTCGATTTTCGGGATGGGTAAAGCCTAACTGCGCGGTAGCCGCTGCGGTGATCCGCATGCCAACCGCAGCAAGTTCGTGTGCCTCATCCGGCACCAGCGCAAACCCAAGCGCCGCCGCGTCAACAATGACAAAGCTGTCACCGCCATAGGCGGTATCAACCGTCAACGTGCCCAAACCCGCGACTTCTAGCGGTGCATTCAGCAAGGCGGCAAACGACGGCAGGTTCGTTACCGTAATCCGTTCGGCCTTGCCGTTGCGGCACTCTGCGCATACCTCAACCAGACCGCCCGGTGCCTCAAGCGAGAACTGCGTCACAGGCTCTGTCATCGGGATCAGGCCGGCATCCAGCAGCACCGTGGCCACGCAGATGGAATTTGATCCCGACATCGGCGGCGTGTCTTCCGGCTCCATGATGATAAAGCCCATTACGGCGCGCGGATCTTTGGGCGGCACCAGCAGGTTCACATGCCGGAATACGCCGCCGCGCGGTTCATTCAACACAAAACGGCGTAGGCGCTGATCGGTGGCAATAAACCGGCTTTGTGCCCATAACGTATCACCCGGTGGTGGGGCCACGCCGCCGATGATCACATCGCCGACTTCGCCCTCGGCGTGGCAACATATGATGTGAATCGATCTTGTGCTGCGCATTGGTACTCTCCTTGTGGCGGATCAGGCCCGGTGGCGGCGTTGCAGCAGTGTGACTGCCACCAGCAGAATCGCCGACAGCCCCACCAGTAACACGGCGGCGGCAGCAATGGCCGGGCTGATGGATTCGCGCACACCGGAAAAGATCATCCGGGGCAAGGTGCGCTGTTCGGCTGTGGTTAGATAGGTGGCAATCACCACCTCATCAAATGAGATGATAAAAGCAATCACCGCGCCCGCAACAACGCCCGGCGCGATCAGCGGCAACAACACCCGGCGAAACGCCGTCAGCGGGGGTGCGCCAAGCGATGCCGCCGCGCGCATCAGCCCGCGATCAAACGACTGCAGGCTGGCCAGAACCGTGGTTAACACAACCGGGGCCGACAGCCCGGCATGGGCCAATATCAGCCCGATGCGAGAGCCGAGCAGCCCGGTTGAGGCATAAAAACTAAAGGACGCAACAGCCAGGATCACAATTGGCAAAACCAATGGCGTGGCGATAATTGCCAGCAACAGGCCACGCCCGGTAAACCGCCCCCAAGCCAGACCAACCGCCGCCGGTGTGGCCAGTGCCACCGCCAGCGCCGTAGACCCCGCCCCGATGATCAGCGAATTGCCAAGTGCCGACGACCAGCGCGGATCGCTTAGTACCACGCCAAACCATCGCCA
>JANNAV010000046.1:0-7264 GCA_031384695.1 Paracoccaceae bacterium
CACGCTCGTGCCACAGCGCCACGTTTTCCAGCGCCGGGGTCACGGCCATGCGCACTAGGCGGGCAAGGCCGGTCAGGTTTTCGGTCAGCACGGGGTTGCGTTTGTGGGGCATTGCGGACGAGCCCTTCTGGCCGGGCGAAAAGTATTCCTCGGCCTCCAGCACTTCGGTGCGCTGCATGTGGCGGAACTCGGTGGCGATGTTCTCAATGGACGAGGCGATAACACCAAGGGTGGCGAAATACATCGCGTGGCGGTCGCGGGGGATCACTTGGGTAGAGATGGTTTCGGGTGTCAGGTCCATTGCCTTGCAGACGTGATCTTCAACCGCCGGGTCGATATTGGCGAAGGTGCCGACCGCGCCTGATATCGCGCCGGTGGCGATCTCGGCGCGGGCGTTGACAAGGCGGGCGCGGCTGCGTGCCATTTCGGCGTAGAACCGCGCGAAGGTCAGGCCCATGGTGGTGGGTTCGGCGTGGATGCCGTGGCTGCGGCCGATGCGGACGGAATATTTATGCTCATAAGCGCGGGTTTTGAGGGCGGCGAGCACCCGGTCCATGCCAAGAAGCAGCAGGTCGGTGGCGCGGACCAGCTGGATGTTGAGCGTGGTATCGAGCACATCCGACGAGGTCATGCCCTGATGCACGAAACGCGCCTCATCCGCACCGATGTGTTCGGCCAGATGGGTGAGGAAGGCGATGACATCGTGTTTGGTGACGGCCTCGATCTCGTCGATGCGGGCGACATCGAAATGCGCGTCGCGGGCGCGCCAGACGGCGGCGGCGTTGGCGGCGGGGATCACACCGAGGACTGCCTGCGCGTCGCAGGCATGGGCCTCGATCTCGAACCAGATGCGGAATTTGGCGTCGGCGGACCAGATGGCCACCATGTCGGGGCGGGAATAGCGGGGGATCATCACGCAGCCTTTCGTTGGCAGTTCAGGCATGTTTGCCTTAGACTGGGCAGCGGCGGGGTGCAAGGTGGGGGCGGCGATGCGGTGGGCTTTGGTGATGGCGCTGGTGCCGGGGATGGCTTTGGCGGGAGAGTGGGTTGTGTTGGACGGCGCGGCTATCACGGCGGCGCTGAGCGCGCGGGTGGTGCAGTATGAGGGCGGCGCGCGGCAGGATTTCAAGGCCGACGGGCGGACCTTGTATGAAACGGGGGGCAAGCCAAGCTGGGGCAGTTGGCGGGTGGAGGGGGATCAGTATTGCTCGGTCTGGCCGCCGTCAGACCGCTGGAGTTGTTATGAGGTGGCGGCAAGGGGGCTGGAGATCCGGTTTCGGGATGGCGGCGCGGATACGGTGGGGCAATATGTGGATCTGAACTGAGGTGGTGGCCCTGCCTTCCGGCTTCTTTACTGCTCAAATATCCTCGGGGGGGGCTCATTGGCCGCTTGGCCGATGAGTGGGGGGCAGACGGCCCCCCTCTTTCAGGCAGCGCCCATAAGGCGCGGATCGAACGGATAGCGCGTCAGGTTCTCGAAGCCGGACTCAGTAATCAGCACCTGATCTTCCAGCTTGATCGAGAAATCGCCGCCCTCGGGCGAGACCAGCGCCTCGACACAGAGCGTCATGCCGGGCTCAAGCGCCACCTCGAACGCGCCGTCCACCCAAGTGTCGGGGTAGGGCACGAAGGGCCATTCATCGCAAAGCCCCACCCCGTGCATCCGGCAGGAGTATTTCTGGCGGTTGTACCCGGGCGCAAGTTGGTGGCCGCCGTGGGTCAACTCGCGGATGGTGACGCCGGGTTTCAGCATCGCCATATTGGTGTCGATATGGTCGCGGGCGTGGCGCATCGCCGAAATCATCCGCTCGGGTGCGGGTTGATCGCCGATCCACCACGTGCGCGAGATGTCGACGCAAAAGCCGTAGGCACCGATGAGGTCGGTATCGAAGGCCACGATTTCGTTGTTCTGCACGATGCGGGGGCCGCATTCCTGAAACCACGGGTTGGTGCGGCGGCCCGAGGCCAGCAGGCGGGTTTCGATCCATTCACCGCCGCGGCGGATGTTTTCGGCGTGCAGCACCGACCAGATATCATCCTCGGAGGTGTTGCCATGGGGCACGGCGGCGCGGGCGTGCTGTTCCATCACGGCGATGGCGGATTCGCAGGCGTGGCTGGCGCATTTCATCGCCAATACCTCGTCGGGGCCCTTGATGGCGCGGGTGCGCTCGGTGAGTTCCTCGCCTTCCATCACCTCAAACCCGGCGCGTTCCAGCGCGCGCAGGCCGTTGATCATGATCTTGTCGACCGCCAGCCTGCGGTTGCTGCCCGCGTGGGCGCGCATCACTTCGTTGACCTGAGCGGCAAAGGATGTGGCGTCTTCGGCCACGCGGTCACCGCAGACGTTGTAAAAGAACGAGGCACCGGAGCGCAACTCGCGTACGAGGGGGTTGAAGGCGACGAGGAAGGGGGCCTGTTTATACTCCCACACCACCATATGGCCATCGGCGCAGACCATGCAGGCGCGGAACGGGTTGTGCGAGTTCCAAAGCTGCATGTTGGTGGTATCGGTGGCGTAGCGGATGTTCAGCGGATCGAACAGCAGGACCGCGCCGTAATCGCGCGCGATCAGGCTTTGCACCAGGCGCTGCCAGCGAAATTCGCGCATGGTTTGCAGGTTGGGCAGGGTAAGACCCGCCGCCTGCCATTCGGCAAAGGCAAGCTGGGTGGGGCCGATCTCGACCCGGTCATTGTCATTGGGGGTGCCGTCGCCCAGACGGTCGCCCCGGGTGGGGTCGATCTTGCGGCGGACCGGGGCGGCGGTATCCATGGGCGGCTCCTGTTGTCGGGGCAAGGGTGTCTGGCGGGGCGGGCACGGGCTTTGCCATATGCGACAAATCTGTGTCGGATGTGGCGCGCGGAGGGCCATGGGACGGGTATCATTGCGGCGATTGAGAGGGGTGCCATGACGCCGATCTTACAAAAGAGCTTGCCCCAGATTGTCTGGACCGATCCGAAGCTGTCGCGGTTGCCGGGGGTTTTGCCGTTGGCGGGGGATGGGTGGATATCGGTGGATGACGCCTTTGCCGCGCAGATGGCGGAGCGTGACCGGCTGATTGCCGCGATGCCGGAGGTGGTGCATGCGATGCAGGAGCAGGCGCGGCCTGCGGCGGAGGAGCTTTATGCGCGGGTGTTGGGCAAGCTGGCGGTGACGGAGGGTTACCGCGTCGGGGCGGGTTCGGTTGTGCGGCCCGACGGGGTTGAGGTGGCGCTGGACCCCGATGTGCCGCTGCTGACGCTGGGGCGGCTGGTGCAGGAGGATTTGTGTCTGATGCAGCACCGGGGCGATGAATATGTGCTGGGCGGCGCCATACTGTGTTTTCCGGCAAGCTGGTCGCTTGATGAAAAGCTGGGGCGGGCTCTGGTGGGCATTCATGCGCGGGTGGCGCATTACACCGATGATCTGGCGCGCCGGGTGCAGCGGATGTTCGAGGTGATCCGGGTGGAGCAGCCGTTGTACCGGATGAATGCGCTGGTCTACACCGACGCAGCACTGCACCAGCCCCGGCGTGAGGGCGATCCGCGGCTGGACCGCACCGAGGGGAAGTATCTGCGCTCGGAGCGGCAGTGCTTTTTGCGCCTGCCGCAAAGCGATGCGGTGGTGTTCGCGATCCACACCTATACGGTATTGGTGGCCGATCTGCCGCCGGACGCGCGGGCAGCGATGGCTGCGGCGCGGCTTTGAGCCGGGTCAGGCGAGGGCGTAGCTGTCTTGATTGAGCTTGCGCGGCAGGGTGGGAAGATAGTCGAGCATATCTTCCAGCAGGTCCGGCGTGACCGGGCCCGAGGCCTGATGCCACAACACCGCAATCGGCAGGCAACGCTTGCGCAACCGTTCCACCAGACGGCTGCACAGCGCGTGATGGCTGATGCTGATCTGGCCGAAATCGGCCATCTCGGGCGAGGGGCCGACCGACAGCGTCAGGCAGGTGGCCAGCCCGTTGGCGGGCCCGTTGGCCCAGGCGATGGCGATGCGGGTGCCCGGCAGATCAAACAGCGCGATGTTATCGCAGGTCCAGGTCAGGGTGCGGTGGGTCACGCCAAGCCGCAGCAGCATCGCGTCGATTTCGGCCACAAGCCGCAGGATGTTGCAGGGCAACACCTCGGCAAACAAAAGCTGGGATATCGTACTGTTTTGCATCACGGAGGTTACCATTCCATTAAACTCAGAGGCAAATTGCTGTTGAATTGTGTGTTTTGCGCGGGGGAATTGTGGCGTTAGTAAGAAATTAACTATGTTTTGGAGCGCGGCTTTGCCACGGTGGCAAAGGCTGGCAAGGGCGGGTCAAATCCCCGCCATCGCCGCAACCGTCTGGCCGAACTGGGTGTTCAGCAACCCCAAGGCGACACCGGTTGCCACCAGAACCCGGGCCGAAAAGTTCATGTCCTCGCCTTTCAGCAAGCTGTAGGTCATCACGGCACCACCCAGCGGTGCCCAGACCACGATCAGCGTGGCATTCATCGCATGGGCGCTGAGCCTTATCTGCGGCGATGCGACGGCCACCTTCGCCTCGTCGGGATAGAGGGCGGCACGCAGGCGGGCGAGTTCGGGGTTGCGGGGGCCGGGAATATCCGGCGCATCGTTTGCAGCAACCGCCGGGTTGGCCGCGATCAGTGCCATGGCGGTGTCTGGCCGCGATGGCGTGGCGGGGCCGCCGGGTTCCAGCAGATCGGGCAGGTCGGCCATCTCATCCAGCAAGGTATCGACATAATCCGAGGTGACGATGCCGGTCACCTGCCGCCACAACACCGCGTCGGGATTGCTGTCGAGGCTGACACGCTCCACCAGGCGGCTGCACAGGGCGTGATGGCCGATGGCATTTCCACTGCCGGGTGCTGGCAGGTGCGACGGGCCAACCGAAAGCGTCAGGCAGGCCGAAAAGCCGGGGCGAACGGTTTCCGACCACCCCAATACGATCCTGGTTCCCGGGAAATCGAAGATCGCGATATCATCGCAATCCCAGATCAGGCGATGTTTGACGGCGGATATTCGGGCTGCGACCATTTCCATATCCGCAACAAGACGGGCAAGGTTCAGGGGTACTTTTTCAGCGAACAAAAGCTGGGCAATCGTACTGTTCTGGATATCCGACATGATATGGCTCCGGTTCAGTTAGCCTACAGGTTGCATTGCAATTGCGCCTGCATCCGGGAGACTTAGTGGTTTTAACAAGAAATTAAGCATGACCGGCGCTTTGTTTCCGCCACAATGCGATGGCGGGGCTGAGCCGGGGTATTGTTTCTGGAACGGGCCTCGGCGCGTGGTGCCCGGCGGCGGGCGGTGCGGGGTGCGATTGCCGGTATTTTGACCGATGCGGGCAGCATTGGCGGCGCGGGCGGCGGCCGATGTGGTGATCTGACCGGACGCGAAAGGGCGCCTCGTTGCGGAGGCGCCCGTTTTGGGTATTCGGTACAGTTTTCCGGGCCGGATCAGCAGGAATAATACATCTGATATTCAATCGGATGCGGCGTGTGTTCGTAGGCGTAGACCTCTTCCCACTTCAGCGCCATGTAGCTTTCCAACTGGTCGCGGGTGAAGACATCGCCCATCAGCAGGAAATCCATGTCTTTTTCCAGCTCTTCCAGCGCCTCGCGCAAGGAGCCGCAGACGGTTGGGATCTCGGCCAACTCCTCGGGCGGCAGATCATAAAGATCCTTGTCGGAGGCGGGGCCGGGGTCGAGCTTGTTGCGTATGCCGTCAAGGCCCGCCATCAAAAGCGCCGAATAGCACAGGTAGGGGTTGGCGGCGGGATCGGGGAAACGGGCCTCGACGCGCTTGGCCTTCGGGCTTTCCGTCCACGGGATCCGCACGCAGCCCGAGCGGTTGCGGGCGGAAAACGCGCGCAGAACCGGGGCTTCAAAGCCGGGGATCAGGCGTTTGTAGCTGTTGGTGGCGGGGTTGGTCAGGGCGTTCAGGGCCTTGGCATGTTTCAGGATGCCGCCAATGAAGTAGAGCGCCTCTTGCGAAAGATCGGCGTATTTGTCGCCTGCGAACAGGGGCTTGCCCTCTTTCCAGATCGACATGTTGACATGCATCCCCGAGCCGTTGTCGCCCTTGATTGGCTTCGGCATGAAGGTGACGGTTTTGCCATAGGCGTGGGCGACGTTGTGGATCACGTATTTGTATTTCTGCATGTTGTCGCCCTGCTCGACCAGGCCGCCAAAGATCATGCCAAGTTCGTGCTGGGTGGAGCCTACCTCGTGGTGGTGCTTGTCCACCTTGATGCCCATGCGCTTCATGGTAGAGAGCATTTCGCCGCGCAGATCCTGCGCGTCGTCGATCGGGTTCACCGGGAAATAGCCGCCCTTGATGCCGGGGCGGTGGCCGGAGTTGCCGCCTTCGTATACCGTGTCGGTGTTCCAGGCCGCATCGACCGCATCGACCTGAAACGACACTTTGTTCATGGTGACGCTGTAGCGCACGTCATCGAACAGGAAGAACTCGGCCTCGGGGCCGAAATAGGCGACATCGCCGATGCCGGTGGATTTGAGATAGGCCTCGGCCTTGATCGCAGTGCCGCGCGGGCAACGGTCGTAGGGCTCGCCGGTGTCGGGCTCGACCACGTTGCAATGCACGCAGAGGGTTTTCTCGGCGTAGAACGGATCGAGATAGACCGAAGCCGCATCGGGGATCAGCTTCATGTCGGACTGGTCGATGGATTTCCAGCCGGCGATGGAGGAGCCGTCGAACATGAAGCCTTCCTCGAAGAAATCTTCATCGACCAGATCGGCCACGAGGGTGACGTGCTGCAGCTTGCCTTTGGGATCGGTGAAGCGGATATCGACGTATTCGACCTCTTCATCCTTGATCAGTTTCAGAGCATCCTGAATTTTGCTCATCTGGGGTTCCTTTTCGGGTTTTCAGAGTTGGTCTTAGATCGCGTCGTCGCCGTGTTCGCCGGTGCGGATGCGGATGGCCTGTTCGACGGTGGAAACGAAGATCTTGCCATCGCCGATCTTGTCGGTGCGGGCGGCGGCGATGATGGCTTCGATGGCGGCGTCGACCATATCGTCGGCCAGAACCACCTCGATCTTCACCTTGGGCAGGAAATCGACGACATATTCGGCGCCACGGTACAGTTCGGTATGGCCCTTCTGGCGGCCAAAACCCTTGACCTCGGTGACGGAGAGGCCTTGGATGCCAGCCTCTTGCAGCGCCTCTTTGACTTCATCGAGCTTGAACGGCTTGATGATCGCCTCGATCTTCTTCATGGGCCGACTCTCCCCGTTGGCTTTCCCGGTTCTGATCACTTCGCGGCGGGGG
>JANNAV010000091.1:0-3815 GCA_031384695.1 Paracoccaceae bacterium
CATGTGGCTGCTCATGCAGCAAAGCGTCTATGGCCGCTATGTCGAAGCGGTGGGCGAAAACGCCGAAGCCGCCGCCTTTTCCGGCGTGCCGGTGGAACGCACGGTCGTGCTGGCGCATGTGCTGGCCGGGCTGATCGCGGCGGTGGCGGCGCTGGTGCAGACCGGGTCTATCGCCGTGGGGTCAGTGCGGGTTGGTCTTGATCTGCCGATTTTGGCGGTGGCCGCAACCATCCTTGGCGGCGTGGTCTTTGGCCGGGGTGAAGGCGGCGTCTGGGGGCCGTTCTTCGGCGTGCTTTCCTTTGCGCTGCTGTTCGTCGTGATGACCGTTTTTGGCATCGGCGACGCCGGCCGCCTGATAGCGCAAGGGCTGATCATCCTGATGGCCGCAATTCTTTACGGCTGGCGCAGCAAGCGCGGCTGAAATCCACGAAGGGAGAAAAACCGAATGACCGAACAGAAGACAATTCTGTGCTATGGCGACAGCCTCACCTGGGGATGGATCCCGGTGGTTGAGGGCGCGCCAACCCTGCGTTATGCGTTCAAAGACCGCTGGACGGGTGCCATGGCTGCGCATCTGGGCGACGGCTATCACATCATCGAGGAAGGCCTGAGCGCCCGCACCACCAGCCTTGATGACCCGAACGATCCACGCCTGAACGGCAGCGCCTATCTGCCCTCGGCATTGGCCAGCCATCTGCCACTGGATCTGGTGATCGTGATGTTGGGCACCAACGACACCAAATCCTACTTCCGCCGCACACCTTATGAGATCGCCAATGGCATGGCGAAACTGGTGGGGCAGGTCTACGGATCGGCCGGGGGCGTCGGGGCTGCCTATCCGGCGCCGAAGGTTCTGGTCGTGGCACCGCCCCCGCTGGCCCCGATGCCGCACCCGTTCTTTGACGGCATGTTCGAAGGCGGGCATGAAAAAACCGCGGCCCTGGCCGGGCAATACCGATCCATGAGCGACTTCATGAAAGTTAGTTTCTTCGATGCGGGATCGGTGGTTTCGACGGACGGCTGTGATGGCATCCACTTCACCGTTGAGAACAACCTTACGCTCGGCAAGGCCCTCGCCGCCAAGGTGGCCGAGGTCTTGGCCGACTGACCGGCACGCCTGTCCCTCCCAGCAGGCGTTGACGTGGTCCGGGGCAAAAATGCGCTGTACCCCGGACCACAGGGTTTTTGCTTTTGGAACTGCAACCCGCGCCGGAAATGGCGCGATTTGACTCTTGCAGGGATTGGCATAGGCTTGGGCGTAGAGTGTGAACCGGGTTTTGGGAAGGATAGCGAAGATCCTGCGCGAAGCGGCCAGTGTCGGCGACAGCAGCGGAGAAGTTTTCTCGGCGCAACGGCGCTTGCGCACAGCACTTCTTGACCGGCCCGTCATCCGCTACAAACCGGCACGCGATCTGGCCGCCCACATGCTTTTGCATCTGGATGACCTGACGGGATGCTGGTCGGTTGCTGCGAACTGGTTGCGGGCCGAACTTGGCTGCCACCGCGTTGATACAGGCTTTGGCGATCAGGCCGCCGCCAACTACTCGCCCGGCTTTGCGGAAGCGAAGTCCAGCGACCACGATATCCCCTCTTTTGCAGGCAAACCAGTCGACAATCGCGATGCGATGATGCAGGCGATGTGGCAGGGTGACCGCCCGCTGGTTTATGCCGATATCAAACATGACAGCCGGGTCTCGATCCGGATGCGCCAACGGATGTCGGGTGCCCGGACCAGATCAAAACTTGCCTGGGCCCTTCAGACGCCAGATGGCAAATACGGCCTGATCTGTGCCGACTGGACCGAGCATCTGGTGCCGGTGCAATCGGGGCTTTACGACTGCTTCGAGCAGACGGTTGCCGACGTGCTCAGCCCGATTATCTTTGTGGCGCAGGGGATGTCTGGACAAGTGCTGGCGGATGCAGGCGCGGGCCCTCAACGGCATCCGGGGCGTGCGGCTATGCCGGAAAGCGCAAATGCAGCCGTTCTGGCGGGACTGACAGCTTCGGAAACCGAAGTCGCGCGGCTGGTTGCCAAGGGCCTGAGCTACAAGGAAATTGCAAGAAGACGGGGGCGGTCCTTTTCCACTATCGACCATCAGCTTCGCAGCATCCGCGAAAAGACCGGCGCGGCCAGCACCGCGGCGCTGATCCACCTGCTCTCCCGCGCAGACATCGGCTGATCCATTCCCGCAGCAGTCGCCTGACATCGCGAATCTTCGCGATATGTTGCCCTGCCCTTCATGTTGCATCCCCCTGAGGTACGCACATCAGTGTGAAGCCGTGTCGCCTGTGGAGGGGTAGGCGGCTGATGTTGGGGGGAAGATACGTTGGTTCAAAATGCGTTCTACGGCCCTCAGATGCAGGGCGACTTCAAGCTTTACGATCTGGGCAACCTGATCCTTGCGTCCGGTGAAACGCTGCGGGGTGCCAGCTTGGCCTATCGCACTTGCGGCGTGCTGAATGCCGAAAAGTCGAACGCCATTCTGGTGACCACCTGGTTCTCGGGCACCGGCAAGGTGATGCAGGATGTCTATGTCGGCCCAAACCATGCGCTTGATCCGCAACGCTATTTCATCGTCATTGTGGATCAGTTGGGCAGCGGCGTTTCGTCATCGCCGCAGAACACGCCCGCACCACAGGCGATGGCGAAATTCCCGAAACTGACGACTGCTGATGATGTGCTTGCGCAGCACCGGCTTCTGACGGACCTGTTCGGCATCGAAAAACTGGCCCTTGTCGTGGGTGGGTCCATGGGGGGCAGCAGGTTTATGAATGGGCGGTCACCCGGCCCGGGATGGTCGAACGGGCGGCACCCATCGCCTGCACGGCCCGCATTTCGCTGCATCAGCGGGTTTTTGTCGATACGCTGATCGAGGCTGTCACTTCGGATCCGGCTTGGAATGGTGGCTGGTACACCTCGGGTCTTGATGTACGGGCTGGCATGGACAGGATGGCCCGGATCGTGGCAACCGCAGGCTGGTCAGCCGAGTTCTATCAGACCGAGCGTTGGCGCAGCATCATCGGCATGTCGTCGCTGGATGACTTCATCAACGGGGTGATGAAAGCCTATTTCGAGCCGATGGACCCGAACGCGCTGCTGGCGCAGATGCACAAATGGCAGCGCGCCGATGTTGCCTTGCATACCGGGGGCGATCTTGCCGCAGCCTTGGCGCGGATCACAGCGAAAATCATGGTGATGCCGATCAGCCATGACCAGTTTTTTCCCCCGCAAGAATGTGAGGTTGATTGCAAGTTGATCCCGGGTGCGGTGCTGCGGGTGATCCACTCACCCGAGGGTCATATGGGCCTGAACGGGTTCGAGCCGGGATATATGGAACAGGTTGACCGCAATCTGACGGAACTGCTCGCAAGCTGACAAGCCAGGACCAAAAAACCGCTTCCAGGCATGCGTTTGGGGGAACGGAGGGGGCATGCGCGCGCCCAGGATCACGCCGGGGGAGGCGACGATGAAACAGACAGCGGACAAAGCCCTGAATGTCAGGGGCGCCACAAAGACTTACGGCACAGGGGCGGGCGGCATTCACGCGTTGAAAGACGTCGATCTGACGGTCAGGCAGGGCGAGTTCATCTCCATCGTTGGCCCGTCGGGGTGTGGCAAGACCACGCTGTTGTGGTCCATCGCGGGGCTGCACAAACTGACATCCGGGGCGATTGCCCTTGGCGATGAATGGATCACCAAACCGCACCCCAGCATCGGCATGATGTTTCAGGAGGCAAATCTTCTGCCATGGCGGTCGATCCGCAAGAACATCGAACTGCCGTTCGAGATCCGCAAGCGCCGCCCGGATGCGGCC
>JANNAV010000119.1:0-4002 GCA_031384695.1 Paracoccaceae bacterium
CACCAACCCGTCAACCGCCAACTGGTCCAGCGCCCGGCTCAAAGTGGACGCCTCCACCACCGCATAAACCGCCAGATCCCGGATCAACGGCCCCTCGATCACCGACAGAACCGCCAAAGCCCGCATCTTCGGCGTGCTCAAACCCTGCCCCGCCAACTCGTCGCGCAAGCTGGCATTGTACCGCCCCATGATCCGGTTCATCAGGTAAGGCGCGAAATTGGCCAGCCCGATCTCGCCCAAACGTGGCACCAACGGCGTCTCGTCGTTCATGCCCCCAGCCTCCGCGCCGCGTTAAAGCCCGAGCCGCCCCCAAGCCCCGGCCCCGGATGGGTGGAGGCCCCGATATGGATCAGCCCCCGCACCGGCCCAGTGCCATTGGTCGAATGCGCAAATGGCCGCCAGATGAAAAACTGATCCAGCCCGCAGGCCCCGCCATAAGGATCGCCGTCCACCAGATTGATGTTCATGGCCTCCAGATCGGCAGGTGAATAGGCCCGCCGCGCTAAAATAATCTTGTCAAACCCCTTGATATGGCGCGCCAATACACGCTCGATCCGGTCCGCGAACGCCTCGCGCGCGGCCGCCCAATCCCGCCCCTCGATCTCGCCCGCCGCATCGCCCTTGATCACCCGCGGCGCGTCCGGCACCTGCACCCACAGCACCGCCTTGCCCTCAGGGCAGCGCGTCGGATCAAGCCGCGAAGGCTGCCCCACACAGATCGTCGGCACCGCGGGCAGCATCCCCCGCTCCGCCTCATTGGCCGATTTCGAAACCGCATCCACCCCGTCCGAAAGATGGATCAGCGCCACCTGCTCCAGCCCCGGCGACAACCACTCCGGCACCGCGTCCAGCGCGTAATGCAGTTGGAAATTCCCCCTCCCATGCCGGAACCCCGCCACCGCCGCGCGCTCCTCCGGCAGATCAACCCCCGCCAGCAACCGCCCGTACAACTGCCCCGGCGCCACCGACGCCAGAACCGACCGGCAGGCAACCCCCTCGCCCCCCACCAGTTCCACCCCCGTAACCCGGCCATCAACAACCAGAATCCGCGCCACATCCGCACCACAGCGCAACGCGCCGCCCTGCGCCTCGATCAACGCGCGGAACGCCTGCACCGCCGCCGCCGCACCACCCTTCACCACCGGCGCGCCCGCCGCCTCCAAAGCAAAAGCCACCACCCGCCCCATCTGCCCCGAATAGGCACTTTCCGGTGTCAGCCCGCAATGCAGCACCCAAGGTGCCCACAACGCCTGCACCAAAGGCGACGAATACCCCTCCAGCCAGCCCCGCGCCGGGGCCATCGCTCGCCCCATCCAGGCCGCCAACCCCCGCAAACCGCGCTTGCGCACCTGCCCGAACAACAGCCGCAGCGTGGCCCAGGACCACAACTCCCCACCCAAAAGCGCAAATAAAAACGGCGCGTCCGCCTCGATGCCCCCCACATCGCGGCCATGCAAATCGCCGTCCCCCGCCGCCAAGCCATTGAAAGAACGCACATTCGCCGCCCGGTCGGTCGTCAGAACCAGAACCTCCCCCCCCGGCCGCACAACGGCTGTCGGATGCGGCGTATGACAATACTCCATCCCGTGCCGCGCCAGATGCGGCCCCAGAACAGCGCCCGCAGGCGAGGTCATGAACAATACGAACGTCGCCGCCATCACATCATGCTGATACCCCGGCAGCGTCACCTCCTCCGTCCGCAAACAGCCACCCGCCACCTCCGAGCGCTCTAAAACCAGCACCCGGTCACCTTTCAGGGCCAACAGGCTGGCCGCAACCAGCCCGTTGATCCCCGACCCGATGATCACATGATCAACCATCAGCCGCGCGGCACCAGCGCCAATGCCCGGATCGGCGATCCCGTGCCGTTCCTGATCTTCAAAGGTGCCGCAATCAGAATAGCCCCCTTGGCCGGCAGCTTGTCCAGATTGGCAAGGCTCGCCAGCCCGTACCGGTTCGCCTTGTGCAGCAGGTTATGCGCCGGATAGGGCGGCGTCATCCCCCCCGCCTGCCCCGCATCGGTGCCGATACACTGGCTGCCCCAACCGACGATGCCCTTCGCGATCAGATATTCCATCACCTCCGGCGTCGGCCCCGGCGTGTGCGGCCCGGTCTCATTGGCGTTCAGAAACCGCTCTGCATCATCCGCCCGCGCGTCCCAATCCGACCGGAATACCACCCATTCCCCGGCATTGATCGGCCCGTTCCGCGCCTCCCAATCCTGCACGTTCTGCACGGTCAGCAGAAAATCCGGGTTGGCAGCACACTCGCGCGCAAAGTTCAGCACATTCACCGGCGCCACCACCCGCTGCACCGGCAGACTGTCGGTATAGCCGTCGGCATAATCGCGCCCGGTGATCCAGTGATGCGGCGCGTCAAAGTGGGTGCCGGAATGCTCGCCCAGCTTCAGCCAGTTCCACGCCCAGAACGGCCCGTCCTGATCATATTCGCTGATCCTGTGGATCTCGATTTTCGGCGTATCCTTGGCAAAATCCGGCGGCAGTTTCAGCAATGGCGTGTCCGGCCCCAGCGTGCCCGAGCAATCCACTACCTCGATGCCGCCCGAAAGCAGCATCGCGCCCAAATCCTGAAGTACGCTTGCAGAGGTCATGCCAATCTCCCTTTTGTGGCTCGGCGTATGCGCCAGATGTGCATCCGATGTGCATCATCATATCCCAAGAATCACACTAGACAGAATTAGGTGCATTTGCAAATATCCTCGCGTCAAGGGGGAGCCGGTTGTTGTCCACAAGCTATGATGCCATCTTCATCGGTGCGGGCCACAACACGCTGGCAGCCGCCTTGCATCTGGCAGCCAAAGGCTGGCGCATCGCGGTGTTTGAGGCGGCCCCAACACCGGGGGGAGCGGTGAAAACCGGCGCATACACCCTGCCCGGTTTCCGGCACGACTGGGGAGCGATGAACCTCTCGCTATTCGCCGGATCGCCGTTTTTCAAGGCATATGGGCCGGAACTGATCCGCCATGGCCTTGAGTTTGTGCCGGTATCCAACCCCTTCGCCAGCGCTTTTCCCGATGGCACATGGCTGGGCGTTTCCACCGATCAGGCCGCCACCACCGCCCGCATCGCCGCGCTGTCGCCTGAAGATGCCGAAACCTGGGCCCGCATGACCGCCGCTTTCCCCACCGAGGCGCCGCATCTCCTCGGCCTTCTCAACGCGCCAATGAAACTACGTGCGCTTGCATATTTCATGTTCAAAATACTTCGCGCCAGAGGCGCAGCAGCCAGCCTCGATCTGGCCCGCTTTCTTCTGGCCTCCCCCCGCAAATACCTCGATGAAACCTTCCGCCACCCCAAAACCCGCTCCATGCTGGCCGCCTGGGGCATGCACCTCGATTTCGCCCCCGACATCGCAGGCGGCGCGGTGTTTCCCTATCTCGAAGGCATGGCGGCGCAAGCTTTCGGCATGGTGATCGGCAAAGGTGGCGGCGATACCATCATCCGCGCCCTCACCGCCGCGATCACGGCGCGCGGCGGCACCATCACCTGCAACGCCGAGGTTGCCCGGATCAATCACGCGAATGGCAAAGCCACCGGCATCACCCTTGCGGATGGCCAGAACGTCACCGCCCGCCACGTCATAGCCAACCTCGCCCCGCGCCACTTTTCCCGCCTGACCGGCCCCACCACCCCGGCATTCGACGCCGCAATGACCAGTTTCTCCTACGCCCCCGGCACCATGATGATCCATCTCGCAACCTCTGGCCTGCCAGATTGGCGCGCCGGTAACGCCTTGCAATCCTTCGCTTATGTCCATCTCGGGCCCAGCCTCGATCAGATGGCCCGCACCTATCAGCAGGCCAGCGCCGGCCTCTTGCCCGACACGCCAGTGCTCGTCATAGGCCAACCCACCGCCGTCGATCCCACCCGTGCGCCCACGGGTCAGCACACCCTCTGGCTGCAAGTCCGCATGGCCCCCGGCATCATTCTGGGCGACGCCAAAGCCGAGATCACCGCCACCGACTGGGCCGAAGCAGCCGCA
>JANNAV010000200.1:0-10071 GCA_031384695.1 Paracoccaceae bacterium
GCGCCTGTGGGAGCAGATGGAATCCGAGCTGAATTACAACGTGATGCATTCGCAGCGCGGCCAGTTGGTGCTGTTTCATTCCGACGGGCAGCGCGATGCGGCGGCACGGCGCGGCAATGCGATGCTCAATCAGGGCGATGATGCGGAACTGCTGGACCGCGAGGGGGTGCGGGCCTTGCTGCCTTACCTCGATTTCGAGCAGACCCGGTTTCCGATCTATGGCGGGCTGATGCATGCGCGGGGCGGCACGGCGCGGCATGATGCGGTGGCCTGGGGCTATGCGCGGGGCGCGGATATGCGGGGCGTTGATCTGATCCAGAACTGCGAAGTGACCGGCATTGATATCGAAAACGGCGTGGTCAGGGGCGTGCAGACCACGCGCGGGGCGATCCGGGCCAAGAAGGTGGCGATGGTGGTAGCGGGGCGGTCTTCGCAGGTGGCGGCGATGGCCGGGATGCGGTTGCCGATTGAGAGCCATGTGTTGCAGGCCTTTGTCACCGAAGGGCTGAAGCCGGTGATTGATCAGGTGATCAGTTTCGGGATGGGGCATTTCTATATCAGCCAGTCCGACAAGGGGGGATTGGTCTTTGGCGGCGATATTGATTTCTATGCCTCTTATGCGTCACGCGGCAATCTGCCGATGGCCGAGCATGTGATGGAGGCGGGGATGACGCTGATGCCGATGATCGGGCGGGCACGGGTGTTGCGCTCGTGGGGGGGGATCATGGATATGACACCGGACGGATCACCCATCATCGACAAGACGCATGTGGAGGGGTTGTTCATTGATGCGGGCTGGAACTATGGCGGCTTCAAGGCGGTGCCAGCGTCGGGCTGGTGCATGGCGCATCTGATGGCGACGGGGGAGGCCCATGCGGTGGCGCGGCGGTTCAGGCTGAACCGGTTCGCGACGGGGCATATCCTCGACGAAGAAGGCACTGGCAGCCAACATAACCTGCATTGAGGGACTGACATGCGTATTCCTTGCCCGCTGTGTGGCAGCCGTGACCGGCGTGAGTTTTATTACTACGGCGATGAAGCCTATCTGAACCGGCCCGAAGCGGGGGCGGCACCTGCGGCATGGGACGATTATCTGCACAACCGTGACAATGTGGCGGGGGTGGTGCGCGATCTTTGGTATCACGAGACGGGGTGTTCGGCGTGGCTGATCGTGACGCGGAACACCATCACGCATGAGGTTCTGGGCAGCGAACTGGTCGCGGATCGCAAGGGGGCACAGCCATGAGGATCGCGGACAAGGGGCTGGTGGACCGGGGCACTCTGGTGACGTTCCGCTTTGACGGACGGTCATATGTGGGGTTCAAGGGCGATACGCTGGCCTCGGCGTTGCTGGCGAGCGGGGTAAAGCTGGTTGGGCGCAGTTTCAAGTATCACCGGCCGCGCGGGGTTCTGACGGCGGGGTCGGAGGAGCCTAACGCGCTGGTCGAGGTGTTGGGGGCATCGAACCAGACGCCGAACGTACGGGCGACGGTACAGGAGGTGTTCGACGGGTTGAACGCGCGCAGCCAGAACCGCTGGCCCTCGTTACGGTTTGATCTGCTGAGCGTCAATGATCTGCTGGCGCCGTTCCTGTCGGCGGGGTTTTATTACAAGACCTTCATGTGGCCGCGCGCCTTTTGGGAGCGGATTTATGAGCCTGTCATCCGCCGGGCGGCGGGGCTTGGCGCGCTTTCGGGCAAGCATGATGACGGGCAGTATGAGAAGGCCTATGCGTTTTGTGATCTGCTGGTGGTGGGGTCTGGCCCTGCGGGGCTGATGGCGGCGCTTGCGGCGGGGCGGGCGGGGGCGGATGTGCTGTTGTGCGAGGAAGATCACCGGATGGGCGGGCGGTTGCTGGCAGATGGCGGCATGGTTGGGGGCGTGCCTGCCGCCGATTGGGTGGCGGGGGTGCTGGACGAATTGCGCGACCTGCCCAATGTGCGGCTGATGAAGCGGACGGCGGTGACCGGGGCCTATGATGGCGGTACGTATTCGGCGGTGGAGCGGGTGGGCCTGCATCTGCCGGGCCGCGCTGACCTTCCGCGCGAGTGTTTCTGGCGGATCGTGGCCAAGCGCGTGGTGCTGGCGGCGGGGGCGTTGGAGCGGCCGATTGCCTTTCCGATGAACGACCGGCCTGGCATCATGCTGGCGGGGGCGGTGCGGGCCTATCTGAACCGCTATGGTGTGGTGCCGGGGCGGCGGGTGGTGGTGTTTGCCAATAATGACGGCGCGCGCGAGACGGCGCGGCAGTTGATGGCGGCGGGGGTGAGTGTCGCGGCGGTGCTGGACAGCCGGACGGATGCCAGTGCTGTGGAGGATTGCCCGGTCTATCTGGGGGCGCAGGTGACCGACACCCAGGGGCGGCTGGGGTTGAGGGCGGTTTTGGGCACTTATGCGGGCGGCGCGTTTCGCATTGAGGCCGATTTGCTGGCGGTATCGGGGGGGTGGAACCCGACGGTGCATCTGACCTGTCATATGAACGGCCGTCCGCGCTGGGCCGAAGATATCGCGGCCTTTGTGCCGGGCGCGGGCGCGGTGCCGGGGCTGGAGGTGGTGGGGGCTGCGCGGGGCGTATTCTCGACGCATGGCTGTTTGCAGGATGGGGTGCGGGGGGCGGTGGCGGCGCTGGTGGAACTGGGGATCAAGGCGGAGGCTTCGGTGCCTGCGGCGGAGGATGCGCCCTACCGGATCATGCCGTTGTGGGCGGTGGAGGGCAAGGGTAGGGCCTGGCTCGATTTTGCCAATGATGTGACGGTGAAGGATGTGAAGCTTTCCGCGCAGGAAGGTTTTGCGGCGGTGGAGCATATGAAGCGCTATACCACGCAAGGGATGGCGCCGGATCAGGGCAAGAATTCGAATGTGGGGGCGCTGGCGGTGCTGGCCGATACCACGGGGCGCGGGATACCTGAAACAGGAACCACGACCTTCCGCCCGCCTTATGTGCCAACTTCGATTGCGGTGATGGGGGCGGGAGGGCGCGGCGCGGGGTTTCAGCCGCAGCGGTTTCTGACTTCGGATCAGGCCAGCCGCGACCGGGGTGCGCCGATGATCGAGGCGGGGCTGTGGTACAGGCCCAGCTATTTCCCCAAGCCCGGCGAGGCGACATGGCGCGAGGCCTGCGACCGCGAGGTGCTGATGGTGCGCGGATCGGTGGGGGTGGCCGATGTCTCGACCCTTGGCAAGATCGACGTGCAGGGGCGCGATGCGGCGCGGTTTCTGGATTTTCTGTACAGCAACACGTTTTCGACATTGGCGGTGGGCCGGGTGCGTTACGGCCTGATGCTGCGCGAGGATGGGTTCGTGCTGGATGACGGCACCACGGCGCGGCTGGGCGAGAACCATTATCTGACCACCACCACCACGGCGGCGGCGGGGCTGGTGATGCGGCATATGGAGTTTGTGCAGCAGGCGTTTTGTGCCGGGTGGGATGTGCGGTTCATTTCGGTGACGGAGGCCTGGGCGCAGTTTGCTATTGCCGGGCCAAAGGCGCGCGAGGTGCTCAATTCGGTGCTGGATGCGCCGTTGGGCGAGTTTCCCTTCATGGCCTGCGGTATGGTTGCGGTGCAGGGGGTGCGGGCGCGGCTGTTCCGCATCTCGTTTTCGGGCGAGGCGGGCTATGAGATCGCGGTGCCGACGCGGTACGGCGAGGCGTTGTTCCGCGATCTGGTGGCGCGGGCCGAGGTGCTGGGCGGCGGGCCTTACGGGATGGAGGCGCTGAATGTGCTGCGCATCGAGAAGGGGTTTATCACCCATTCCGAAATTCATGGGCGGGTGACGGCGTTTGATATCGGCATGGAGAAGATGATCTCAGTCAAGAAGGATTGTATTGGCAAGGCCAGTGCGATGCGGCCGGGCATGCTGGGGGCGGAGCGGGATCAGTTGGTGGGGATCAGGGTGGTGGGCGAGGCGGCGATCACGGCGGGGGCGCATCTGTTTGTGCCGGGCGAGGCGTTGGACCGGGTACATTCGAATGGCTACCTCACCTCGGTTGGCTATTCGCCGCTGCTGGGCTGCTATCTGGGCCTTGGGTTTTTGCGCGACGGGCGGGCACGGCATGGCACGCGCATCCGGGTGGTGGACCGGCTGCGAGATGTTGATGTGCTGGCGGAGGTTTGCGATCCGGTGTTTTTCGATCGGGAGGGAGAGAAGCTGCGTGCCTGAGTTGATTGCAAAGACGGCTTTGGCCGGGCGAATGGCGCTTGAACGGGCGGGGACGGTGCTTGCCGAAGTGGATCTGGGTGCGGTGTGGTCGGTGGCACCCTTTCCGGGGCAGGCCAAAGCGGTGGCCAAGGCGTTGAAGCCGCTGGGGTTTGGCTTTCCGGCGGTGAACAGTTTCACCGTCAAAGGTGCCGCACGGATCGTGTGGGCGGGGCGTGAGCAAGCCTTCCTGATCGGGGCCGGGGTGCCGGATATGGGGGCGGCTGCGGCGGTGACGGACCAGTCGGGCGGCTGGGCCTGTTTGTCTTTGAGCGGGCGCAATGCCGGGGCTGCCCTGATGCGCTATGTGCCGATGGATTTGCGGGTGGCGGCCTTTCCGGTGGGGATGGCAGCGCGCACGCCTTTGTACCACATGCAGATGATCCTGATGCGGCTGGGGGCGGAAGCGTTTGAGGTGATGGTGTTCCGCTCGGTGGCGCGAACGGCATGGCACGAGATCGAGGTGGCGCTGGCAAGTCTGGCCGCGCGGGAGAAGTTGAGATGATGCTGACCAACCGCGATATCACCGAACTGGCCGATTGGCGGCAGATGCTGCACCGGTTCCCCGAGGTTTCGGGGGCGGAAGTGGAAACCGCGCGGCGGGTGTGCGAGGCTTTGGCGCATCTTGCGCCGGATGAGGTGGTGACGGGCCTTGGCGGGCAGGGGGTGGCGGCGGTCTGGCATGGGGCGGAGCCGGGCGAGACGGTGATGTTCCGTGCCGAGTTGGATGCGCTGCCCATCGAAGAGATATCCGCCGCCGCACACCGCTCCACCATCCCCGGCAAGGCGCATCTGTGTGGCCATGAAGGCCATATGACGCTGCTGATGGGTCTGGGCCGGTTGATTTCGCGCCAAATACCGGCGCGCGGCCGGGTGGTGCTGATGTTCCAGCCTGCCGAGGAAGACGGTTCGGGCGCCGCAGCGGTGGTGGCGGACCCCGGCTATGCCGCGATTGCGCCCGATTGGGCTTTTGCCATTCACAACATGCCGGGGGTGCCGTTGGGCCATGCGGTGCTGCAGGCGGGAACGGTGAACTGCGCCAGCCGGGGCGTGAAGATCACTCTGTCGGGCAAGACATCGCATGCCAGTGAACCGCAGATGGGGCTTTCGCCCGGTCTGGCATTAGCCGAATTGTTGGCCGTGTTCACCCGCCTTGCGCCCCCCGCAGCACTGGCCCCCGGATACCGGTTGATCACCGTCACCCATGCCCGGCTGGGCGAGCCGGCCTTTGGCATCTCTCCCGGCATGGCCGAACTGTGGCTAACGCTGCGCACAATGGCCGATGCCGAGATGGCGGCGTTGCAAGGTGAAGTCGTGGCTTTGGCCGGGCTGGCGGCCGAAACCCATGGTCTGGCGGTGGCCTTTGGCAGCCATGATGATTTTGCCGCCTCGGTCAACCACCCGGAGGCAACGCTGCGGATTGCGGCGGCGGTGGACGCGGTCGGCCTGCCGCGTGAGCCGGGCGATCTGCCGATGCGCGCCTCGGAGGATTTCGGACGTTTCGGCCAGCCCGGCACCAGATCTGCCATGCTGTTTCTGGGCGCTGGGCATGCCCATGCGGCGTTGCACAATCCCGACTACGACTTTCCCGATGATCTGATCCCGATCGGGGTGCGGGTTTTCCACAGGATTATGACCGACATCCTGGGCTAAAGCGGTTTGCCTTCAATCTGAATCAGATTGAAGGCAAACCAAGACAGGCCAAACGCCGGGAATGATGCGTTTTGCATTTGATATGCTGATCCAGATCAAATGCAAAACGCTGTAGCAGCCGTAGCTGCCCCTAGACATGCAGGGCCGCCGCGCAGATATATCAAGACATGAGCCTGCCACCCGGTTTTCTTGACGAATTGCGCACCCGTGTGTCGCTGTCCTCGGTTGTGGGGCGCAAAGTCACGTGGGATGCGCGCAAATCCAACATGGGCAAGGGCGATATGTGGGCGCCTTGCCCGTTTCATCAGGAAAAATCAGCGTCGTTCCATGTCGATGACCGCAAAGGGTTTTACTATTGCTTTGGCTGCCATGCCAAAGGCGATGCGGTAACCTTTGTGAAGGAAACCGAGAACCTCGGTTTCATCGAGGCGGTGGAGGTTTTAGCGCGCGAGGCGGGGATGGCGATGCCTGCGCGCGATCCGCAGGCGGCGGTCAAGGCCGACCGGCGGACGCTGTTGGGGCAGGTGATGGAGGAGGCGGTGAAGCATTACCGCCTGCAGTTGCAAACCTCGGCCGGGGCGGCGGCGCGGGAGTATCTGGCCAAGCGCAAGCTGTCGGTTGAGGCGCAGGGGCGCTGGGACATCGGCTTTGCGCCGGACACACGGCAGGGGCTGTTTGCCGCGTTGACGCAAAAGGGGATTGCGGCGGATTTGCTGGTGGAGGCGGGGGTTTGCGCGAAGCCTGATGATGGCGGCGCGCCCTATGACCGGTTCCGGGGGCGGATCATCTTTCCGATCCGGGACGGGCGGGGGAGGGCGATATCTTTGGGTGGGCGGGCAATGGTGGCGGATGCGCGTGCCAAATACCTGAACGGGCCGGAGACGGAACTGTTCGACAAAGGGCGCAATCTTTACAACCACGCCCCCGCGCGGGAGGCGGCGGGCAAGGGGCAGCCGCTGGTTGTTTCCGAAGGCTATATGGATGTGATCGCCTTGGTGGAGGCGGGGTTTGGCGCCACGGTGGCGCCTTTGGGCACGGCGGTGACGGCGGAGCAACTGGCGCTGATGTGGCGCATTCACGACGAGCCGATCATCGCACTCGACGGCGATACGGCGGGGGTGCGGGCGGCGCTGCGGGTGATAGACCTTGCGTTGCCGCTATTGGTGGCGGGCAAGGGTCTGCGCTTTGCCGTTTTGCCAACCGGCATGGACCCCGATGATCTGATCCGCGCCCAAGGTGCCCCCGCGATGAAGGCGGTGCTGGAAGCGGCGCAGCCGATGGTGCGGCTTCTGTGGAACCGCGAAACCGAAGGCCGGGTGTTTGACAGCCCCGAGCGCAAGGCGGCGCTGGACAAGACCCTGCGCGCGGCGCTGGCGCGGATTGCCGACCCTTCGATCCGGGCGCATTACGGCGAAGAGATGAAGCGGCTGCGGTTCGATCTGTTTGGCAGCAAGCCCCGCGCGGCCTTTGTGATCGGGGGCAAAAAGGGCTGGAAAGACGCGCCGCAACCGCCGGTGGCGGCAACCGTAGGCTCGCTTCTGGCGTCGGGGCAGGCGGTGGAGGAGGGCCTGCGCGAGGCGGTGATCCTTGCCACGCTGATCGTGCATCCGGGGTTGATCCGGGGGTTCGAATCGGCGTTGGAGCGGCTGGACCTGAGCGGCGTGCATGACCGGCTGCGCGCGGTGCTGTTGCGGCATGAAGCGGCGGAATTGCGCGGCTATCTGGCAGAAACCATGCCGCGCGAGGTTGACGCGCTGTTCGCGCAACCCCATGTCCTGAATGCGCCGCCGGTGCGCGACCGGGTGGATAGCGAAAAGGCCCGCATGTGTCTGGCGGAAGATCTGGCCAAGCTTGCGGCATTGCGCGGGGCGCGGGGCGAATTGGAGGACGCGGTTGAGGATATCGGCGGCCTTGCCGACGAGGGCCTGACCTGGCGGCTGGCGCAGGCGACCAAAGCGGTGGAGCGGGCCGACCGGCCTCATCGCGAAGATGCGGCGGATTTGGGGGAAGATCGCTCTGCGTTATCTAAACATTTACAGAACCTGATCGATGGTGAGGTCTGGGTGAAGAAGAATCGCTGATTGTGGCTTTCTCCTGCCGTGATTCGCGCTATTGATTCGCCTCAGTCCAACTGATTCGCCGACCCCCTAGTGATTCGCCCGGATGGAGCACCCATGGCCCCCAAAGACAGTGACGACGGCAAACCCGAAGGCGAAGAAAGCGATGTGTCGCTGGATATGAGCCAGGCGGCTGTCAAACGGATGATCGCCGATGCGCGCGAGCGGGGCTATATCACCTATGACCAGTTGAACACGGTGATGCCGCCCGAGCAGGTGTCATCCGAGCAGATCGAAGACGTGATGTCGATGCTGTCGGAAATGGGCATCAACGTGATCGAGAATGACGAGGCCGAAGAGGGCGAGACGCCGGGCGGCGAGTTGGTGGAAACCTCGACCTCGCGCGAGATCACGGTTTCGACCACCAGTGCCGAGGCGCTGGACCGCACCGATGATCCGGTGCGGATGTATCTGCGCGAGATGGGCTCGGTTGAGTTGCTGTCACGCGAGGGCGAGATTGCCATCGCCAAGCGGATCGAGGCCGGCCGCAACACGATGATTGCCGGGCTTTGTGAAAGCCCGCTGACGTTTCAGGCGATCATCATCTGGCGCGACGAACTGCTGAGCGAAGACATTCTCTTGCGCGATGTGATCGATCTTGAGGCGACGTTCGGGCGGTCATTGGACGGCGAGGGCGAGTTGATCGGCGATGCGCTGGAGGGGGCCGATCTGGCCGAGGCGCCGCGCCGGTCTGCCGAGCCCGAGATGGATGCCGATGGCAATCCGATCATGACCTCGGACGATGACGACGAGGACGAGGACGGCATCAGCATGTCCTTGGCCGCGATGGAAGCGGCGTTGAAGCCCAAGGTGCTGGAAACGCTTGATCTTATTGCGCGCGATTACACCAAGCTGGCCGAGATGCAGGATCTGCGGATGTCGGCGACGCTGTCATCGAAGGCGCGGTTTTCGGCGCATGACGAGGCGGCCTATCAGAAGCTGCGTTCCGAGATTGTGATGTTGGTCAACGAGTTGCACCTGCACAACAACCGGATCGAGGCGCTGATTGATCAGTTGTACGGCATCAACCGCAAGATCATGGCGATCAATTCGGGCATGGTAAAGCTGGCCGATGCGGCGCGGATCAACCGCCGCGAGTTCATCGACGAATATCAGGGCTATGAGCTGGACCCAAGCTGGCTGGACCGGATGGCGACCAAGGCCGGGCGCGGCTGGCAGGCGTTGCTGGAGAAATCGCGCGAGAAGGTGGAGGATCTGCGGGCCGAGATGGCCGAGGTCGGCACCTATATCGGGGTTGATATTTCCGAATTCCGCCGCATCGTCAATCAGGTGCAGAAGGGCGAGAAAGAAGCCCGTCAGGCCAAGAAGGAAATGGTCGAGGCCAACCTGCGGCTGGTGATTTCGATTGCGAAAAAGTACACCAACCGCGGCTTGCAATTTCTTGATTTGATTCAGGAAGGCAACATCGGGTTGATGAAAGCCGTCGATAAATTCGAATACCGCCGGGGCTACAAGTTCTCCACCTATGCGACGTGGTGGATCCGGCAGGCCATCACCCGCTCCATCGCCGATCAGGCCCGCACCATCCGCATTCCGGTGCATATGATCGAGACGATCAACAAGCTGGTGCGGACGGGGCGGCAGATGCTGCACGAGATCGGCCGCGAGCCGACACCGGAAGAATTGGCCGAGAAATTGCAGATGCCGTTGGAAAAGGTCCGCAAGGTGATGAAGATCGCCAAAGAGCCGATTTCCTTGGAGACGCCGATTGGCGACGAGGAAGACAGCCAGCTTGGCGATTTCATCGAGGACAAGAACGCGATTCTGCCTTTGGAAAGCGCCATTCAGGAGAACCTGAAGGAAACCACGACGCGGGTGCTGGCCAGCCTGACGCCACGCGAGGAGCGGGTGCTGCGCATGCGCTTTGGCATCGGCATGAACACCGATCACACGCTGGAAGAAGTGGGGCAGCAGTTCTCCGTTACCCGCGAGCGGATCCGGCAGATTGAAGCGAAGGCGCTGCGCAAGCTGAAGCATCCGAGCCGGAGCCGGAAGTTGCGGAGTTTTCTGGATCAGTGAGGGCTTGAATGTGGAAAGCTAGCGCAAATGCCGCACACCTGCTGAAGCTGGGAAAGGCCTTATC
>JANNAV010000236.1:0-2080 GCA_031384695.1 Paracoccaceae bacterium
TGGTCGAGGCCGCCCAGATACGCGCCTTCATGTTCATAGGTCAGGTTGCCGCGTGCGTCCGCCGTGGTGGCGCGCAGAATGCAGACATTCGGCACGATATTGGCGAAATGCAGCCATGTCTCGCCGCCAAATTCCGCGCGGGCCACAATCGGCGCCGCCGCCCCGCGCGCGTTCATCGCACACCCCTCTCGCGTGGGATCAACAAAGGTATCAAGCCCAACCTTGGTCATCACACCCGGCTTCAACGCCGCCACATCGCGGTGCATGTCGAACAGGATGCCGGATGGCACGTTATAGGCGGCAACCCGGTCTTCGACGATCATCTTCCAGATATCCGGCATCGGCAGGTTGGATGATCCCGACGGATAAGACCCCGCGATAATCCGGGCCAGCAAGCCATCCCTGGCAATGTGGTCAATGCCCTTGACACCGTACATATCGCCCGCCGCAATCGGGCTTAGCACCGTCAACCCGCGCGGGTGGCCGCATCCTTCAAACCGTGCGCCGATTGCCCGCAGCACCAGATCGGGGCAGCCCAAGGCCGAAGATGACGATACCGACACCACCGCCCCATCCGGGATACGCGCCGCAGCCTCGGCAGGGGATGCAAGCTTGCTCACGCCGACGCTCCGTACCGGACGGTCTGACGGGTGCCGGAAAGCGCCGCCTCGCGCACCGCCACGGCGATTGCCAGCGACGCCACACCATCGTGGCCGGTCGCGGCGGGCTGGCCCTTGCCCGCAACCGCATCGCGGAACTGCCGCACGCCCTGAGTGTAAAGATCATGCGCCTCGTAGGGCATCATTTCACGCCCGGTGGCGGTTACCAGTTCGATCTCGCCCACCGGGCGCTGGGTCATCACCCCTTTGGCAAAGATCGACCCATCGGTGCCATGCACCTCAAGACCCGAGCCTGCAAAGCGGTGGGTAAAGCTTTCATGCGCCATCACCATGACCCCCGATGGCAGCGCCCAGACCGACATCACCGAATCTTCAACACCGTCACCCAAACCCGAAGCCCCGGCCTGCGCCACCACCGAAACCGGGTCTTCGCCCAGCAAGAACCGCAAGGTATCGGCATCATGCACGGTGATATCCGGGATAACCCCGCCGCCCGCCGTAGGATCATTGATCCGCCAGCCCTGCAGATGCGGCGGCAGATGCACCGCATGATGCAGCCGCACCGACAGCACCTTGCCGATCCTGCCCGAGGCAATCGCCGCGCGGATGGCCCGGTGGCTGCCCGCACAGCGCAGGTGGTGATTGGTGGCAAACACTAGGCCCGCAGCGGCGGCAGTGGCAACCATCTGATCGGCCTCGGCCACGCGCATCGCCAAAGGCTTTTCGCAGATCACATGCTTGCCCGCCACAAGGGCCGCCATCGCCTGCGGGAAATGCTTTTCATTGGTGGACGAGATGTAGACTGCCGAAACCTTTGGATCGGCCAGCATCTCGGCCAGCGCGGTGGTGGCACGCGGAATGTTGTGGCGCGCGGCAAAGGCGGTTGCATGCGGCAGACTGCCGCTCACAACCCAGCCGATATCGTCTGCACTATCGCAGCGCAAGGCGTTGATCATGAATTCAGACGCGATGGTGCTGGCGCCGATCAATCCCCAGTGCATGTGATTCGCCTCAATATGGAACGTTCCATATTCCTATGGAACGTTCCATATATGGTCAACCACAATTCTCGCCGCCTCTGGCAGTTTGCGGATGACGCGGCGGTGCCAGATTTCCCGGTGGGAGCCGTGGCGGCGATTGCCGCATGACCAGCGGCTTGCCTGATCTGGTTTAGAGCGGATTTCCTTCAATCTGATTCAGATTGAAGGCAATCCAAGACAAGATCAACGTGGGAATGTTGCGTGTTGCGTACAATCGGGTTCAGCCGATTGTCCGCAACACGCAACATTCCCAAGCTGATCTTGTCTTGGATTTCCTTCAATATGAATCAGATTGAAGGAAATCCGCTCTAAACCTAAACCAGATCAGGCAAGCCGCTGGTCATGCGGCAATCGCCGCCACGGCTCCCACCGGGAAATCTGGCACCGCCGCGTCATCCGCAAACTGCCAGAGGCGGCGAG
>JANNAV010000240.1:0-6019 GCA_031384695.1 Paracoccaceae bacterium
CGCCGGATTTCCTGCTTGGCCTTGCGCACCGCCTCGGCGGTCACCGCACAGGTGTTCACCACCACCGCGCCCTGCACGCCCGCCTGCGCCGCAAGTTCCTTCATCGCCTCGGTTTCATAAGCGTTCAAACGGCATCCCAGCGTGGCAAAAACCGGCGCGTTCATGCGTGCGCCGCCAGAAATTCGGAGGAAATCACCCCGTCAAACCCCCGCGCCACCGGCCCGCTCAACCAAACACCATCCTCGCGCCACTCCACCTCCAGCACACCACCATCCACCTCGATCACCACCGCCCGCCCGGTCAGCCGCCGCAGATGCGCCGCCACCGCCACCGCACAAGCCCCCGAGCCGCAGGCCAGCGTGATCCCCACGCCGCGTTCCCACACCCGCATCCGCAACCGGTCCGGCCCGGTCTCGCTCACAAACTCCACATTGCACCGCTCGGGGAACAAGGCTTCCCGCTCATAAACCGGCCCCAGCCCAGCCACATCCACCGCTTCCGCATCCGCCACAAACAGCACGCAATGCGGATTGCCCATCCCCACTGCCACCGGATCGCCCGCCAGAGGCAGATGCAGCATATCCACCTCGCGCGACAGCGGCACTGCGCGCCACTCCAGTTGCGGCGGCCCCATGTTCACCGAAACCCGGCCATCGGCACCCCGCACCGCCCGCAAACTGCCCCGCCCCGTCACCAGAGACACCACCGACTGACCCGTCTCGCGCATCACATAATCGGCCACACAGCGCGTGGCGTTGCCGCAAGCCCCCGCCCGGCTGCCATCCGAATTCCAGAACTCCAATCCGAAATCGGCAACCGCGGCATCCACGATCTCGGCAAGCTGATCAAACCCCACGCCCCGGTGCCGGTCGCCCAAACCCCGCGCCAGCCCAGCCGTCATCACCGCCCCGCGCCCGCGCGAATCGATCACCACGAAATCATTGCCCGCGCCATGCATTTTCATGAAGCCAAGGCCAGAGAGTGCATTCCTGTTGCTCATCGCCCGCCTATACCCCCACATCCGGCTTTTTGCCAGAGGCACACGCTTTTGCCCTTGACCCCCACCTGCGAAGTTCCTAATCACCGCCCCTGTCGCAGGCTGCTTTTCGAGGTGGGCGGGCGGCGGGTTTGCTTGGCTTGCAAGTCACCCCGCAACCGCCTGACTCAGTTCGGAAAACCACCACGCGGCGGCTGCATGCCGGGCAAACGCCCCCACCGCACGCCAGACTGTTAGGGCGGGTAGCTCAGTTGGTTAGAGCACTTGACTTTTAATCATGGGGTCGGGGGTTCGAGCCCCCCCCCGCTCACCAGTCTCCCCAGGAAAAAGGCCCGCCGCGATGGCGGGTCTTTTCGGTTTTGGCATAGCCCTTGCCGTCCCCACTTCCTGTTCCTTGCTCAATTTGATTTCAATCAAGCAAGGGGCCATCGCCCCGGCGGCCGCGCCTGCCACCCTGCCCGGCCACGGGCCGGGCAAGCGCGCCCCAATTTGCCCAACCGATCTGATTGCGGAACCTCCCTTGCCCAAACGGCCTCCGGCCACATGGGCAACGTCCCGGGCAATCGCTCCCCCGGAGCGTTTCCAGACGGTTCGGGAACCCCAACCCCACCCCGAATCACCGCATGGTTAACGGTCATTTCCGCCAAATGGCGTATGCATGCCCTGTGCATAGCCGCATGCGCACGCCGCATATCGCCATTTTTTCCGCTAAGTCCCTGAATTAACACCGGGAACGCCCCGGCCTCAGGGCATCACCTCGAACCGGTCCACATCCACCATCCCATGATCGGTGATCTTCAGATGCGGGATCACCGGCAGGCACAGGAACGCCAGTTGCAGGAACGGCTCCTCCAACGTCACCCCCAACCCCGCCGCCGCAGCCCGCAACGCCACCAGATCGGCCCGCACCGCCTCAAAACTTTTCAGGCTCATCAACCCCGCAACCGGCAGCGCCAGCTCGGCCAGAACCCGGCCCGCCTCCACCACCACGAACCCGCCTTCCATCTCGCCCAACCGCTGCACCGCCAGCGCCATATCGTCGTAATCCACCCCCACCACCGCGATGTTGTGATGGTCATGGCAAACCGTCGATCCGATGGCACCCCGCTGCAAACCAAAGCCTTTGACAAAGCCGGTGGCCCGGTTGCCATTCACCCCATGCCGCTCGATCACCGCGATTTTCACCAGATCCCGCGCTATATCTGGCCTCTTGTCGCCATCCACAGGCTCTATCTGGTAGGTCAGATGTTCAGTGATGATCTTGCCCGGCAGCACCCCGATCACCGGCGTTTCGCTGCGGTTACCCGTCGAGCGAAAGTCGCGCGCCACCACAACCGGCGCTCTCACCGAATGCCGCCCGACGGGCGCAATCTCAACCCGCGCGGCAAAGGCGGCATCATCCACCTCAACCCCACCGGCAAAAACCCGCAGTACATGGCAGCCTTGCAAGCTATCGATCACCGCGATATCCGCCCGCTTGCCCGGCGCAATCAAGCCGCGATCCTTCAGCCCAAACGCCTCCGCCGCCGAAAGCGACGCCACCCGGTAAACCGCAAGCGGTGGCGCACCAAGACCAATCGCGGTGCGGATCAGGTAATCCAGATGGCCATGCTCGCCGATATCCAAAGGATTCCGGTCATCGGTGCAAAAGCACAAATAGGGCGAAAAACGCTCGGTGATCAGGGGCGCCAGCGCCTGCAAGTCCTTGGAAACAGAACCTTCTCTGATCAAAACCCGCATCCCCTTGCGCAGCTTTTCCAGCCCCTCAGCCGCCGTCGTCGCCTCATGTTCAGTGCGGATGCCTGCCGCGATATAGCCGTTCAGATCAAGCCCCCGCAGCAACGGCGCATGGCCATCTATATGGCGGCCCCGGAACGCCTCAAGCTTGGCCATGCAGCCGGGGTTTTTGTGTAACACCCCGGGATAGTTCATGAATTCCGCAAGCCCCAACACACGCGGATGGTCCATCAGCGGGATCAGGTCCGCCACCTCCAGCCGCGCCCCGGTGGTTTCCATATGGTTTGACGGCACACAAGACGAAAGCTGCACCCGGATATCCATCAAGGTCCGGGCCGAGGCTTCAAGGAAATACTCTATCCCCGGCAGCCCGCACACATTGGCAATCTCGTGCGGATCACAGATTGCCGTCGTCACCCCATGCGGGCTGACGCAGCGGTCAAACTCGAACGGCGTCACCAGCGAGGATTCGATATGCAGATGGGTGTCGATAAAGCCGGGCACCAGAATTTGCCCGCTACAATCCACCTCACGCAAGCCGTGGTAGGTGCCAAAGGTGCCAACGATGGTGTCGCCACAAATCGCCACATCGGTTTCCACCAGATCCCCGGTGATCAGATCGAACATCCGCCCACCTTTCAGCACCAGATCGGCGGGCGCGATACCCCGCCCCTGATCAATCCGGTCGGCAAGCGAGGGGTGCGGCATGGCAGTCTCCTTTCCCCCAAGGGAACCCCAACCCGAAGGCGGCGTCCAGCCCGGAATCGTCAGCATCCCTTGTGCCCAAAGCCGAAGGGTGATTGCCTTAGCGCAAAGAGGTATCCCCATGCGCCCGCTGCGCGGCATCGTCTATAAAGTGATCTCGGTTCTGGTGTTCATCGTGATGGCCTCGATGATCAAGGCCACCTCGGCCCATGTTCCTCCCGGTCAGGCGGTGTTCTTCCGCTCGGTGTTCGCAATCCCGGTGATCGTGATCTGGCTGATCCAGCGGCGCGAACTGGCCACCGGATTTTCGGCCTCCAACCCCGCAGGCCATGTCTGGCGCGGCTTTGTCGGCACTCTGGCGATGGGCTTGGGCTTCGCCGGGCTCGGCTATCTGCCATTGCCCGAGGTAACGGCAATCGGCTATGCGGCACCCTTGCTGACGGTGGTGTTCGCCGCGATGTTTCTGGGCGAAGAGGTGCGGATGTTCCGCATCACCTCGGTGGCGCTGGGGCTTGCGGGGGTGCTCATCGTGCTCAGCCCGCGCCTGACGGTGTTGCAGGGCCAGTCGGCAGATCACGCCGAAGCGTTGGGCGCGATGCTGGTTCTGGGCAGTGCGGTGTTCGCGGCCTTGGCACAGGTGTTCGTGCGCAAACTGGTGATGACCGAGAAAACCCCGGCCATCGTGTTCTGGTTTTCCGTCACCGCATCGGTTTTGTCGCTGACAACGCTGGCGTTTGGCTGGGTGGTGCCGACGCCATTCGAGGCGGCACTGCTGGTGGGTGCCGGGCTTTTGGGCGGCGTGGGGCAGATTTTCCTCACCTCAAGCTACCGCGAAGCCGACGCCTCGCTGGTGGCACCATTCGACTATGCCTCAATGATTTTTGCCTTGTTTATCGGCTATTTCGTGTTCAACGAAGTGCCGACGATGGTGATGCTGGGCGGTGCCAGTCTGGTGGTAACCGCGGGCTGTCTGATCATCTGGCGCGAGCGTAAGCTGGGTCTGGAACGCGCCAAAGCCCGCAAGGCAATGTCGCCGCAAGGCTAGGGGTTCCTGATTGGTGTTGGTTTGGTCCGATGCCTGCGGGATACAACCCTCTGTGCGACATGAATATTTATTCATGCCCCCAAGCTGCCCGCTTGCCAGCCGCTTTGCCACCGTGCAAACCTTGACCAACCCGAACGGAGCGGAGTGATCTGCATGCAAACCCTGACCATTACCCAGCCGCACCAGCTGCCGCAGATCAGCCATCGCCGCAATCCGGGGATGGCGCTTGATCTGGATTGGGTGGCGCTGGTGCAAGCCAACACCTCGGCCATCGAGCGGCGCGCGGCCACATTGGGCGGCCGCCGCAGCGTCAAGAAAGAGTTTCAGGCGGCATGGCTGCTGAAAGCCATTTCGCTGATCGATCTGACCACGCTCGCGGGCGACGATACCCCCGGCCGGGTGCAGCGTCTTTGCGCCAAAGCGCGGCAACCGGTGGCTGAGGGCATGCTGGAACGGCTGGGGATGCAGGGCCTGACAACCGGGGCGGTCTGCGTTTATCACGAAATGGTGGAAACCGCCGTCCGCGCGCTGGAGGGCACCAATATTCCGGTGGCGGCGGTATCCACCGGCTTTCCGGCGGGCCTGTCGCCCTTCCGGCTGCGAATTGCCGAGATCGGTGAAAGTGTGAAGGCCGGCGCGCGCGAGATTGATATCGTGATCTCGCGCCGCCACGTTCTGACCCAGAACTGGCAGGCGCTTTATGACGAGATGGCCGAAATGCGCAGCGCCTGCGGGGCCGCGCATGTAAAGGCGATTCTGGCCACCGGCGAGCTGGGCACGTTGCGCAACGTCGCGCGCGCGTCATTGGTCTGCATGATGGCGGGTGCTGATTTCATCAAGACCTCCACCGGCAAGGAAGGCGTGAACGCCACCCTGCCCGTCACCCTGACGATGATCCGCTGCATCCGCGATTATCAGGATCGCACCGGCATCAAAGTGGGTTACAAACCGGCGGGCGGTATCGCCAAGGCCAAGGATTCATTGCTGTATCTGGCCTTGATGAAAGACGAGCTGGGCCATCCATGGCTGCAACCCGATCTGTTCCGCTTTGGCGCATCCAGCCTTCTGGGCGATATCGAGCGGCAGCTTGAACACTATCTTACCGGCCACTACTCGGCCGCCAACCGCCATGCGATGGGGTGATCCATGACCGTTCGTGACATCTTTGACAGCATGGCCTACGGCCCGGCCCCCGAATCCAGCGCCGAGGCTTTGGCCTGGATCGCCAGTCACGGCGCATGTTTTGGCCATTGGATTGACGGCAAATTCGCAGCGCCGGGTGCAACGTTCGAAACCAAAAACCCCGCCACCGGCGCCGTTCTGGCCGAGGTGGCGCAAGGCAGCCCTGCCGATATTGATGCAGCCGTCGCCGCCGCACGCCGGGCACAGCCGAAATGGGCGCGGCTTTCCGGGCACGAACGGGCGAAAATCCTCTATGCGCTGGCGCGGCTGGTGCAAAAGCAAAGCCGCCTCTTTGCGGTGCTGGAAACGCTCGACAACGGCAAACCGATCCGCGAGTCGCGCGATATCGACGT
>JANNAV010000242.1:0-10995 GCA_031384695.1 Paracoccaceae bacterium
ATCGCCGCCGTCCGCGCCGTGCTGCAAGTGATGGGCCAAGCCTCCCCCGCCGAAATCGCCCGCCACTTCGCCCGCGCCCGCACCGCCTCCGTCCAACCCCTGCTGGAAAGCCTGACCGCGCTGGGTCAGGCCCGCATGATCGAAGGCGGGCGGTTTGCTGCGTGAACGTCAGATGTTCTCGGGCGTGTAAATCTCGAACCCGATCAGGCGCTTGGACAGCCCGGCGCCAGACACCAGATCGCGGCGCATCAGACTGATCGCCTCGGCCGCAAGCCGCGAAATCGGATGCGCCATGACAAGGGCAAGGTGTTCATCCATCAGCCCGTTGCGGGTGTGTTCGGTGATCTCATGGCCCACCGTCACCACAGACCGGCTGCGCCCGGCGGCTTTCAGCGCGTCCAGCACCCCCACCATACCGCCGCCCGAGACATAAAGCCCAACCAGATCAGGCTCACGCGCCAGCAACTGTTCGGTGACGTCGCGGGCGATGGATTTGTCCTCAAAGGTTTGCAGCGGTTCCAGCAGGGTGAACTGCGACCCATGTTCGCGGCAATAAGACCGGAAGCCGGATTCGTTCAGCTCCTGACAGCGATAACGGTGGTTGCCGACCAGAATCCCCACCTTGCCGGGGCGTTTGCACAGACCCGCAATCGCCCAGGCCGCCGTGCGCCCGACGCGCCAGTTGTCCAGCCCGATATATCCGGTGCCGCAACCGGACGTCAGTTCCGAGATCAGCCCATAGGTCGGCACGCCTTTGGCCGCCAAGGTTTCAATGGCATAGGAAATCCGCGCATGTTCGGCTGTAACCACCGCAAGGGCCTGAACTTTACCCCCAAGTGCCAGCATCCGGGCAGACACCGCCTCGGGCGACAGATCGTCGATATGCTCGATGATGATGTCCACCGGATCGGCGTTTTCATCCGCAGCGGTGCGCAGGGCTTCGGCGATCATCTGGTAAAAGGTGCGGTGCGATTGTTGCAGCAAAAAGCCCAGCTTGATGCGGGGGCGGTCGATGTTCAACCGCTCGCGCAGCACTGGCATGGCGTAGAACTGCAGCTCCTCCGCCGCAGCCAGAACCCGCGCCGCCGTCGCCGCGCGCACTTTTTCACGACCATTCAGGATGCGGTCGATGGTTGAGACGCTGACGCCCGCCTTCTCGGCCAGATCGGCAATGGTTGCGCGGTGTGCCATGGCAGCTCCTGAGGGAATACTTCATTTCTCGCATCTCTGAATGAGGGAAAAGAAGTGAAACGCATCTGTTTACATGAAACATCTATGCTGCATCATTTGTCAACGGTATAAAAATTCCATCAAGCGAGTCTGTGGAATGACTTTGCCAAATGCGCCGGAAGGGGGGAACAGATGGACGATCTGCAATTTGGAACCCGCAACAAGCGGGGTGATTTCACGCCGTCAAAACTGCTGGAGATTGCACCGTTCTGGACCGGGCAATGGTCCAGACTGGGCAGCTTTCTGTGGGGCTATCTGTGGCCCTACAACACGATCTTCATGGGCGTGACGCTGCTCTATTGGTATTTCGTGCTGCCGGACGTGGCCACGATGCAGAGTTTTGGCTGGGATTGGATCCTGCAAATCCATCTGGCCAACAGCCTTGGCATCTTCCTGCTCTATGGCGGGGTTGAACTGGTCTACTACGTTAAGCGCAAGCAAGGCGCGCGGTTCAAATACAACGCCCGCTTCCCGGCGGAAAACCCGTCTGACGTGTTCTGGTTCAAAAGCCAGAACCTCGACAACTTTATGCGAACTTTCTTCACCTCGATCCCGCTATGGACCGCTATCGAGTGCTTTACCCTGTGGTGCTATGCCAATGGCATCGGCAACTGGGTGGACCCGTCGCAGCACTGGATATGGCTGACGGTATTGCTGTTTCTGGCACCCGCCATCCACGAGGTGCATTTCTTTGTGATCCACCGCCTGATCCACACGCGGGTCTTGTACAAATGGATCCACGCGATCCACCACAACTCGATCAACCCCAGCCCGTGGTCGTCGATGTCGATGCATCCGGTGGAAGGCGCGCTGTTTTTCGCCGAAATGATGTGGCACATCCTGCTGCCCTCGGCCCCTTTCGTGGCGCTGTTCCAACTGACCTCGACCGCATACGGCGCGATTGTTGGCCACATCGGCTTTGACAAGCTGGAAATGACCGAAGGTCAGGCGATGGAGAGCCACGCCTACACCCACTACCTGCACCACAAGTATTTTGAGGTGAACTATGGCGGTGACGGCGTGATCCCTTTGGATAAGTGGTTCGGCACCTGGCACGACGGATCGAAAGACTCTGACGCCCAGATGAATGCGCGGTTTGAACGCAAGAAGGCGCGGATGAACGCCGGGAAATAGCAGACCAACGACAGCCCCAAACGTGACGGGGCGGAAGGGGGGAGAGGAGCCCCCGACCGGATGGTCACAGACAGAACGCCACCAAAGCGGTGGGAAAAGGGAGGAAACGCGATGAAAACGATGATGAAAGTGTTGATAACGGCTTCGGTGCTGGCGATAAGTGCAGGTGCTGCACTGGCCGAAGGCACAATGGTTGCGGTGATCGGTGGCAAGGCCGACGACCAGTTCTTTGCCAAGGTCAAAAAGGGCATCGACGATGGCACTTTGGTTGTTCAGGCCCATGGCGGGTCGGTCAACTATCTGATGTTGCAGAACTATGACAACATCGGCGGTGATGCGGCAAACCTGATCCGCACCGCGATTTCGCAAGGCGCGTCCGTTATTGCCGCTCCGAACTGGGTGCCGGATGCGGAAGATGAGGCTTACAAGGCGGCCATCGCCGCTGGCATTCCGGTGCTGCTGTACAACGCAGGCGGCGGCGACAAGGCGAAGGAACTGGGCGCGATCAACTATATCGGCAATGAAGAGTATCCGGCCGGTCTGGCGGGTGGCGAGTATTTCGGCAGCCACGGCCAGAAGAACGTGATCTGCGTCAACACCGTTCCGGGTGCGCAGAACCTTGAAGACCGCTGCAAGGGTATTTCCGATGGCATCACTGCGTCGGGTGGCGTTTCCAACCAACTGCCGCTGCCTGCTTCCAGCTTTGGCGATCCGACAGCAGTGGCCGAAGCCATCAAGGCGACCCTGCTGAAAGATCCGATGATTGACGGCGTGGTCACGATTTCCGCTGGCGATGCCAATTCAGCTGCCATCGGGATTGATCAGGCGGGTTCCACCGGTAAGGTTGCCCTGGCCTCGTTCGACATGGACGGCGCAGGTCTGGACCGGATCAAAGCGGGCACCCAGCTCTATGCGGTTGACCAGCAGCCTTGGTTGCAGGGCTTCCTCGCTGTCACCATGGCAGATGCCTATGTGAACTATGGCCTTGATCTGGCGACCACACCGGTTCTGACTGGTCCGGGGATTGTTGACGCCACCAACATCGACGCCACCTTGGCCGGTTCCGCAGCGGGTTATCGCTAGGCTATCTGAAAACAGAAACAGAATCCGCGTGTTTGGGGCAGCCCCAAGCACGCGCCAGGGAAGGACTACCACAATGAAATCCATGAAACTTCTGACAGCTTTCGCCACGGTTTCGGCATTGGCTTTGGGTGCCAGCGCCGCCATGGCCGAGGGCGCGAAGATCTTCGTCATCGGCGGCAAGGCGGACGACTCGTTCTGGTCGATCGTCAAGCGCGGCGCGGATGATGCGGGCAAGCTGGTGGCGGAACAAGGCGGGTCGGTAACCTGGCTTGCACCGCAGAACTACGACAATCTGGGGCCGGACGCCGCCAACCTGATCCGCACTGCGATTGGTCAGGGTGCCACCGCCATCGTCGGCCCGAACTGGGTGCCCGAAGCGATGGACGAGGCATTCAAGGCCGTGGTCGATGCGGGCATTCCGCTGGTGATCTACAACGCCGGTGGCGTCGAGGCCGCCGACCGTCTGGGTGCTATGAACTACGTCGGATCGGACGACTACCAGACCGGCGTTTCAGCGGGCGTATATTTCGCAAAGCACGGCCAGACCAAACTGGTCTGCGTCAACACCCTGCCGGGTGCAGCCAACCTTGAGGCACAGTGCAAGGGCCTGAACGACGGCGTCACCGCGAATGGTGGCACCAGCGAAGTGCTGCCGCTGCCGTCCACCAGCTTTGGCGATGCCACCGCCGTGACGCAGGCAGTCGCGGCCTATCTGCAGCAGAACGCGGATGTAACCGGCGTCTATACCATCGGCAACATGGACGCGAATTCAGCCAATGCAGCGATTGCGCAGGCCGGCGCAGTTGATCGGGTGAAACTCGGCGGCATGAACATGGACCAGACCATTCTGGACAACATCAAGGCGGGCACCCAGTTGTTCGCGATGGACCAGGAGGGCTATTATCAAGGCTTCCTCGCCGTCTCCATCCTGAACAACTACGTCAACTACGGCCTGTCGGTGCCAACCCGGCAAATCCTGACCGGGCCGGGGATTGTCGATGCCTCGACCGTCGATGCCACCCTTGCGGGCGTTGCCGCGGGCGTGCGCTGATCTGAACGCCGCCTGCCCGGCATCCGCGCCGGGCAGGCCATCGTCTGCCGTCGGGGAGGAACCACCATGTCTTCGTCATCCAGCTTTTCATTCGGCAGCCTGATGCGCCGCCCCGAAACGGGATCGTTCCTTGGCCTTGCCGCCGTTTTCCTGTTCTTCACTGCCTTTGGCGGCGTGAACTTCGCCTCGCCCACGGGTGCGGCCAGCTGGCTTAACGTGGCCGCCCAACTGGGCATCGTCGCCATTCCCATCGGTCTTCTGATGATCGCCGGAGAGTTGGATATCTCCATCGGTTCGATCATCCCGGCCGGGTCGATGACCTGCGCCATCATTTCGGGGCATTTCGATCTGCCCATCGTGTTCGGCGTTGGGGCCGCGCTGCTTTTGGGCGCTGCAATCGGGCTGATCAACGGGTTTCTGGTGATCCGCACGGCTGTGCCATCCTTCATCGTCACTCTTGGCACCTTGTTTGCCGTTGCTGGCATGACGCTGGGGTTTTCGGTTCTGGTCACCGGCACCACAAGCGTTGCGATCAAGGTGCCCGAAGCGAAATGGCTGCTGGGTGATTTTATCGGCGGCATCTATCAGGTCACCATCTTCTGGTGGCTTGCCGCAATCCTGTTCTGGGGATTTTTCCTGCACTTCTCGCGCTTTGGTAACTGGATCTTCGCCATGGGCGGCGACAAGGTTTCCGCCCGCAATGCCGGTATCCCTACCGACCGCGTGACGATCATGCTGTTTGTCTGCTCGGGCATGAGCGCGGCCTTTGTCGGGCTTAGCCAGGCGATCCTGTACAACTCGGCGCAAGTCTCGGCGGGACAGTCCTATATCTTCAACTCGATCATCTCGGTTGTGGTTGGCGGTGTGCTGCTGACCGGCGGATATGGCTCGGTGTTCGGCATCGTGCTGGGCACGCTGACCTTCGCCGTGGTCAGCCAAGGCATCTACTTCACCGGATTTGACGCCAACTGGGCCAGTCTGATCATCGGCGTGCTGCTGCTGGGCGCAGTTTTAATGAATAACACTTTCCGCAAAATGGCGCTGTCCTATGCGCCGAAGAAAGGGGCCAAGTGATGGCTGGTGCAAACCTTTCGCTGAACGGCGTCAACAAAAGCTTCGGCCCGATTGACGTGCTGCACGACATCAACCTCGAGATCAAGGCAGGCGAAGTTCTGTGCCTGCTGGGCGACAATGGTGCTGGCAAATCCACGGTGATCCGGCTGTTGTCGGGGGTCCACAAGCCTTCGTCGGGCGCGATCATGATGGACGGCAAACCAATCAGCTTTTCCAGCCCCCGCGATGCCGCCGACCATGGCATTGCCACGGTGCATCAGTTCGGCGGCACCTTCCCGCTGATGTCGATTGGCCGCAGCTTTTTCGTGGGCCGCGAACCGACCCGCCGGGTTGGGCCATTCAAGGTTTATGACCGCAAGACTGCCAACGACATTGCGGTCAAAGCCGTGCAGAACTTCGGCATCAACCGGATTGACGACGGCGACCGTCTGGTGGGCGGGCTATCCGGTGGCGAGCGCCAGGCGCTGGCCATTGCGCGCGCCGTCCATTTTGGCGCGCGGGTGTTGATCCTTGACGAACCCACCGCCGCTTTGGGGGTGAAACAAGCCACCCACGTTCTACGCATCGTCAACGAAGCCAAACGGCGCGGGCTGGCGGTGATCTTCATCACCCATCAGGTCATGCATGCCATGGCCGTTGGCGACCACTTTGCCGTGCTGATCCGGGGTGCCATCGCCGCCGATTTCAAGAAGGGCGAGAAATCCCGCGAAGAAATTACCGATCTGATGGCAGGCGGCGCCTCTATGGCGGCGCTTGAGGCCGAGATTGACACCGACATCAGCAGCCAACCGGCCTAAGGCCAACCGTCTGCCCGCTTTCCCCGCTGGGAAACACGCCTCCTGGCCTTCCATGGCCCGGCATCCTCTGCCGGGCCACGGATCAACACCCACGAAAGACAAGATCATGCCCGCTTGGATCCGCGCCTGCGCCACCGATGATATCGACCCCGATGACATGATCCGCTTTGATCACGGTGCTCAAACCTTCGTCATCGTCCGCAGCGAAGAGGATCAGTTCTTCGCCATGGACGGCATTTGCAGCCATGAAAAAGTGCATCTCTGCGACGGTCTGGTGATGGACGGCACCGTTGAGTGCCCAAAGCACAGCGCCACCTTCGATTATCGCAATGGCGAGGCAAAACGCGCGCCTGCCTGCATCAACCTGCGCACCTACCCCGTCAAGGTCGACGGTGGTGCGGTCTATCTCGAACTTTAAGGTCAGATCATGGTCCAGTTTCACAACCGCCCCTCTGTTGCCGACATGCGCGCCATGAAGGCGAGGGCCGAGAAAATCTCGATGCTCTATGTCAGTACGCTGGAAGAGGCGGCAGCGGCAGATGCGGCAGGCATTCACATGCTGTCGATCGAGGGTCGCTTTTTCACGCCCGAAATGCGCGCGGCGGCCGGGCGTTGCTTCGTGCAGGTCGGGCTACCCTTTGGCGGCTGGAGCCGGTTCAACGGCGCGTTTCTGGCCACCGCCGAGGATTACCTGCGCGCCGCTTTTCACGTCATGGGTCTGGGCGCGGATTGCATCTATTGCGCGGCCTCCCATGACATCCAGAAGGCGCTGTGCGACAACCATATCCCCATCGTCGCCCATGTCGGCCTGATCCCGTCCTACGTTACCTGGACAGGTTGGCGCGCAGTTGGCAAAACCGCCGCCGAGGCCCGCGAGGTCTGGGACCACGTCAAAAAGCTGGAATCCATCGGCTGCTTTGGGGCCGAACTGGAAGTCGTGCCGGACCGTCTGGGCGCGCTGATCAGCGCCAACACCCCGATGATCATGCTGGGCATGGGCGCAGGCCCCGGTGCCGACGCGCAGTATCTGTTTGCCGAAGATGTGCTGGGCCACACCGATGGCCACCGCCCGCGCCATGCCAAAACCTACCGCAATTTCGCCGCCGAATATGCCCGCTTGCAGGCCGAACGCATAAGCGCCTTCAAAGAGTTCATCGCCGATGTGAACACCGGAGCCTATCCCCAGCCGCAGCACAACGTCACGATGGCCGACGCAGAATTTGCGGCTCTGACCGCCGATCTGGGGCTGTGACCATGCTGCGGATCGGGGCTGTCGGTTATGGCACGGGCGGGCGGCATTTCCGCGCGCCGTTCATTCAGGCCGCCGAACCGGGCCGATACCAAGCCTATTTCGAAGCATTCGCCGATGCCGTGCGCACCAACGGCCCCGCACCTTTGACCGCCGCCGCGAGGCGCCCGCGCGCGAACAGTTCTCGACGCCGCGCGCCTGTCGGCCGAACAATGCTGCTCTCTCGCCGTGCAGCAGGAGGATATCCATGGATGATCTGAAATTCGGCACCCGCAACAAGCGCGGTGATTTCACCCCGAAAGACCCGTTGGAAACCAACCCGCTGTTCGCATGGCCACTGCGCCCGGCGGCACTGCTGCGCTGGTTGCGAGGGTATTTTCTGCCGTGGAACCTGATGTTTTTCGCAGTCGGCGCCGTGCTGTGGTTCTGGCTGACGCCTGCGAAATCGACCCTGCAAACCTACGAATGGGGCTGGGTTCTGTGGATCTGGGCGCGCAACACGGCCATGGTCCTCGCCTTTTATGGCGTGATGGAGTGGCGTCTTTACCGCCGCCGCACCCAGAGCAACCGCTTCAAATACAACGCGAAATTCCCCGCAGATGCGCCCTCAGCCGTATTCTGGCTCAAAAGCCAGAACTTTGACAACGCCCTGCGCACATTCGGCACCGGCCTGCCGATCTGGTCGGCCTATGAGGTGTTCTTATTGCACGCCTCGGCCAACGGCTACGGCCCCTGGACCACCTTTGAGGCCCAACCCTGGGCGCTGGCCATCTTTGCCCTGTTGCTGCCCTTGATCCATGAGCTGCATTTCTACTGCATCCACCGGCTGATTCATCTGCCGATCCTGTATAAATGGATCCACTCGGTTCACCATAACTCGGTCAACCCATCGCCTTGGTCGAGCCTGTCGATGCACCCGGTTGAACACCTGCTGTATTGGTCCGACAGCCTGATCCATCTGCTGATCCCATCGCATCCGCTTTTGGTGCTGTATCATCTGAACATCACCGGCACCGGCGCTGTGGTCGGGCACATTGGCTTCGACAAGATCGAAACCGGGGCGGAAACCGCCATAGATAGCCACGCCTTCGCACATTACCTGCACCACAAGTATTTCGAGGTGAATTACGCCGATGGCGCGGTGCCGCTGGATCGCTGGTTCGGCACTTGGCACGATGGCACCAAAAGCGGCGACGCGGTGATGCAGGCGCGGTTTGAACAGAAAAAGGCCCGGATGAACGCGGGCAGAACAGGAGACTCCATATGACCATCCGCTTGGCCGTCATCGGCGCCGGGATCATGGGCAGCGATCATGCCCATATTTTCGCAAACGACCTGCCCGGCGCGCAGGTGCAGGTGGTCTGTGATGCCTCGGCAGATCGCGCCCGCGCGCTGGCCGATGCGGTTGGGGCGGCAGATGTGATGTCAGACGCCGAAGCCGCCATTGCCCGCAGCGATGTTGATGCCGTGGTCATCGCCAGCCCTGATTACACCCATGCACCGCTGTCGCTCGCCTGCATCCGCGCAGGCAAGCGGGCGCTGTGCGAAAAGCCGCTGTCGCATTCGGCGCAGGACTGCCAGACCGTCATGCAGGCCGAACAATCCACAGGTCAGCGCCATATCCAACTGGGCTTCATGCGCCGGTTCGATCAGTCATATGCCGAGATGAAGGCCGCGCTGGACAAAGGCACGCTTGGCCGGGCGTTGATGATGCACAACTTTCACCGCAACGTCGAAACGCCTGCCGCTGACTTTACCGCTGCGATGGCGATCACCAATTCCGCCCCGCATGAATTCGACGTAGTGCGCTTTGTTCTTGGCGCGGAATACACCGCGATTTCGGCGTTTCAGCCGAAACGGTCCGATGCCTTGGTAGCCCCGGTGTTCATGGTGCTGGAAACCACCGATGGCCAGTTGGTGAATATCGAGATCAACAACAACGCCGCCTACGGCTATGATGTGCGCGGTGAGTTGGTGGGCGAGGCCGGCTCGATTGCCATGAACGCCGCCACCTACAGCCGCCTTGATGCGCGAATGGCGCAAACCACGGGTTACGATTCCGACTGGCGTGGCCGTTACGCCGAGGCTTACCGCCGCCAGAACCGCGCCTTCCTGCATTTCGTCCGCAGCGGTGACTTCAGTCCGATCGCGTCAGACGCCTGGGATGGCTACGCCGCCGCCGAGGTCGCCGAAGCCGGTGCGCGCGCCCTGGCGACAGGCCAGCGCGTTACCGTTGAAATGCCAACCCAACCCCTTTTCTACAAACGCTGAAGGAAAATCCCATGAAACTCGGCTTTGTCTCTGACAGCCTCGGCGGCCTGCCTTTTGAATCGATGCTTGACCACGCCGCCCGTCTGGGCGTGCAGGGCGTTGAGGTGAACACCGGTGGTTGGTCCACAGCACCCCACTTTGACCTGAACGCGATGAAGGCGGATGCCGGCAAGCGCCGCACCTTCCAAAAGGCGTTCGCGGATCGCGGCCTTGAGGTGATCGCCCTGAACGCCAATGGCAACCCGCTGCACCCGACCGACCCGAAACAAGGCGTTTGCTTGCGCGATACCATTCGTCTGGCAGGCGAGATGGGCATCAAGAAGGTCTGTACCATGTCGGGCCTGCCCGAGGGGCGCGCGGGCGATCAGATGCCGAACTGGGTGGTCTCATCCTGGCCCCCCGAAACCCAGGCCATCCTGCGCTATCAGTGGGAGGAAAAGCTGTTCCCGTTCTGGGCCGAAATCGTGACCTTGGCCAAAGCGTCGGGCGTGGAGCAGATCGCTCTGGAACTGCACGGCAATCAGGTGGTCTACAACGTGCCGTCTTTGCTGAAACTGCGCGCCGAAGTCGGATCCATTGTCGGCGCCAACCTTGACCCCAGCCACCTGTTCTGGATGGGTGCAGACCCCCTGATCGCCGCCGAAGCCCTTGGGGAGGCCGTCTATCACGTCCACGCCAAGGACACCTTCCTGAACGCGCCCAAACAGGCCACCACCAGCCTGTTGGAAAACGGCAGCCTGATGGACATCCCGGGGCGCAGTTGGTCCTACATCACCCTTGGGTTTGGCCATGGCGAGGAATGGTGGCGGCAGTTCTGCTACCGGCTGAAAATGGCAGGTTATGACGGCTGGCTGTCAATCGAGCATGAAGACGTGCTACTCAACGGTCTGGAAGGGCTGGAGAAATCGGTGGCACTCTTGCAGGGCGTTATGCCCAAAGCCCCCGCAGACTACGCGCCTCAAGCGATTTAGGTACGAAAGGCAAGCGTGTTGCGGCCCAAACGCGGTACCCCAATTTTGGGCACACCCCATTGTTATTGATATTTCACCCAACCAAGCCCCAAAGGAGGCCCCCACCCGCACCCCTAGTTAGGGAAAGCCGGGGGG
>JANNAV010000259.1:0-26735 GCA_031384695.1 Paracoccaceae bacterium
ATCTACGGCATCTGCCTGCGTGGCAAGGCCGGCTGGGGCGAGAACATGGCCTTCCTGACAACCATGGCGAACAGCTATGGTGCACGCTGGTTCGATGAAAACTGGAACCCCCAGTTCGACCAGCCCGAATGGAAAGCCGTGATGACCGACTATGTCGAGTTGTTGACCAAATACGGCCCGCCCGGCGCGTCGAACAACGGCTATAACGAGAACCTGACACTGTCGTTGCAGGGCAAGTGCGCCATGCGTATGGACGCGACCGTGTCGGCCTCGTCGCTGACCGACCCCAAGCAGTCCGAGTTTGCAGACAAAGTCGGCTTTGCTCTGGCCCCCGATATGGGTCTTGGCAAGCGGGCAAACTGGCTCTGGGCGTGGTCTTTGGCGATCCCGGCTTCGTCTGATGCCAAGGATGCTGCCAAAACCTTCGTCAACTGGGCGACCAACAAGGACTATCTGGCCCTTGTCGCGTCCAAGGAAGGCTGGGCCGCTGCCCCTCCGGGAACCCGTACTTCGCTTTACGCCAACCCGGAATACGCAGCCCTGCCGTTCGCCAAGATGACCATCGACTCGATCAACGCAGCGGACCCTACCAATCCGACTGTCAAGCCGGTGCCGTATGTCGGCGTGCAGTTCGTGGCGATCCCCGAGTTTGCGGGCCTTGCAACCTCGGTCGGCGAAATCTTCTCGGCCGCTCTGGCTGGTCAGAAGTCGGTTGATGACGCGCTGGCCGAAGCTCAGGCGCTGGCTGTCAGTGAAATGACCTCGGCTGGTTACATCAAGTAAGGCAGGATACCCCGGCCCGCCCCCGGGCCGGGGTATCCATCTTTCCCCCGCATTTCCCAAGATGCGGGGGAGATTGCCCGGCACCCGTGCCTTGCAACCGGGTCAGCCTCACATCCGGATCGGAGACACCCGTGGCCACGCAATCCTCACGCATGGCGGCCCGCCTGATGGTCGCACCCTCGGTGATCGTCCTGTTCATCTGGATGATCGTGCCGCTGGCACTGACAATCTGGTTCTCGTTCCGCGTCTACCGTCTGTTGTCGCCCGAGCGCAACGGCTGGGCCGGTGTCCAGAACTTCACATGGTTCTTCAATTCCCCCGATTTCTGGCTGGCCATCTCAAACACCCTGCTGCTTGTCGGCGGCGTTCTGGCCATCACCATCGTGTTCGGCGTCCTGATTGCCCTGCTGATCGACCAACCGGTCTGGGGTCAGGGGCCGCTGCGCATTCTGGTCATCTCGCCGTTTTTCGTGATGCCGCCGGTTGCCGCATCCATCTGGGAAAACCTGTTCATGCACCCTCAGAACGGCATGTTCGCCTCGATTGCGCTGAGCATGGGCTTTCAGCCGATCCTGTTTCTGGAAAGCTACCCGATGTCGTCGGTTATCTTCATCGTGTCCTGGGAATGGTTGCCCTTTGCCACGCTCATCCTGCTGACAGCCCTGCAATCCATGTCTTCCGAACAGCTGGAAGCGGCCGAGATGGACGGCGCAAGTGCCGTCAGCCGCTTTCGCTATCTGGTGTTGCCGCACATGACGCGGGCGATCACGGTTGTGGTCCTGATCCAGACCATCTTCCTGCTGGGCATCTTCGGCGAGATTTTCACCACCACCCAAGGCGGGCCCGGCTCTGCCTCCACCACCCTGCCGTACATGATCTACAAACAGGCCGTCATCGCCAAGGATATCGGGCGTGCGGCGGCAGGCGGGATCATCGCGGTCATTCTTGCCAACATAGTTGCCTACTTTCTCATGCGCAGCATGGGCAAGAACCTCGACGCCTGAAAGACGGAGATTCCCATGGCCCGCACAGTTACCCCCCGTCGCAAGCTGTTCTACACGGTCGTCGCCTGGTCCGTCGCCCTGCTGATATTCTTCCCGGTGCTATGGACCATCCTGACCAGTTTCAAGACCGAAGCCAGCGCCGTCGCCTCGCCGCCGCAATTGTTCACCGCCGACTGGACCCTGGACAACTACGCCGAAGTTTGGGGCAGGTCCGATTATCCGCGCTTTTTCTGGAACTCGGTCGTCATCTCGGTGGGCGCGACCCTGCTGGGCCTGATCATCGCCATCCCGGCGGCCTGGTCCATGGCATTCGTGCCCGGCCATCGCACCAAGGATCTGCTGATGTGGATGCTGTCCACCAAGATGATGCCTTCTGCCGCCGTGCTGATCCCGATGTATCTGATCTTCCAGCGCACCGGCCTGTTTGACACCCGCACCGGGCTGGTGCTGGCCCTGATGCTGATGAACCTGCCGGTCATCGTCTGGATGCTCTACACCTATTTCAAGGAAATCCCCGGCGAGATCCTTGAAGCCGCACGGATGGACGGGGCCAGCCTCAAGGACGAGATCCTTTATGTCCTGACACCGATGGCCGTGCCGGGCATCGCCTCGACCATGCTGCTCAACATCATTCTGGCATGGAACGAGGCGTTCTGGACCATCACGCTGACCACCACCAAGGCCGCACCCCTTTCCGCCTTTATCGCCAGCTTTTCGGCACCGCAGGGGCTGTTTTATGCCAAGTTGTCGGCTGCTTCTACCATGGCGATTGCGCCTATTCTGGTCATGGGCTGGTTCAGCCAAAAACAACTCGTCCGCGGCCTGACTTTCGGCGCGGTGAAATGAATATGGGGAAATGAGAACCAAATGGGCAAGATAACCCTGCGCGGCGTCACCAAGAAGTTTGGCGAAGTGTCCGTTATTCCCTCGCTTGATCTTGATATCGAAGACGGCGAGTTCGTGGTTTTCGTCGGCCCCTCGGGCTGTGGAAAATCCACTCTGCTGCGGTTGATCGCGGGGCTTGAGGATACCTCGGCGGGCATCATCTCGATTGATGGCAAGGATGCAACCGCCACCCCGCCCGCCAAACGCGGCCTTGCCATGGTGTTCCAGTCTTACGCGCTTTACCCGCATATGTCGGTGCGCAAGAACATTGCTTTTCCGTTGAAAATGGCCGGCATGTCGCCCGCCGATATCGACCGCAAAGTTGATGGGGCGGCCAAGGTTTTGAACCTGAGCAGCTATCTGGACCGCAAACCGGGCCAATTGTCGGGCGGGCAGCGTCAACGGGTGGCCATTGGCCGGGCAATCGTGCGCGAACCCAAGGCGTTCCTGTTTGACGAGCCGCTGTCGAACCTTGACGCGGCGCTGCGCGGCAACATGCGGTTGGAGATTACCGAACTGCACCAATCGCTGAAAACCACGATGATCTATGTGACGCATGATCAGGTCGAGGCGATGACGATGGCCGACAAGATCGTGGTGCTGCAGGCCGGCCATATCGAGCAGGTCGGCTCCCCGCTTGATCTTTATAACCACCCGGCCAACATCTTTGTCGCGGGCTTTATCGGCAGCCCCCGGATGAACCTGATCGAGGGTGCGGATGCGGATGCGCATGGTGCGAAAACCATCGGCATCCGCCCCGAGCATGTCGATATCTCGGCCGAAAGCGGCAAGTGGACCGGCCGGGTTTCGGTAACGGAACGGCTGGGCTCGGACACGTTCCTGCATGTGGCGGTCGATGGCATCGGCTCGATGACGGTGCGCGGCGGTGGCGATATCGCGGCGAGCCATGGCGATACCGTCTATCTGACGCCGCAACCCGACCGGATTCACCGCTTTGCGCCCGATGGACGCACGCTCTGATGCGGTTGGCAGGAAAATCTGCGCTGATCACCGGGGCGGCGCGCGGCATAGGTGCGGCCTTCGCCCAGGCCTATGTCCGCGAAGGTGCCACGGTGGCCATCGCCGATATCAACATGGCCGCAGCCGAGGCGATGGCGGCAAGCATCGGCCCTGCGGCTTATGCGTTGCAGCTTGACGTGTCGGATCAGGCGAGCATTGACGCGGCGGTCATGGCGGCCTGCGCGCGCACCGGCGGTATTGATATCCTGATCAATAACGCGGCCCTCTTCGATATGGCACCAATAGCCGACATCACCCGCGCCAGCTTTGACAAGCTGTTCTCCATCAACGTCGCGGGCACCTTGTTCATGATGCAAGCCGTGGCGCGCCAGATGATCGCGCGCGGCCATGGCGGCAAGATCATCAACATGGCCAGTCAGGCGGGCCGTCGCGGCGAAGGCCTTGTGGGCGTCTATTGCGCCACCAAGGCCGCCGTGATCAGCCTGACGCAAAGCGCGGGCCTCAACCTGATTGCGCATGGCATCAACGTGAACGCCATCGCGCCGGGCGTTGTCGATGGTGACCACTGGGACCATGTCGATGCCCTGTTTGCCAAACACGAAAACCTTGCACCCGGCGAAAAGAAACGCAGCGTCGGTAACGCGGTGCCTTATGGCCGCATGGCCACGGCGGCAGACCTGACCGGCATGGCGATCTTTCTGGCCTCGGCCGAGGCCGATTATATCGTGGCGCAAACCTACAACGTCGATGGCGGCAATTGGATGAGCTGATCCGGCACATCCCCATCACCCCATCGCCCCAAGGTAATCAAATGACCCAAACACCGCGCCTTCCCGCCTACGACCGCTCTGCACTTACCGCCGGGATCGTGCATATCGGGGTCGGCAACTTTCACCGCGCCCATCAGGCGGTGTATCTGGACGATCTGTTCGCCCTTGGCCTCGATCACGATTGGGCCATTCTGGGCGCAGGCGTGCGCGCAGGCGATGCCCGGATGCGCGAAGCCCTTGGCGCGCAAGACAATCTCTCCACGGTGATCGAACTTGACCCCGGCCGCCCCAGCGCGCGGCGCATCGGGGCCATGATCGGCTTTATCGAGGTTCAGGCAGATAACGCGGCCCTGATCCATGCGATGTGCCAACCCGCCATCCGTATCGTGTCGCTTACCGTCACCGAAGGCGGCTATTACATCAATGCCGCGACGGGCGAATTTGATGCGCGCCACCCCGATATTCTGGCCGATGCCGCCAACCCCACCCGGCCCATCACCGCTTTTGGTGCCATGATCGCGGCGTTTGCGGCGCGGCGCGCGGCAGGTCTGCCCGCCTTCACCGTGATGTCTTGCGACAACCTGCCCGGCAACGGCCATGTCACCCGCGATGCCGTGCTGGGCCTGGCACGGCTTTCCAACCCTGCCCTCGCGCAATGGATCGCCGATAACGTGGCCTTCCCGAACGGCATGGTGGACCGCATCACCCCCGCCACCGGCCAGCACGAGCGTGCTCTGGCGGCGCAGTTTGGCCTGAAAGACCCGGTCCCCGTTACCTGCGAGCCGTTCCGCCAATGGGTGCTGGAGGACAACTTCCCCAGCGGCCGCCCGGCGCTGGAAAAGGTTGGGGTCACCTTCACCGGCGATGTTCACGCCTATGAGGCGATGAAAATCCGCATCCTGAACGGCGGCCACGCCATCATCGCCTACCCCTCGGCCCTGATGGGCCTGACCTTCGTGCATGAGGCCGCCAGCCATCCGCTGATCCACGCGTTTCTGCTGCGGCTGGAACAAACCGAAATCGTGCCGCATGTGCCGCCGGTGCCGGATACCGATTTGCAGGCCTATCTTGCCCTGATCGTCTCGCGCTTTGCCAACCCCGAGATTGCCGATACCACGTCCCGGCTTTGCCTGGACGGCAGCAACCGGCAGCCAAAGTTCATCCTGCCCAGCCTGCGCGATCATCTGGCGCAGGGTTTGATGCCCGAGGGGCTGTTGCTGCTGTCGGCCCTCTGGTGCCGCTATTGCAATGGCACCACCGAAGCGGGCGCTGTCATTGCGCCGAATGATCCCGATTGGGACCGCCTGCAAGCCTGCGCCAAAGCCGCATACGCACAGCCGGAAAAGTGGCTGCAAATGACCCATATCTACGGCGATCTGGCCCAGAACGCGGGCGTTCTCGCCAGCTTTTCCGCGCATCTGAATGCCATCTGGGCTGATGGCACCGAAGCCACCCTGCGCCGGTTCCTCAACGCCTGACCCCAAAGCCAAAAGGCACCCGGATTGCGCCGGGTGCCCTTGTTTCATCCACAGACTGAAAGCCTATTTGCCCCAGATCTTGGCATAGGCCTCGCGGTAGCCGTTCTGCGGATCAAAGGAATTGCTCTCCCCGGCGGCCGTCAACCCGGCTTCGGTCACCAGCGCGGGCGCTGTGATATAACCCGAACAGGCAGCCCCCGAAATCGCCCGGTTCAACTCATCCACCAACTGCCAGCCTTGCAGGTTCAAAGGCTCGGCCACGGTGATCGCCTGATACTGGCCGGAACGGATACGCTGAAACGCCGCCTCCGATCCGTCGCCCGCAGAACCGGCCTTCGGATTGGCCTTGCCATCAACCCCCGCAGCCGCCAGCGCCGGCCCCATGAAATCAAAGTAAAGATCATTGATCGCCAGCGAATGGGTCCACTTGTCGCCATATTTCTGCAGCAACGCAGTGGTCAATGGCCCCATCCGGGTCGAGGTTTCGGCAATCGGCGTATCGACATATTCCAGCACCGTACCGCCCATGTCTTCGATGGTTTTCTTGATCCGGTCGGCCTTGTCGATGGCAATCTGATAGGTGCTGTCGGTGAAGATGATCGCGCCCACGTTGGCGCCGCCATCGGCCATCGCCCATTTCGCCGCCGTCTCGGATACCGTCATCGCATCGGTGGACACGTTGGCAAAAATGCCGCCCGGCGCATCACAGCCGATCTTCGGGCCGGAATGCCACGACACCATCGGAATGCCTGCCGCGGCCACGCCTTCGATGGCCGCCTGCTGTTCCACCGCGTCAAAGCCGTTGATCACGATGCCATTCGGCTGCAAGGCCATCGCCTGACCGAACGCAGCAGTGCGGCTTTGCACCGAACCCGCGCCGTCCAGAACCCGCACCGTCCAGCCCATCTTGGCCGCGGCTTCCTCCACACCCGTGGTCACACCCAGAATGCCGCCATTCTTCAGATCGCCCGCCAGAACGACGATCGTCTTGCCTGCGGCGGCAACCGGGCCGGTGGTCGGGCCGTCAAAAGCCATCTCCTGCGCCATTGCTGGCAGCGCCACACCCACGATCACCGTGGTTGCCAGCAGCGCCCGGATAAAGTTACGTTTCAGCATTGGTAGTCCTCCCATTTGGTTGTCTTTGCTTACGTTTTTGCCGTTCTTACTTTTTCGTTGCCTTACTTTTTCGTAGCGCCCTTCTTGCGTTGCGCATACCCCGCGATGCCGATGGCAATCAGCAACGTCAGGCCGTTGAACATCGGCTCGACCCAGAACGAACCGCCGAATTGCTGGATGCCCGAGATGCCGACGGCCAGTATCATCACCCCGACAATCGTGCCCCAGACATTGACGCGTCCCGGCTTGATGGTAGTCGAACCAAGAAACGCCCCCACCAGCGCGGGCAGCAGAAACTCCAAACCCACCGAAGCCTGTCCAATCCGCAGTTTCGAGGCGAGCAGCACCCCCGTCAGCGCGGTCAGCAACCCCGAGGTCACGAACGCGCCGACCACAAACTTCCGTGTCGGAATGCCGTTCAGTTCCGCCGCGCGCTGATTGGCACCGATGGCATATAGATAGCGGCCGATGGGGGTGTATTCGAGCAGGGTCCAAAGCGTGAAAGTGACGGCGACCACGTAATAGGCCGTGATCGGCAGGCCAAACACAAAGGTGCCCGAAAGCGCGTAAAACCCGTCCGGCAACACGCCGACAATCTGCCGCCCGCCGGTGTGCCACAGTGCAAGCGAGTAAAGCACCGTTCCCGTGCCAAGCGTGGCGATAAAACTGTCGATCTTGGCCACTTCCACCAAAAACCCGTTCAGCACGCCGGTGGCAGCCCCCAGCAGCAGCACGATCAGCACCGCCACCGGAAACGGCAGCCCGTAAATCGTCTGCAGCGAAATTGCCAGAATATGCCACAAGACAATGCCGTAACCGACGGTCAGATCAATCCGCCCCGCCACCATCGGGATCATCGCCGCCAGCGACAGCATGGCGATGATCGCCTTGTCCGAAAGGATGGCCCGCACGTTCAGCATGGTGGGAAAAGTGTTCGGCAACAGCACCGAAAACAGCAGGATCAGCGCGAACATCAGGATGACAAGCCCGTAAACCGGCACCAGCCGCCACAGTTTTGCACCTGCAGACAGATGCGCAACCTCGTCACGGGTCGGCTCAAGCGCGTTGGATTCAATTGATGGCATGGCGCATCCTCAGACGGTTTCTCCGGCCGAAGCGGCCTGGATCAGGGATTCAGTAGAAAGCTCGACACCCGACAGTTCGCCCACCGGCAAGCCCCGCGAAAACACGATGGCACGGTGGCAGATGTTGGCTATTTCCTCAAAATCGGTGGAAACCACCAACACCCCCATCCCCGAGGCAAGGGCCTGAAACAGCAGGTGATAAATCTCGGCCTTGGCCCCCACATCCACGCCCGCTGTCGGATCTTCGGTGATCAGCAGGCGCCGGTTGGCCCCCAGCCAGCGCCCGACCACCACCTTTTGCTGATTGCCGCCTGAAAGCGCCTCGATGCTCAAGGTCGGGTCATTGGGCGAAAGCCCCACCTTGGCGCCAACCGCCCGCGCCATCGCGTCTTCGCGGCGCGGGCGCAGAAAATCAAGCAATGCGCGCCCGGTGGCCGAGGGGTTCAGATAGGCGTTTTCGCGGATGCTCAGGCCGGGGGCGATGCTTTCGTGCACCCGGTCGCGCGCAACGAAACCGATGCCAGACTGCATCGCCGCCTGCGGGCTGCGCAAATCCGGGTTGCGGCCCTCAAGGCGGATGGTGCCGCGATGGGCAATGGTGCCAAACAGACTGCGGCCGATATCCTCGTGCCCCGCGCCGCGCAAGCCCGCAAGGCCCAGCACCTCGCCTTGGGCAATCCTGAACGACACCGGCCCTACCAGCGGCGTTTGAAGCCCCTCCACCTGCAACACCTCGGGCCCCGGCTGCACGGGGGGGCGGTTGATCTCGCGCGCTTTGCGCCCCACGATCAGCGATACCAACTCCTCGGGCGTGGTGTGATCAACGTCGCGCATCCCCACCATCTGGCCATCACGCAATACCGCCACGCGGTCGGCAATCTTGAAAATCTCGTCCAGCCGGTGACTGACATAGATCATCCCTACTCCACGCGCCTTCAGTGGGCGCAACGCAGCGAACAGCCGCTCCACCTCGTCCGAAGGCAGGCTGGCGGTCGGCTCGTCCAGCACCAGAAAATCGCATTCCGCCGCCAGCGCGCGTGCAATTGCCACCAGCGATTTCTGCGTCCGCGTCAGGTTGGAAACCCGGGTCGAGGCCGGAAACTCGGCCTCCACCAGCTTCAGCGCCGCATCCGCCCGCACCTCGGTGCCGCGCCAGTCAATCCGGCGGCCGGTTTTCACATAGCCCAGCGCAAGCGCGATATTCTCGGCCACCGTCATCCATTCGATCAACCCCAGATCTTGATGGATGAACGCCACCGCCTGACCGCCCACCTTGCCCGCAACATGGGCATAGGCCACACCGTCGATGGAAACCTGCCCCTGATCGGGGCGGTGAATACCACCCAAAACCTTGATCAACGTTGACTTTCCCGCCCCGTTTTCGCCCAGCAACGCCAAGATCTCGCCGCGCTCCACCCGCAGGGAAACGCCACGCAAAGCCGCCGTGCCACCAAAGGATTTGGCAACGCGATCAAAGAACAGGCCGTCGGTGGCCGACATTCAAAGCCCCTCTCAAGAAAGACCCCTCCCAGGGCTGGTGTCACTGTACTTTTGACAGGTTTACCGGTAACGTAGCTCCAAGTTGGCAACAGCGGCTCCGCCTGTCAAGACGGAAAAGTTATCGATAACACAACTTGCGCCCAAGGAACCGGATGGAGCGGATAAGCAAAGCAAATCTGGAAGATATCGCCCGCGCCACCGGTGTGTCCAAGATGACGGTCAGCCGGGTTTTGCGCGGTGCCAGCGGTTTTTCCGAGGAAACCCGCCTGCGCGTCACCACCGAAGCCGCCCGGGTGGCCTATGTGCCGAATCGGCTGGCGGCGGCTTTTGGCTCTGATGCGGCCTCTACTCTGGTGGGGGTCTGCGTGCCGCGCCTGACATCGGGCCTGTTTGGCCACGTGCTGGACGGCATCGACCGGGCGCTGTCGCGGCTTGGCTATCAAACGATGATCGGCAGCCACAACCACTCGATCGAACAGGAAGAGGCGTGGGTGCGCGCCGTCGTCTCGTGGCGGCCAGCGGGCGTCATCCTGTCGGGGCGCAACCATACCGGCGGCACGGTTGATCTGTTGCGCAATGCAGGCATGCCGGTGGTGGAAATCTGGGATCTGACCACCTCGCCCATCGACATGGCAGTCGGCTTTTCGCATTTCGATTGCGGGGTCGAGATGGGCCGCTTCCTGATCCGCAAAGGCCGCAGGCGCGCAGGATTTATTGGCGCGTCAAACCGTGCCGACGTGATGGGTCTGGCGCGGCTTGAAGGGTTCAGTTCTGCCTTTGCCCGCGCGGGCCATGCGTTGCAAGATCACGAGATTCTGCACGACAGCCCCGGTTTTTACGCAGGGTATTACGGGCTTGAAACCCTGCTCGCCCGCAGCCCCGCGCTGGATGTGGTCTATTTTCACAATGACGAGATGGCCATCGGCGGCCTTGCCTATGCGCAGGCGCAAGGCATTTCAGTGCCCGGCAAACTCGGCATTGTGGGCTGGGGCGGCATGGAGGCGGCCTCGGTCTTGCCGCGCCGCCTGACCACTACCGTGGTGCCCACCACCGCCATCGGCAAAGCTGCCGCCGAAGGTCTGGTCGCCAGACTGAAGGGCGAGCATTGCGAGGATGTGGTGGCCATCGCCACCCGCCTTGTACCCGGCGAAACCGGCTGAACTTACATGCCGTGGCCGTCCCATGGCCCGTGCAAGCCCGCGCCGCCGTCGATCCGCTCGAACCCGTGCGCGCCAAAGAAATCGCGCTGCGCCTGAATCATGTTGGCGGTTGAGCGGCCGGTGCGCATCATGTCGAACCACGCAAGCCCCGAGGCAAGCGCGGGCATCGCCAATCCGTGCCGCGCGGCTTCCGCCACCACCGCGCGCAGGCCGCCGTGGCTGGCCTTCAGATGGGCGGCAAAAAACGGCGCCAGCAGCAGATTGCGCCCGCCATCCTCGGCAAGTGCCGTGGCCATATCGTTCAGCATCCCCGAACGGATGATGCACCCCTCGCGCCAAACCCTTGCAATCGCAGGCAATTGCATCGGCCACCCCATCGCCTTTCCCGCAGCCGAGATCATCGCAAAACCCTGCGCATAGCACAGGATCTTCCCCGCAATCATCGCCTGTTCCAGCATCGCCAGCGTCACACTCCCCTCCGGCAGCCGCACCGGTGCCGCGCCATAAACCGCCTCGCCCGCCAGCCGCTCTTCCAGCCGCGACGACAGGTTGCGCGCCATAACCGCGGCCTCGATGGCGGGGATCGGCGCTGCAAGGTGTTGCGCCTCGATCACCGTCCAGCGCCCGGTGCCCTTTTGCCCGGCCCGGTCCAGGATCACATCCAGCATCGCGCGCCCGGTGACAGGATCGACCGCCGCCGCCACCTCGCCCGATATCTCGATCAGATAGGATTGCAGTACGCCCGCATTCCATTGGCGAAAGGTGGCGGCGATCTCGGGCGCGGGCATCGCCAGTCCGTCGCGCATCACGCCGTAAACCTCGGCGATCATTTGCATATCAGCGTATTCAATGCCGTTGTGCACCGCTTTTACAAAGTGGCCCGCCCCCGCCGGCCCCATATAATCGGCACAGGGCTCGCCCTCATAGCGCGCCGCAATCGCGTTCATCACCGGGGCAACGCGGTCCCAGTCGGCACGCGCGCCGCCGCCCATGATGGCGGGGCCATGGCGCGCGCCCTCTTCACCGCCCGAAACCCCGATCCCCATAAAGCGCGGGCCAGCCACAGCAGCCTCGGCGGAACGGCGGTTTGTGTCGTGAAACAGCGCATTGCCCGCGTCGATGATCAGATCATCAGCCCCCAGCAATGGCCGCAGCGCCGCGATCTGGTCATCCACCGGCTGCCCCGCTGGCACCATCAGGATAATCGCCCGTGGTGGCCGGATGGCCGCCACCAGATCGGCCAGCGTTTCGGTGGGGATGATGCGCGGTGACAGCCCCCCCGCCTCGGCCTTGAAGGCGTGCGTTACCGAAGTGGTGCGGTTCCACACCGCGATTGCAAAGCCCTTCTCCGCTATGTTCAGCGCCAGCGCTGCCCCCATCGTGCCAAGGCCGATCAGGCCAATTTCCGCATCGCTCATGGTCTTTGCACTCCGCTTCGGTTCAGGGTGATGCAGTACAGGCTGCTTGTCGCGGTGATGAAAAGCTGATGCTTGGCCCGGCCGCCGAAACACAGGTTGGAAACCAGCTCCGGCACCAGAATCTTGCCCATCAGATGCCCGTCGGGGGCGATGCAATGCACCCCGTCCGCCGCCGAGGACCAAAGATTGCCGTCGCGGTCCACCCGGATGCCATCGGCACAGCCGGGGCTGATGGTGTGAAACACCGCACTACCCTTTGGTCGCCCCGAGGCCATATCAACCACCCGGATATGCTGCGGATCGGGCTGAAACATCCGCCCGGTGTCGGCGACGTAAAGCCTGCTTTCGTCGGGTGAAAACGCGAGGCCGTTGGGGCAGTTGAAGTCGGTCAGCACCGCCTCGATACGGCCATCAGGATCAACCCGGTAGACGTTGCAGGGCAGTTCCTGCGCCGATCTGAACCCCTCGTAATCCGTCAAAATCCCGTAATGCGGATCGGTAAACCAGATCGCACCATCCGAATGCACCACCACATCATTGGGTGAATTCAACGGCTTGCCCTGATATCCATCGGCGATCACGGTGATACTGCCATCCCATTCCGTCCGCGTCACCCGCCGCGTTCCATGCTCGCACGACACCAGCCGCCCTTGCCTGTCACGCGTGTGGCCGTTGCTGTAATTCGACGGCGCACGGTAGGTAGTGATACCGGCCTCGGGCGCCCACCTCAGGATCCGGTTGCCGGGGATATCGGAAAACAGCAGGCACCCGGCATCACCGAACCATACCGGCCCTTCCAGCCAGTCAAAGCCGCCTGCCAGCTTTTTCACCGGCGCATTGCCCAGCACATAGGTGGCGAAAACCGGGTCGATGATCTCAAAGAATGCCATGGCGCAGCCTTTCGAACGGGGTATATCGGCAGTGATAGCAGCAGTTTTGCCAAAACCCAAAGGACCGCAAGATGAGTTTCACCAAACCCGCGCTGCTGCTGACCGATGACGCGGTGCTGACCATGCTGGCCGCCGCGCAAAGCCGCGCCTCCGAGATGGGCCAGCCGCAGTGCATTGTGATCGTTGATACCAGTGCGGTGGTGCTGGGTTCGCTGCGGATGGCGGGGGCGCGGGTGCTGTCGTACCGCTCCGCACGCGCCAAGGCCGAAACTGCCGCCTCGACCGGCAACCCCAGCAGTGCTTTGGCCGAGGCGGTGCGCATCACCATCGCCCTTGCCACCGAAGGCGGCATGACAGGGCTGCCCGGCGGCTTACCGATCCGCATCGGCGGCGTGCTGCTGGGCGGCATCGGCATAGGCTCGGGCACCGGCGCGCAAGACGAGGTTGTGGCCCGCGCCGCCCTTGCCGCCATTGGTGCTGATCCGGTCAACTGAACACGATCTGCGCTTTCATGGCTTGTGTTCGGTCAGACGCCAGCTTGAAGGCGGTTTCCGCCTGATCCAGTGCGATGCTGTGGGTGATCAGCGGCTTCACATCAATCAAGCCCGCCTGCATCAGGCCCACGCCCAGCGCAAATTCGCCGTGAAACCGGAAAGACCCTTTCAACTCCAGCTCCTTGGCGGTGATCGCCATCATCGGCAGGCTCATGTCGCCACCAAGCCCCAGTTGCAGGATCATCCCGCGTGGCCGCAGCGCCGCAATGCCTGCAACCAGCGCCGGAGCGGCGCCGGAGCATTCATATAACACATCGAAATAGCCCTTATGGGCGTGATACTCCGCCAAACCCTCCGGCCCGGTCACCATGTTGATCGCCCGGTCCGCCCCCACCCGCCGCGCCATCGCCAGCGTAAAGTCGGAAAGATCGGTCACCACGATCTCGGCCGCCCCCGCCCGGCGCGCGGCCAGTATCGCCAGCGCCCCGATCGGCCCACAGCCGGTGATCAGCACCCGTTTGCCCAGCATCGACCCCGCGCGCTGCGTCGCGTGCAACACCACCGCCAGCGGTTCCGCCATCGCGGCCTCGCCCGGCGTCAGCCCGTCAGCGGGCACGCATTGGCTGGCATCGGCCACCAGAACCTCGCGGAACGCGCCCTGAATATGCGGAAAGGGCATGGCCGAGCCATAGAACCGCATGTTCAGGCAGTGGTTCTGCAACCCTTCACGGCAATAGCGGCAGGCACTGCACGGCCTGCTGGGCGATACCGCCACCAACTGGCCAAGGTGCAGCCCCTCAACCTCTGCGCCCAGTTCTGTCACATAGGCCGAAACCTCGTGCCCCAGAATCATCGGCTGCTTCAGGCGGATCGCACCAAAGCCGCCGTGGTTGTAATAGTGCAAATCCGAGCCGCACACCCCCCCGGTGGCCAGCCGCAACCGTACCTTCCCCGGCCCCACCGCCTCGTCAGGCTGGTCCTCAATGCGCAGATCATGGGCTGCATGGATGACGATGGCTTTCATGCCAGCACCGGCGTCAGCAAAGGCTGGCCTGCGAAATGCGCCAGCAGATTGCCGCGCACCAGATCGCCCATCGCGCGGCGCGTCTCGAACGTCCCCGAGGAATGATGCGGCTGCAACAACACGTTTTTCAACGCCAGAAAGCGCGGGTTCAGCGCCGGCTCGCCCTCAAACACATCCAGCGCCGCCGACCCCAGCCCCCCCGTTTCCAGCGCGTCGAGCAGTGCCGCCTCGTCCACATTCGCCGCCCGCGAAATATTGATCAGCATGCCCCGCGGCCCCAGCGCGCGGATCACCTCCGCATTGACGATATGGCGGGTCGAGGCATTGGCCAGCGCCGTCACAAACAGAAAATCAGAGCGCGCCGCCAGTGCTACCGGATCGGCAATGAACGCCCAGCCCGGCGCATCCTTGGGCCCACGCGCCGAATAGGCGATGTCCATGCCAAAGCCCGCCAGCCGCTTGCCCACCTCATGGCCGATCCGCCCCAGCCCCAGAATACCGGCCCGCTGGCCCCAGACGCGCCGCTGCAACGGATAATTGCCGCGCGCGGCCCAGGACCCATCCCGCGCCCAAGCCTCGGCACCGTGCATCCCGCGCGCGGCACTCAGCATCATCGCCACCCCCAGATCGGCGCAATCGCCGTTCAGCACATCGGGCGTGTTGCTCACCTGAATGCCCCGCGCCTTTGCCGCCACCATATCCACCGCATCATAGCCCACCCCGTAAACCGAGATCAGCCGAAGCTGTGGGCAAGCCGCGATAATCGCCGCATTCGCCCCCAGATCACCCCGGGTGGCAATCGCCTCGATCTGCGGCCCCACCTCGGCCAGAAAGGCCACCTTATCTGCCGCCTCGAAATAGCGGTGCAGCGTGAAGGCGGCATCCAGCGGCCCCTGATCCCAGTCCGGGTACGCGCCTATCTGCAGGACATGAGGCTTGTGCATTTTCGGGCTCCGCGCATTGATGGTCGCTTGACAGGCATTGTTATCGATAACATAAACGCCGTTGAAACGATTTGTCGAGAGGGAAAGCATGAGCACCGCCTTGTTCGATCTGACGGGAAAGCGCGCGTTGATCACCGGCTCGTCGCAGGGCATCGGCCTTGCCCTGGCCCAGGGGATGGCGGCTGCGGGGGCGGCTGTGGTGCTGAACGGGCGCGATGCGGCGAAACTGGGCGCGGCCAAAGCCACCATTGCCCACGCCACCATCGCCGGTGCCGAAACCCTGCTGTTCGACGCCACAGACTACAAGGCGGTGCGCGCCGCCGTCGACGGGTTCGAGGCCAACCATGGCCCCATCGACATCCTTGTGAACAACGCCGGCATGCAGCATCGCGGCCCGCTGGAGGATTTCCCCCCCGAGGCGTTCGAGCGTCTGCTGCAAACCAACATCACCTCGGTGTTCAATGTGGGGCAGGCCTGCGCGCGCCACATGATTGCGCGCGGTGCGGGCAAGATCATCAACATCGCCTCAGTGCAAACCGCCCTCGCCCGCCCCGGCATCGCCCCCTATACCGCCACCAAGGGCGCGGTTGGCAACCTGACCAAAGGCATGGCCACCGATTGGGCGAAACACGGGCTGCAATGCAACGCCATCGCGCCCGGCTATTTCGATACCCCCCTCAACGCGGCGCTGGTGGCCGATCCGGCCTTCACCACCTGGCTGGAAAAGCGCACTCCGGCGGGGCGCTGGGGCCGGGTGGAGGAACTGGTTGGGGCCTGCATCTTCCTCGCCTCCGGTGCATCATCCTTCGTGAACGGACATATCCTTTATGTTGACGGCGGCATCACGGCCTCGCTTTGAGCCACCGCACCGGATGGTGCTGATGGGCGTCGCGGGCTGCGGCAAATCCAGCGTTGGGGTGGCGCTTGCCCCGCCGCTTGGCGCTGAATATCTGGATGGCGACGATCTGCACCCGCCCGAAAACATCGCCAGAATGAGCCGGGGCGAGCCCCTGACCGATGCCGACCGCGCGCCCTGGCTTGCGCTGATCGGTGCCGCCCTGCGCCCCGATCAGGCGCGCATCATCGGGTGTTCCGCCCTGAAACGTATCTACCGCCACCAGATTACCGCCGCCGCCCGCGCGCCCGTCACCTTCATCCACCTCGCAGGCCGCCGCACCGTGATCGAGGCCCGGATGCGCGCCCGCACCGGCCATTTCATGCCCGCGTCCCTGCTCGACAGCCAGTTTGCCGCACTGGAACCACCGGGGCCAGACGAACAGGCGATCTCCGTCGATATCGACCAGCCGTTCGATGCCGTGGTCGCGGCCATCCTCACCCAGCTTGCAAAGGCTAACCCATGACCCTGAACGCAGCCCTGATCGGTGCCGGTGCGATGGGCGGCGCCATCGGCACCCGCCTGTTGCAAACTGGCCAAAACCTTGCGGTGTTCGACCCCGATCCGGCAAAGCTGGCCGAACTGGTGGCGCTTGGCGCAACCGCCGCCACCAACGCCGCCACAGCCGCCGCCAAGGCCGATTACGTCATCCTCAGCCTCAACGCCCCCCGCATCACCCGCGCCGCCGTCTTTGGCGCGCAAGGCGTCGCCGCAGGTGCAAAACCCGGCACCCTGATCATCGACATGTCCTCGATCGACCCCGAAGCCACCAAAGCCTTCGCCGCTGAGGCTGCGGTCCTTGGCTTGCGCTGGGTGGACAGCCCACTTTCAGGTGGCGCGCCCAAGGCCCTGTCGGGCGAACTGACACTGATGGCAGGCGGTGCCGCACAGGACGTGGCCGACGCCCATGTGCTGCTGCAACATCTGGCCAGCAACTACACCCATATGGGGCCATCCGGTGCCGGGCAAACCACCAAACTGATCAATCAGGTGCTCTGCGCGCTCAACTTCCTTGCTGTGGCCGAGGCCACCCAACTGGCGCTGGACGCGGGCGTTGATGCGGCCAAAATCCCGCAGGCCCTGCGCGGTGGCCGCGCCGACAGCGCCATCCTGCAAGAATACATGCCGCGCTTTGTGGCCCGCGATTACCGCCGCACCGGACGTATCGACAACATGGTGAAAGACCTGAACGCGGTGCAGGATCTGGCCCGCCTCACCCATACCGCGATGCCCCTGACCGCCGTTTGCGCCGAGGTGCACCGCCTCCTGACAGCCGCCGGCCTTGGCGGCGAAGATCAGGCGGCGCTGATGGAGTACTTCAAACCCACGCTGAAGGAAGCCCGCGCATGATCACCCGCTATGCCCTGTTCGAGGGCACGGTCCACCCCGGCCAAACCCCGGCCTTCCGCGCCGCCGTGATGGCCGAATTGCGGCCGATCTGGCAAACCTTCCCCGGCGCGCTGGCCATCCGCGTGACCTTTGCCGAAAGCCGCGATGACGGCGCCCCCGAGTACCCGCTTATCCTTGCCGTCGACTTTGCCGATCAGGCGGCAGTGGATGCTTTCCTCGCCCATCCTTCGCGGATGTCGGGCCGAACTGCCACCGAATCGGTGCTGGCGCGGCATTTCAGCGGCCGCATTCATCACCACGTCACCATCGCCCATGAATTTGCGCCCGGATGACCCCGCGCAAACCCCCCACCATGGCCGATGTGGCGCGGCTGACCGGGGTTTCGCCGATGACCGTCAGCCGCGCCTTCAAGCGTGACAGTTCCGTCTCGGATGCCCGCCGCGCGGCCATCCTGCAAGCGGCCGAGGAGTTGGGCTATGTGTTCGATGACACCGCCTCCACCCTGCGCTCGCAGAAAACCAATTTTGTCGCCGTCACCATTCCGTCGCTCAACAACGCGAATTTCGCCGATACCCTGCGCGGGCTGACCGAAGGGCTGAAGGCCAGCGGGCTGCAAATTCTGTTGGGCCACACCAATTACGACATCACCGAAGAAGAACACCTGATCGAACAATTGCTGCGCCGCCGCCCCGAAGCCATCGTGGTCACGGGCGGCAAGCATACCCCCCGCGCCCGGCGCATGCTGGCCCGCGCGGGCATTCCCGTGGTGGAAACCTGGGACTTGCCCGCCGATCCCATTGGCCATGTGGTGGGCTTTTCCAACGCCGCCGCCGTGCGCGGCATGGTCGATTACTTCATCAAGGCCGGCCTCACCCGGATCGCCTTTATCGGTGGCGACGCCGACCGTGATACGCGGGGCACCGACCGCCGCACCGGTTTCATCGCCGCCATGCAGGCGCAGGGCCTTGATGCCAGCCGCCTGATCGCCGCAGGCCCGCCGCCGATTTCGATGCGCGAAGGCGCCGATGCGATGGCGGCACTGCTTGGCCGTTATCCCGATACCCAAGCGGTGATCTGCGTGTCGGATTTGTCAGCCTTCGGCGCCCTTACCGAATGCCAACGGCGCGGCCTGCCGGTGCCCGGCCGCATCGCCATCGGCGGCTTTGGCAATTACGAGATCGGCGCGGTTTCGGTGCCCAGCCTGACGACGATAGACCCCTCGCCCCACCGCATCGGCGTCGAGACCGCCGGGCTGATCCTGTCGGTGCTGGGCGGCATGCCCTCCTCGCCGCGCCTGATCGAAATCCACCCCGAACTGCTGGTCCGCCAAAGCAGCGGATAGTTGCGGGGTGAACCGTTCTACACTGCCCCCCCAATTTCACACCGCCATCTGCATCCGTTCAGCCAGAAACTGCGCCGCAGGCGGCAGCGCCACCCCGGCCCGCGTGATCAGGCCAAAAGGCTCAACCTCGATCCCCAGATCAATCGGCAACTGCACATAAGGTGCATCGGGGGCCGCAGCAAAGCTGTTGGCCACGGCCCGCGCCAGGGGCGCTATGGCATTGGATTGCTGCAACAAAGCCAGCGTCAGCAGGAACGAGGCGGTTGAGAGCTGCTGTCGCGGATGCGCCAGACCATGCGCTGTCAGCCGCGCCAGAACCGCGCGCGCCAAAAGCGATTCCGGCCCCGGCATCACCCAGTCAAACAGCAGCAGATCAACCGGCGCGATGGTTGCGCGCCCCGCCAAAGGATGGTCCCGCCGCACCACCAGCGCCACCGGCTCGGCGGCGATCAACCGCATGTAAAGCTGCGCCCGCTCAGACGTTTCGGGCAATCTGGCAATCGCAAAGTCGATCCGCCCGCTCAGCAATTGCTGACACAGAATGTCCGAGGTGGCCACGATCACCTCGACCGTCACCGCAGGTTGCGCCAGCCGCGCGGTGCGGAGCGCAGGCAACACCCGGTCAAGCGCAGGGCCGGTCACCGCGCCAATGCGCACATGGCCCACCCCTCCGGCCATCACCTCGGCCACATCGCGCGCCGCATCTCGCAACTCGATCAACACCCGGCCGGCCCGCCGCGCCAAGGCCTCGCCCACCGGCGTAAGACGCATGCCCCGCCCGGTGCGCAGATGCACTTCCGCCCCCGCGATCCGCTCCACTTCCGCCAGCAGCCGGGATGCGGCGGGCTGGGTGACGCCGATCTTTTCGGCCGCAGCCCCTATCTGCCCGGTTTCAAGCAACGCCGCCAACAGCCGCAAATGGCTCAGCTTCAAACCGCGTTGCAGCAAACTGTCCGATTTCACCGCCATTCAGATACCATTTCCGCCATGTATAAATGCCAAACCATCATTTGACCGATATATCCCAATCTTGCAACTGTGCCGCCACGGCGTCCCACCGGCCCATCTGGCGGGAACAGACCGGTGAGCGTTGCCCATAGGGCAGCTTAGGGAGGATAAAATGAAACTCACAAGACGCGCACTTCTGGCGCTCGCGGCGGCAACGTCGATCATCAACCCGGCTTTGGCACAAGACAAGGGCACCATCGGCATCGCCATGCCCACCCAGTCCTCGGCCCGCTGGATCTCGGATGGTGCCGCCATGGTCGAACAGTTCACCGCCGCAGGCTATACCACCGATCTGCAATATGCCGAGGATGATATCCCCAACCAGTTGGCCCAGATCGAAAACATGATCACCAAAGGTGTCAAGGTTCTGGTGATCGCGGCCATCGACGGCACCACCCTGTCGAACGCGCTGGATAATGCCGCCGCCGCCGGCATCAAGGTGATCGCCTATGACCGCCTGATCCGCGATTCCGGCAGCGTCGATTACTACGCCACCTTCGACAATTTCAAGGTTGGCGTGCTGCAGGCGGAATCGCTGGTGGCGGGTCTGAAGGAACGCTTCCCCGACGTGAAGCCGTGGAATGTGGAACTGTTCGGCGGCAGCCCCGACGACAACAACGCCTTCTTTTTCTTCAATGGTGCCATGTCGGTGCTGGATCCGCTGATCGCCTCGGGCGATATCGCGGTGCCTTCGGGCCAGATGGGCATGGATGTGGTCGGCACGCTGCGTTGGGATGGGGCGGTGGCTCAGGCCCGGATGGACAACCTTCTGTCCTCCAACTACGGCGACAAGGCGCTCAACGGCGCGCTTTCGCCTTATGATGGCCTTTCCATCGGCATTCTGTCGTCGGTCAAGGGCGTGGGCTACGGTTCGGGCGATCTGAAAATGCCCATCGTCACCGGGCAGGATGCCGAAATTCCTTCGGTAAAGTCGATGATCGCGGGCGAGCAGTATTCCACCGTGTTCAAGGATACCCGCACCCTTGCAGGCGTCACCGTCAAGATGGTGGATGCGCTGCTCTCTGGCGGCACGCCCGAGATCAACGACACCACCACCTATGATAACGGCGTCAAGGTGATCCCGTCCTATCTGCTGGTGCCGGTGCCGGTGGATGTCAGCAACTACGAGGCCACGCTGGTGGGCTCTGGCTATTACACCGCCGATCAGTTGAAGTAAGCGAACCTCGCCCCCGCCGCCGGTGTGGCGGGGGCGCTCGCGGGAAGGATCGGCCATGACGGTGCTTTTGGAGATGCGCGGGATCAGCAAGGTCTTTCCCGGTGTGCGCGCGCTGGACCATGTCAACCTGACAGTCGAGGCGGGCGAGATTCACGCCATCTGCGGCGAAAACGGCGCTGGCAAATCCACCTTGATGAAGGTGCTTTCGGGCGTCTATCCGCATGGCAGTTTTGAAGGCGATATTCTCTACGACGGCGCCCCCCTCGCCTGCCGCACGATCCGCGACAGCGAAAACAAGGGCATCATCATCATCCATCAGGAACTGGCCTTGGTGCCGCTGCTCTCCATCGCCGAAAACCTGTTTCTCGGCAACGAAGTGGCCACACGCGGCGTGATCAACTGGCCCGCCACCTACCAGAAAACCGAAACCCTGCTGCGCAAGGTTGGCCTGACCGAGGCCCCCGCCACCAAACTGGAAAAGCTGGGTGTCGGCAAACAGCAACTGATCGAAATCGCCAAGGCGCTTGCCAAAGATGTGCGCCTGCTGATCCTCGACGAGCCCACCGCCGCCCTGCAGGAAAACGACAGCCAGAAATTGCTCGATCTGCTGCTGGAACTAAAGGCACAGGGAATCACCTCGATCCTGATCTCGCACAAGCTGAACGAAATATCCCGCGTCGCCGACCGCATCACCATTCTGCGCGACGGCGCCACCGTCTCCACGCTCAATGCCGCCGAGATCACCGAAGAGCGCATCATCCGCGATATGGTGGGCCGCGACATGGCCCACCGCTATCCCGACCGCAGGCCGCAAATCGGCGAAGTGCTGATGCAGGTATCCGGCTGGAACGTCTGGCACCCCGATCAGAAATCCCGCCAGATGATCCATAACGCCGCCTTTCATGTGCGGCAGGGCGAGATTGTCGGCATCGCGGGCCTGATGGGCGCGGGGCGCACCGAACTTGCCATGAGCATCTTTGGCCAAAGCTATGGCCGCAACATCACCGGCCGCGTCGAGATCGCAGGCAAGCCCGCCGATACCTCAACCGTTGCCCGCGCGATTGACGCGGGCCTCGCCTATGTCACCGAGGACCGCAAGGTTCTGGGCCTCGTGCTGGAAGAGCCGATCCTGCGCAACATCAGCCTTGCCAACCTGAAAGGCATTTCGCAGCGCGGTATCCTCAGCCACGGGCGCGAACAACAGGTGGCCGAGGATTACCGCCGCCAACTGGCCATCCGCACGCCGGGGGTGCAGCAAAAGGTGGTCAATCTTTCTGGCGGCAATCAGCAAAAGGTGGTGCTGTCGAAATGGCTGTTCGCCGGTCCACAGGTGCTGATCCTTGATGAGCCGACCCGCGGCATTGATGTGGGTGCCAAATTCGAGATCTATTCGATTATCAACGATCTGGCCGCCACCGGCCGGGGCGTGGTGATGATCTCGTCCGAGATGCCAGAATTGCTGGGCATGTGCGACCGCATCTATGTGATGAACGAGGGCCGGATCGTGGGCGAACTGCCCCGCGCCGAGGCCAGTCAGGAACGGATCATGGGCCTGATCCTTAAAGGCGCAGAAAAGGCGGCATGATGAGCGAAAACCCCAAAGGCATGCGCGCCCATATCGGCGGCCACCTGCGCGAGAATGGCATGATGATGGCGCTTGTCGCCATCGTCACGTTTTTCCTCATCGTGGTGCGGCTGTTTGAGGGCGTCGATTTCCTCTCGGCACAAAACATCACCAACCTGTTCCTGCAAAACTCCTACGTCATCATCATGGCGCTGGGGATGCTGCTGGTGATCGTGGCGGGGCATATCGACCTGTCGATAGGCTCGGTGGTGGGCTTTACCGGCGCCGTCGCTGCCGTACTGTCGGTTGATCTCGATTGGCCGGTCTATGCCGTGGTGCCCACCGTGTTGCTGACCGGCATGTTGATCGGGGCGGCGCAAGGCTATTGGATCGCCTATTGGCGCATCCCGTCGTTCATCGTCACGCTGGCCGGAATGCTGGTGTTTCGCGGCCTGACGCTGTGGCTGCTGGCGGGGCAGAACGTCGGCCCCTTCCCCAAAAGCTTTCAGTCCCTCTCCACCGGCTTCATCCCCGACGCCTTCGGGATCGACAAACCCAACGTCACCGCCCTCGTCCTCGTCAGCCTCGCGGCAGCCCTTATCATCTGGCTTGGCTTTCGCGCCCGCGCCCGCGATGCCGAGTTCGGGATGGCGCAGGAACCGATGCTGATCTTCACCATCCGCAACGCCATCGTCGCCGCAGCCCTGATCTTTGTCGGCTATAAACTCGCCAGCTTTCGCGGCTTGCCCAATGTGGTGATCATCCTCGCAGCCCTCACCGTGCTCTATGCGTTTTTCACCGAAAGCACCACCACCGGGCGGCGCATATACGCGCTTGGCGGCAACGAAAAGGCCACCAAACTGTCCGGCATCAAAACCGACCGGCTGGTGTTCCTCACCTTCGTCAACATGGGAGTGCTGGCGTCACTGGCCGGTATGATCGTGGCCGCGCGTCTGAACTCCTCCACCCCCAAGGCCGGTGTGGGGTTCGAGCTGGACGTGATCGCCGCCGTCTTCATCGGTGGCGCGTCAATGTCTGGCGGGGTGGGCAAGATATTGGGCGCCGTGGTGGGGGCGCTGATCATGGGGGTGATGAACAACGGCATGTCGATCATGGGCATCGGCATAGATTACCAGCAGGTGATCAAGGGCCTCGTGCTGCTGGCCGCTGTCATCTTTGATGTTTACAACAAATCCAAATGAAGGGCCTGCCATGCTGATCTCGCAAATCCTGCACCCCAATGGTGGCGTGGCCGTGGTGGCCCGCGAAGGCTCGGAAGCCGCAATCGTGCGCGGGGCCGCCAGCACCTATGCGCTGGCCGTTGAGGCCGCAGCATCCGGTCAAAGCCTCGCCGCCGTGATCGCCGCCCACGGGCTGGGCGAGGCGGTCGATCTGGCCCGCCTTGCCCATGACGCCCGCCTAACCCTGCCCATTACCCACCCCGATCCCGCCCATATGCACCTGACGGGCACCGGCCTGACGCACCTCGGCTCGGCCGCCGCGCGTGACGCGATGCACAGCAAACTGCAAGGCAGCGAGACCCTCACCGACAGTATGAAGATGTTCCGCATGGGGCTGGAGGGTGGCCGCCCCGCGCCCGGCCTGCCCGGCGTGCAACCCGAATGGTTCTACAAAGGCAACGGCCATACTGCCGTTAGCCCCGGCCAAACCCTCACCGCCCCCGGTTTCGCCGAAGACGGCGGCGAAGAGCCGGAAGTGGCCGGCGTCTATATCATTGCCCCCGATGGCACCCCCTGCCGCATCGGCTGGGCACTGGCCAACGAGTTTTCCGATCATGTGACCGAGCGGGTGAACTACCTCTTTCTCGCCCATTCCAAACTGCGCCAGGCCTCTTTCGGCCCCGAGATATTGCTGGGCGATCTTCCCGCCGATATCCGGGGCACCTCGCGCATCCGCCGGGGCGATGCAATACTGTGGGAAAAACCCTTCCTGTCCGGCGAGGCCAACATGTCGCATACCTTCGCCAATCTTGAACACCATCACTTCAAATACTCCCTGTTCCGCCAACCCGGCGATCTGCACGTCCACATGTTCGGCACCGCCACCCTGTCCTTCGCTGACGGCATCAAAACCCAAAGCGGCGATGTGTTCGAGATCGAGGCCGCCCCCTTTGGCCTGCCCCTGATCAACCCCCTGGCCTTCGCGCCCCCCCAAACCACCACCACCCCCATGAGGATGCTATGACGTTCAAACCTGCCATCTGGCCCCGCGCCTTACGCTCGCAACACTGGTTCGGGGGCACCTCGCGCGATGTGATCTACCATCGTGGCTGGATGAAAAATCAGGGCTTCCCGCATGATATGTTCGATGGTCGCCCGGTGATCGGCATCCTCAACACCTGGTCCGAACTGACGCCGTGCAACGCCCACCTGAACGATCTTGCCCAGCGCGTGAAGAACGGCATTTACGAGGCGGGCGGTTTTCCGGTGGAGGTGCCGGTGTTCAGCGCCTCGGAATCCGCTTTCCGCCCCACCGCGATGATGTTCCGCAACCTTGCGGCGATGGCGGTGGAAGAGGCGATGCGCGGCCAGCCGATGGATGGCTGCGTGCTGCTGGTGGGCTGCGATAAAACCACGCCCTCGCTGTTGATGGCCGCCGCCTCTACCGATCTGCCTTCGATCGTGGTCACCGGCGGCCCGATGCTGAACGGCTATTACAAGAACGAACGTGTCGGCTCCGGCACCCACCTGTGGATGTTTTCCGAGGCGGTGTAGGCGGGCGAGATGACCGCCGCCGAGTTTGCCGATGCCGAAGCCTCGATGTCCCGCTCGCCCGGTTCGTGCAACACCATGGGCACCGCCTCCACCATGGCCTCGATGGCCGAGGCTTTGGGCATGGCGCTGTCCGGCAATGCCGCCATCCCGGCAGTGGACAGCCGCCGCCGCGTGATGGCACAACTCACCGGGCGGCGCATCGTGCAGATGGTCAAGGATGATCTGAAACCCTCCGATATCCTGACCAAACCGGCGTTCGAAAACGCCATCCGCACCAATGGCGCCATAGGTGGTTCCACCAACGCCGTGATCCATCTTCTGGCAATCGCGGGCCGGGTCGGCATTGATCTGACGCTGGACGATTGGGATCGCTGTGGCCGCGACGTGCCCACCATCGTCAACCTGATGCCTTCCGGTAAATACCTGATGGAAGAGTTCTTCTATGCCGGCGGCCTGCCGGTGGTGATCAAACGCCTTGGCGAGGCGGGGCTTTTGCACAAGGACGCCCTCACCGTATCCGGCGAAACCATGTGGGATCAAGTGAAAGACGTGATCAACCACAACGAGGATGTGATCCTGCCCACCGCCCGCGCCCTTACCCAATCGGGCGGCGTGGTGGTGCTGAAAGGCAACCTCGCGCCCAAGGGTGCCGTGCTGAAACCTTCCGCCGCCACGCCCGCGCTTCTGGTGCACCGTGGCCGCGCCGTGGTGTTCGAGGATATCGACGATTACAAAGCCAGAATCAACGACGAGACGCTGGACATTGACGAAACCTGCGTGATGGTGCTGAAGAACTGCGGCCCCAAGGGCTATCCCGGCATGGCCGAGGTGGGCAACATGCCGCTGCCCGAGAAGCTGTTGAAGCGCGGCATCACCGACATGGTGCGCATCTCGGACGCGCGCATGAGCGGCACCGCCTACGGCACGGTGATCCTGCACATGGTTCCGGAGGCGGCCGCGGGCGGCCTGCTCGCCCTGGTGAAGAACGACGACATGATCGAGTTGGACGTGCCCAACCGCCGCCTGCATCTGGACATCAGCGACGCCGAACTCGCCGCACGCCTCGCCAAATGGACGAACCGGGTGAAACCGCCCGCCTCAGGCTACGCCCTGCTGCACCACCAACATGTGC